>NZ_LFCS01000001.1:0-359973 GCF_001887375.1 Aeromonas sp. SCS5
TTCGGACGCGGGGTGGAGCAGCTCGGTAGCTCGTCGGGCTCATAACCCGAAGGTCGTCGGTTCAAATCCGGCCCCCGCAACCAACTTTTTCGTCAACCTGCGATGTGTAAACCATCGAAGGCAGACAAACGCCACAGACATCTGCTCGGTCTGGGGTGACAATTCGGACGCGGGGTGGAGCAGCTCGGTAGCTCGTCGGGCTCATAACCCGAAGGTCGTCGGTTCAAATCCGGCCCCCGCAACCAACTTCCTCTCTGTTTTTCCTTTTTCAGCTACTTTTCATCACCCCAATTTTTCTCTTTCCAAATACTCTACAGACATTGCGCAATATCACTCCTGCGTGGTGAAGATGTTGTTTGTGCTGGTTTTTCAGGGCAAAACTGGTCGTCCCGCCTGTTTGTTAGGTATGATCAGGTATCTCTTCACGGATGAGGTATATGCCTGTGATCACTCCCTTTACCTATCTTCCTCCCGCTATCGATTGCCAGGATGCCACTCTCGTCCAGGCCCTCGAGCAGGCGCTTCCTATACAGATATTGCTGATCGCCGAAGATCAGAAGGAGGCGATCCTGGCTCATCCCCAGCTATCGGGTGTCAACACCCTGCAGGCGCTGGGCAAAAAAGCCCCCTTTACCCTGATGCAGGGCAACAGCCTGCTGCTGGTCGTCTGTGTGGCGGGCAGCGTGGAGCGGGATCACCGCCTCTACAAGCAGGTGCGAAGCTGGATTGCGCCCTTGTCCGGATTAAAAGCCGAGCGGGTCGGTCTTCACCTCGAGGGCTTTTCTGCCTCCGAGCGGGGAGTGCTGGCCGAGCTGGTGCTCTCCTCCCTGCTCGCCGCCAATATGCCGCTGCCGACCAGCAAGAGCCGCAATGAAAGCAGCTGGAGCTATCAGCAGGTAGTTGTGTCTCCGGCGGTGGTGCTGGATCTGGCCCGGATCTACAGCGAAGCGGGCGGTAACGGGTTGGCCCGCCATCTGGCGGTGCTACCCGCTTCCGAGCTGACCGCTGCCAACTATCGCGAGTTTCTCAGCCAGTTGGCGCAGGAGGAGGGGTGGCACTGCCTCCATTATGATCAGGGCCAGTTGGCCGAGCTGGGGGCAGGTGCCTTCTTGGCCGTGGCCCGTGGCTCGGAAGACAATCAGGGCGCCATGGTCAAGCTCAGCTACTACCCCCCCAAGCCGGTGCGCCGTATTGCGCTGGTAGGCAAGGGTATTTGTCACGACTCCGGCGGCTACAACCTCAAGATCTCCGGCAGCATGTATGGCATGCATCTCGACATGGGAGGCAGCGCGGTGGCCCTCGGCACCCTCTATGCCATCAGCAGAGCTCAGCTACCCTATGAAGTTCACTGCTGGCTGGCGATTGCCGAGAACCATATCGGCCCTCATGCTTATCGGCCCGGGGAGGTCGTCACGGCCATCAACGGTACCACCATCGAAGTGGTCGATACCGATGCGGAGGGGCGGATGGTGCTGGCTGATACGCTGGCAATGGCGGCGCAGGATACCCCGGATCTGCTGATCGACTACGCCACCCTGACCGGTGCCTGCAAACGGGCGCTCGGCAGCCGTTACAGCGGCGTCTTTACCAACCGCACCGAATGGCTGGTATCGCTGGTCAATATGGGGCAGCGCAGCGGAGAGCGGGTCTGGCCGTTTCCGCTCGATGAGGATTATGACGACAACATCGAGAGTGAATGGGCCGATCTGTTGCAGTGTGCGCCGGGCAGCTCCCCGGATCATATCGATGCGGCCCGTTTTCTCTCTCATTTTGTCCCCGAGCAGACTCCCTGGCTGCATTTTGACCTGAGCGGTTTTCGCAACAAGGGAGGCAACGGGGTGGTTTCAAGCGAAGTAACAGGCTTTGGCGTGCGTCTGACGCTGGATCTGCTGGCCAGTCCGCTGGGCAGAACGGGGCGCCACAGCATGGAACAACCTGACTGATGACAAGGATTTTTGTGAACAAGACAAGCTATGACTGGGTGCTGTTCGATCTGGATGAGACCCTGCTCGATTTCCCGGTGACACAGGCGCTGGAGCAAACCCTTCGCCACTATGGCGTACAGGTGGATGAGGCTGGCATGGCGGCCTATCACACTCTTAACCACGGTTTGTGGCAGCAGTACAACAATGGCGAAATCGATGCTACAGCGCTGCAAGAGACGCGCTTCTCCCTTTTTGCCGAGCAGGTCAATGTTGATCCCATGGTGATGAACAACACCTTTCTGGCGCAGATCGTTGCCTTGAGCATGCCCCTTGATGGGGTAGTGGAGACGCTACAGCTGCTAAAGGACAAGGTGAAGATGGGCATCATCACCAACGGCTTCAGCGTTCCCCAGCGAGGCCGACTTGGCAAGCTGGGCTGGAGCGAGTGGTTCGCCCCGCTGGTTATTTCCGACGAGATCCGGGTTACCAAGCCAGATCCCGCCATTTTTCAGCACACCCTCTCACTGATGGGGGCTCCGGATCCGGCCAGAGTGCTGATGGTGGGTGACAATCCCAAGACCGATATTGCCGGTGCGGCAGCGCAGGGGCTTGCTACCTGCTGGTATAACCCGGGCAAACAGAGTGGTGAGTGCGATGCTACTCACGAGATCCATCACTTCTCCCATCTCGCCGGCATTGTGCTTGGTCAGTCGTGCAGTTGAAGTGGTTCCTGATACGTTATTTCACGGAACCAGCGTAGAGAACGGGAGAGCCATCGGCTCTCCCGCTGTTATTCTGCGAGTAGCCCAGAGGTATAGCGGGTCAGGATCTGCTGATATTCGGGGCTTTGCTTGAGTTGGTCGATCGCCTGATTGAGCCGATCCAGCTGGGCTTGCGATGTGCTCTTCTTGCTGAGCATCAGGTGAACTGGAGTGCGCTCGATATGCAGCAGGATATGGAGCTGCTTCAGGGTGATACCCTGATGCTCCCACTCCTGCAGGCTGTTCGGGTCGAGGATAAACCCCTGGATCCGCCCGCCGTTGAGCATCTTGAGCAGTTGCTCCAGGGTGAATCGCTCCTGTAGCCGAGGTTTCACCTTGGGGTCAGCGACAAGGCGGCGAAAGGCTTCGCCGTAGTCAAACCCCTTGAGCAGACCGATATGAAAATCGGGAGTATTGATCAGCTGTTCCAGAGTGGTGATGGTGCGCCAGCGTGGTTCATCCTCCTTGCGGACGATGATGACCGTCTCCTCTTCCCGATAGGCATGGCTGAAGCGGGCATATTGCTGACGCTCGGTGGTGATGTTGGCGGACATGGCCAGTTGAACCGTGCCAAATTCCAATTCGTGCAGCACCCTTGTCCAGGGCATTTCGATGAAGCGAGCCTGATAGTCAGCCCGCTGCAGGATGGCATTGAGCAGTTCGATATCCAGCCCTTGCAGCTGATGCTGTTCATTGCGATAGCTGAACGGCTGCCAGTCGCCCCAGCCAACGACCAAAGACTCCTGTGCGGCGGCCTGACAGCATAAACACCATAACAACAAGAGTCTGTACACGACTCATCCCCTCGAACCGGCTCATATAGTCGAGTATTGGACAGGAATGGCAGTGTCACCAGTGAGGCAGTAAAGAGAGGATGCACCGGTTGGTGCATCTTTCAGAGCTCGTGGGCGTGGAATCCCTTGCGATAGCGGGCTTCGCAGCGCGGGCAGCGTTGCAGGGTCGGATCCTGCTCCAGCGATTCGATGGCCAGAGGCTCTTCGCAGTCGGAACAGAGGCCGTAGAGGCCGAGATCCATCTGACAGAGTGCGGCATCGATCCGTTTGAGATGCGCCACGCTCTGCTCCACTTTGGGCAGGTCCAGCCGGCTGGTCAGCTCGACCAGTTGATCCTGTTCGCAGTGATCCAGCTTTTCGGCCCACTCGTCACGGCGACAGGCTTTCAGCTGACCGATCAGCGTTTCTCGTACCTGGGCCCAGTCGGACAGCAGGCGATTACGCCAGACAGTCAACTGTGCTTGCGTCATTTCACACACATTATCCCCCACAGGACAGACGACAGATTCGGGGCAGTATAGGGATCCGATAACTTTATCAAGATGATATGAGTCAAGTTAACGACGGTTAGCCGTGGCTTTTGGCCGCATGCAGCAAGGCATCGCGGATGGGATCCGTCTCTTTGAGTACCCGGATATCCTGAAACAGCAGATCTGCTTCCGGGTATTCCCGCTTGAGATAGCTGAACCACTGTTTGATCCGGCTGGGGTAGTAGTCAGCCTTTTCGCTGGCCAAGTCCTGCTCGGTGTAGCTCACCATCAATTGCAGTACCTCGGCCCAGCTCATGTGGGAGCAGCCGGTTTTCATCACGTTGGCCAGATTGGGCAGGGAGATGGCGCCGCGCCCCACCATCAGGGAGTCGCAGCCGGAGACGCTGGCACAGGTCAGGGCATCCTGACGATCCCAGATCTCGCCGTTGGCCGTGACGGGGATCGGCAAGGCGCGGCGAATGGCATCCACATACTCCCAGTGGGCGGGCGCCTTGTACCCTTCACGTTTGGTGCGGGCATGGACGGCCAGCTCGTTGGCGCCGCCTTGATGAACAGCATGAGCGTTCTCCAGATAGAGATCCTTGTCATCGTAACCAAGGCGAATTTTGGCGCTCACCGGCAGATGGGCGGGCACCGCGTCGCGCACTGCCTTGACGATGCGATGGATGGTCTCGGGCTCTTTGAGCAGCACCGCGCCGCCCTTGCTCTTGTTGACGGTGGGGGCGGGGCAGCCGAAGTTGAGATCGACCCCGGGGGAGCCCAGCTCGATGGCGCGCACGGCGTTCTCGGCCAGCCATTCGGGATGTTGGCCCAGCAGTTGGACCCGTACCGGGGTTCCCGCACGGGTTTTGCCATCTTGCAGCAGTTCGGGGCAGAGGCGATAGAACACCTTGGCGGGCAGCAGCTGATCAACGACCCGGATAAATTCGCTTACGCAGAGATCGTAATCGTTGACGGAGGTCAGTACCTCCCGCATCAGGTGATCCAGTACCCCCTGCATGGGGGCCAAAATAACGCGCATAACTGCTTTCCGAAGAGATAAGGAGAAAAAAGAGGGCAGATTGTAGTGGGGTTGTGCCCCGCTGTCAGCTATCAGCCAAACTCTGTTAGGCTAGACAGCCATAAACAGAGATGAGAGGTGGCAATGCAGCGCTGGTGTCTGATGATCTTGGGGTGGCTGGCCTTTGTGACCGGCATTGTTGGCATCGTGTTGCCACTGCTGCCGACGACCCCCTTCATGCTGCTGGCGGCCGCTCTGTTTGCTCGCTCGTCCCCCCGTTTTCACTACTGGCTGCTAAGCCATCCCTGGTTTGGCCCACCCATTGCCGATTGGCAGCAGTATCGCGGTATTCGCCGGCATGCACGGCGGCGCGCCATTATCTTCATTCTGCTCACCTTCTCGGTGTCGCTGGCGGTGGTGCCGCTGCTATGGGTCAGGGGGCTGTTGCTTCTCATAATGGTGATCCTGCTCACCTGGTTAATGCGCCTGCCGGTGCTGGAGCCAGTTGCAATGGAGAAGTGAAGTCCCTAAGCTATTGCGGCAATAATGCTATGGAGTCGGCCTGTCATTCTTGCGTGACAGGCTTTTTTATTTCCCGCTGGCGGGAAGACTAAGATAAAACGGCCATCTGGGTCGAAAAACAAACGGTCAAACCATGAATCCGGAAACCCTGAAATTTATCGAAGCGAGCATCAAGACCATTCCCGACTATCCGAAGCCGGGCATCCTGTTTCGCGACATTACCAGCCTGATCGAAAATGCCGAGGCGTTCAAAGCCACCATCGATCTGCTGGCCAATCACTATCGTGATCAAGGGATCACCAAGATTGTTGGTACCGAAGCTCGCGGCTTCATCTTTGGCGCGCCGGTTGCCTATGCCATGGGTCTGGGCTTCGTGCCGGTCCGCAAGCCGGGCAAACTGCCCCGCGCTGTCATCGAGGAGTCCTATGCCCTCGAATACGGCACCGACACCCTGCAACTGCACACCGACGCCATCGTGCCCGGTGACAAGGTACTGGTAGTGGACGATCTGCTGGCGACCGGCGGCACCGTCGATGCCACCGTCAAGCTGATCCGTCGCGCTGGCGGTACTGTGGCTGATGCCGCATTCATCATCTCCCTGCCGTCTCTCGGTGGTGATGCCCGCCTGACCGCCGCTGGCGTCAAGGTGGTCTCTCTGGTTGAACTGCCGGGCGAATAAGCCCCCCGGTTTGATAAACAGGCTGCTATCGTCAGCCTGTTGCCAGCCTCCAAACCGGTGCCCGTGCGGGCATCGGTTTGAAATTCAAGCGATCCCTCCCGCTCTGACCGATAGCCGATACAGCCTCCCGTCCATTTGTGTTAGCATCCGGCCTCAATGCCCTGTCTTCCCTGCATGATGGATTTATGAGCTATCAGGTTCTGGCGCGTAAATGGCGCCCCCATACGTTTGAACAAGTGGTTGGTCAGCAACATGTGCTGACTGCCCTGACCAACGCCCTGGATCAGGGACGGCTGCATCACGCCTATCTGCTGAGCGGCACCCGCGGCGTCGGCAAAACCACCATTGCCCGTATTCTGGCCAAGAGCCTCAACTGCGAGCAGGGAATCAGCAGCCATCCGTGTGGCGTCTGCGATACCTGCCGCGAGATCGATCAGGGCAACTTTGTCGACCTGCTGGAGATCGATGCGGCGTCCCGCACCAAGGTGGAAGATACCCGCGAGCTGCTCGACAACGTGCAATACCGTCCGGCCCGTGGCCGCTTCAAGGTCTATCTCATCGACGAAGTGCACATGCTGTCGCGTCACAGCTTCAACGCGCTGCTGAAAACCCTGGAAGAGCCGCCCCCCTATGTGAAGTTTCTGCTGGCCACCACGGATCCGCAGAAGCTGCCGATCACCATTCTCTCGCGCTGCCTGCAGTTTCATCTGAAGAGTCTTGATCAGACCCAGATCGCCAAGCAGCTCGAATGGGTGCTGGATCAGGAGGGACAACCCTTTGAGCCGCGCGCCCTGTTGGCGCTGGCCAAGGCGGCCGACGGCAGCATGCGCGATGCCCTGAGCCTGACCGATCAGGCGCTGGCGCACGGCAACGGCAGCGTCCGCCTCGACAGCGTGCTGACGATGTTGGGCACGCTCGATCACCGTCATCTGCACCAGCTGCTGGAAGCCATTTTGCGGCAGGATGCGCCGGCGACCATGGCCAAGATCAGCGAGATCGCCACCCTTGGCCCCGATTTTGATCAGCTCCACGCCGAGCTCGAAGGGTTGCTGCATCGCATCGCCATGGCGCAGCTGCTGCCTGCCAGCGTGCAGGAGCAGGGAGCGGATGCCGACTCCCTGCTGCAACTGGCCAAGGCGATGAGCCCGGAAGAGGTGCAGCTCTGCTACCAGATTGTGCTGGGTGGCCGCAAAGATCTGCCCTGGGCACCCGATGGCCGCACCGCGCTGGAGATGACTTGCCTGCGGATGCTCGCCTTCTCGCCACGGCGCGAGGTATTGCACCCCGCCACGCTGACGGCGCTTCCCCCATCCATGACTGGCTCGGCCAGCACGGGGATGGGGGCAGCCCCGACGCTGCTGGGAAAGCGCCCGGCCGCTGAGCCTGCAACTCATACTCCACCCCCTGCACAGACTGCTTCTGCCGATGCCATGACGGCCACGACCGAGGTAACCGGCCAGGATGAGGAGAGCGGTGAAGAGGAGGCGCAAGCCGCCCAGCTCTTTAGCCAGCAGGATGAGTTGCTGCGCGAGGCGGCCGGTATGGGTTATCAGGCCGAGTCGGCCCCGCTCTCTGGCGCGAATAGCAGCATGGCGGTTGATACTGCGAGCTGGGGGGAGGGGGCTGCTGCAAACCCGAACCCATCGGTACCAACCGACACTGCGCAGATGGCCGCTGCAGAGATGGCGCCTGCACAGATGACGTCTGTACAGATGGATAGCGTTCCGGCTGCATCTGCTTCGGAAGCGCCCGAACCTGTATCTGCGGTATCGAGCATGCAAAGCCTGCTTGGCAAACGCAATATGCTGCGTAGTCGCCAGCGTGGAGAGAGCAGCGCAGCTGCTCCTGCTCCTCGGGCGGTGCCAGTTGCGCCAGCTCGTCAGGCAGTTGCCTCTGCGCCAGCACCTCAGCCGCAGAGTGCGCCGTCGCCTGCTATCAGCCAAACTGCCACCCCGAGTGGCCCCGCCATGGTCCAGTTTGGCGAGCAGCCGCCGGTGGATCTCTACGCCGAAAATTATGACGAGGCGGGTGATAACGGGGATTACGAGGAGTACCTCAGCCAGAGCTTTATGGCCTCGCCCGTGCCTGAGCCTGCCCGCAGTACGCCCAATCGCACAGCGGCTCCCGCTACCCAGCCTGTACAGCCAACCGACCTGCCACCCTGGGATCTGGCTGGGCAGCCGAGCTATCGACCTGGTGAGCGCAGTGTCACTGAGCCTGCAGTGGCCCCTGCTCCTGCGACCCAGCCGATGACCACGACGGTGGCGGCTGCCCCTGTGGCGCAGAGCGAGCTCGCCCAGCCAGTGATGGAGACCATTGATTGGGACGAGCTTGAGAGCTCTGAGGAGCCGCAAGAGGGGGAGGCGACCCGCCTTATCCCTTCCTCACTGCTCAATGGTTGTGGTGACTCGTGGGCCGAGCTGATTGCTCACACCCAGGTAGGCGGTCGGCTGCGCCAGCTCGCCATCAACTCGGTGATGACGCGTGAGGGGGACAAGGTGTTGCTGACTCTCAAGCCCGAGCAGCGCCATCTGGTGAGCGACAAGGCGCGCGCCGATCTGGCCGAGATCATCGGGCCTGCGCTGGGTCAACCGGTGCAGGTCGAGGTGACGCTTGGTGTGGTGCCTGACAAGGAGACCCCCCTCGAGATCGAACACCGCCTTTATCTCGGGGTACGCGAGCAGGTGACCCGGGATCTGGAGCAGGATCCCAACGTACAGTTTTTAGTTCAGCGGTTTGGTGCCGTGCTCCATCACGAGAGCATCGAGCCCCTCAACCGCTAAATTCCGTGGCCGGGAGCTGGCTCCCGGTTGAAAAGCAGTTTGGCTGTCCCCATCTAGGACAGACAAGCCCACAGCCCGGCGCTGGATGCCGGATTTCAAGACGAGAGACGACATATGTTTGGTAAAGGTGGAATGGGTAACCTGATGAAACAGGCCCAGCAGATGCAAGAGCGTATGCAGAAGATGCAAGAGCAGCTTGCCCAGATGGAAGTGACCGGTGAAGCCGGTGCCGGCATGGTCAAGGTCACCATGACCGGTAGCCACAGCGTACGTCGCATCGAGATCGATCCCTCCCTGATGGAAGATGACAAGGAGCTGCTGGAAGATCTGGTTGCCGCCGCTTGCAACGATGCCGTGCGTCGTGTGGAAGAGCAGAACAAGACCAAGATGGGCGAACTGACCGGTGGCATGCAATTGCCGCCAGGGTTCAAGATGCCGTTTTAAGGCATAAAACCATTTAGGTTCAATGCCTTATGCTTTGGCCTGTTGCTCGTGGGTCATATATGGGTCAACAACACCCAGTTTTTCAGCCAGTTCATTCCTGTAATTAGGGTTGTCCTTGCTAACCCACTGAGCATAAATGGTGCGGATCATACCCCAGTCTTTGTGACCAAGTTGCTTGGCCAGATAGGCTGGATGAGCACCCGCCATCAGAAGCATTGAGGCATAGCTATGGCGCAGCTGATACGGTTCTCTATGTGTCAGCTGCGCTTTTCTTGGTAGACGTGCCAATATCCCGGTGCTGTAAACAGTTCGGGTCTGATGTACGGCATATTCTCCCTCCCCAAAAAGACTCTTCGCCTCATCCCTTCACACTGCTTGTTATGACACTGTGGCTGGGTGATTGGGGGAAGATACGAACAAGTCATTTTCTTATCGAACGAGTCCCCGTCGGTTTCGTGGATGAGGTTCAGCATGAGTCACGTTCCCACCTTCCCTAAACGCCCTGGGAAAATAGATCATATAAATAATGGAAAGCTAGTCTTACTATTTTAATTTTAGCGCATACTGATTCGGAATATTCTGATAATGACGTGCTGAAGCCTAAATGGCTAGATCCCATTGTAGTCAATGCATAGAATGAAAATTAGATGTTGACAACAACTAGGAGCTGCTATGCAAATCCAGGTTTTTGAAAAGACATTTAGGCTTGCAGGGGAAAATGAGCAAGTTGCTCAATTTACATTTACTACATCAGGAGCATTGCACATTTGGTTTCCTGAGATAGGCCTGCAGATGGAGGCTCATCGAAACCAACTACGCATTCAAAATCATACGATTATTTACACTGGTGGACTGGATTATGGTGAACACCGTGCCCATTGGGCTTTGACGCTTCATGCAGAAGATATCAAAGAGTTTAAGAAAATTATGTCGAGATTTCACCTAAACAGGCATCTGGCTGTTCACAGTTAGCGCCGATAAGTCTAATCTTGATAATTTTCAAGATAATGGAAACGCAAGTTTTTGATATCGAGCTAACACCTGTGCTCGAGATGTAAGTAGTGCCGTCCTTTGCCACTACGTCTTTTGTCGAGCCAACCCTTGGTTCCTCTGGTCTGGTAATCTGGCAATTTTCGTAGCGACGGCTTTGGTGGTCATAGGGTAGTTGCAAATAGTATGGTAGGGAAGCTGTTCTATAATCGGGTTCGCACTCCTATGACCACATTTTTTATTTAATATCTGGCCCTTCGTATGGTTTATACCTTCTTCTTAAGCTGGAGGTGGCCAAGATGGGGCAGGTGTAAAACGTAGACTGCACTATATCCCACAGACTTTTAAACTGTCGCAGAACGATCTGAACGAAAAGGCTAGCCTGCTTGCAAGCACTAGCCTTTTTACCCATTCAGGAAAACCGGCAGGAGCAACGTCATGTCGTATCTCGACAAGCAGACAGCTGAGCAGCGCATCAAGGAGCTCGAGCAACAGTTGGAGCAAATGAGGCTAAAGGCCGAATTTTTTGAAGCTGTTGTTGAAGAACTGAAAAAGGACTACGGAATTTCCATTTTAAAAAAGCGAGCAACGCAATCCTGTGAGTCTTCTTGTTGTAGCAGTTCGCAAGGCTGACCATCGTCAGGATTTGTCGGTTTCTTGGGATAAGCCATTAGGCTTGCTCCAAGTGCTACCGGGTTGCAGACCTAAATAGGAGGCTTCCTTGTTGCCCAGAATGCACGAATATAATAAAAGAGTTTAAGGTGAAAAAGGGGCTTGTTACTTTTACTTGTTTGGTTTCATTTTTTGTTGCAGCTCAAGAAAATGATGCACTATCAGTAGCGAGAGCATGGCTTGAAACCGTTGATGCTGGATATTATAACCAAAGCTACGAATTAACTGATAATGCATTCAAGTCTGAGCTCTCTGTCTCTCAATGGCATGATGCATTGGACAAGTTTCGTCATCCTTTAGGTATGGTTGTTCTACGTTCTGAGATTGCACTGGAGAAATCAGAGTGCCTTCCTGGTAGACCTGATGGGAAGTACATGATCATACAGTTTATTACCAAGTTTGAGTATGCTGGATCTGCTAGTGAGACTATTACTTTGAGTAAAGATAGTGGTGATTGGCTTCCTGTAGGTTACTTCATTAAATAAATTATCTACTAGAGAGTATAAGGGCGCATTAATCAGCTTATCGCCTGATGACACTATTAGTTAGGGGGGGTATACACATTTTTAATTGTTTTACCTTTAGTCAGGGGCAAGGTGAATGTGTCCTGGGGAAATGGAGTATATTACTTGTATTCTCTTATTGGTTTTCCCTATGAATACGATAAATGACGCTATATGGGGTCCGTTTGTTTCACAATTTGCGCACTATAACCATTCTCTTGTACGGGCAACTGGCAGGTGAATATCATCTCCATACAAAAAGTACCATTTCAACCGATAGAAGGCATGACCAGATTGAGTTATCACACCGCGCCCCTACTCATATTCAGGGTGAGCGTGTCGGGAAGGGCGTTACAAAGTGTCACCGCGTTTTGGCATCTATCGGGAGAGACGGCATAATAGCTCCTCACTGAGGAGACGTTATGAAATATATTGGAGCCCACGTCAGCGCATCTGGCGGGGTGGAAAACTGCATCGCCCGCGCCCAGGCCATCGGGGCCAACGCATTTGCGCTTTTTACCAAGAATCAGCGTCAGTGGCAGGCGGCCCCCTTGTCGGATGCCACCATCCGCGCCTTCAAGGCGGCCTGCGACAAGGCCGGTTTTCTGCCGGAGCAGATCCTGCCCCACGACAGCTACCTCATCAATCTGGGTCACCCGGATCCCGATGGCCTCGCCAAATCCCGCGATGCGTTTCTCGATGAGATGAAGCGCTGCGAGCAGCTGGGGCTGTGTAATCTGAATTTTCATCCCGGCAGCCATCTCAAACAGATCCCCGAGGCGGCCAGCCTCAAGCTGGTGAGTGAATCCATCAACTGGGCGCTGGAGCGCAGTGAAGGGGTGACGGCGGTCATCGAAAATACCGCCGGGCAGGGGACCAATCTCGGCTGGTCGTTCGAGCACCTCGCCACCATTATCGAGGGGGTGGAGGACAAGAGCCGGGTCGGGATCTGCTTCGATACCTGCCACGCCTTTGCTGCGGGTTATGATCTGCGCACCGCCGAGAGCTGCGCCACTGTCTTTGCCGAGTTCGACCGCACGGTGGGTTTTCAGTATCTCAAGGGGATGCATATCAACGGCGCCAAGTGCACCTTCGGCAGTCGGGTCGATCGCCACCACAGCCTGCGCGAGGGGAATCTGGGGGAGGCGGTATTCCACCACATCATGAACGATGACCGTTTTGATCGCATTCCGCTGATCCTCGAGACCATCGACGAGTCCATCTGGGGCGAGGAGATCAGCTGGTTGCGCAGCCTGGCGAAGTGATACTCAGCGAGCAAATAAAAGGGAGGGAGCCGTGGCTCCCTCTTTGCTTTGTGCCTTTCAGCAGTTGGTGTGCCGGTTTGTCTGCGGCGTTATGATCGTGCGTTACTCCGCGCTGATCACCTCGGCATCGTTCAGCTGAGCCCGGCAGAAGTGAATAAAGTGGCGCAGGGAAGCGGAGTGGTACTTCTGCTTGTGCCAGATAAGGGAGAGCTGGCGCGGGAAGCGGCGGGTGAGGGGCAGGGCGACCAGCCGGCCATCAGCCAGACGATCCGAGGCGGCGAGGCGGGAGATGAAAGAGATGCCGAGCCCCTTCTCCACCGCCAGCATCACGGATTCCAGGGTGTTGAGCTCAAGGCCTGGTTGCCAGTTGGGCAGGCCGGGCTGGATCTGGCGGATAAACTGTTCGCGGCTGCCAGATTGGGGTTCACGCAGCACCCAGGTCTCACCACCCAGTCGGGAGAGAGAGAGAGCCACCTGATTGGCCAGCGGGTGATCAGGGTGGGCGATCACCAGCATCTCGTCCTGCAGCCAGGGTTCGGTGACGAGATCGGGATGGTGGTTTTCCCCCTCGATCAGTGCCATATCCAGCTCGAAGTTGGCGAGTGCGTGGCAGAGCAGATGGGTATTGTTGATGGTCACCTTGGGGGGGAGCCCCAGCTCCTGCTTGCTGGTGGCGAGCAGGGTGGGGAGCAGGTAGTTGCCGATGGTCTGGCTGGCGCCAAGACGCAGCTGGCCGCTCGGCTCGGCATCGGCACGAAACAGGTTTTCGATATCCTGCATCCGGGTCAACAGCTCTTCGGCGGCCGGTTGCAGCAGGCGCCCCTCGTTGTTGAGTTGCAATCTGGGGTGGATGCGATCAAACAGCGGCGTGGCGAGCTGGCGCTCCAACTCCTGCAGTGACTGGGAGACGGCCCCCTTGCTCAGACAGAGTTCGTTGGCAGCCAGGCCAAGGTTGCCATAGCGGGCGATGGTGGCGAACACCTTCAGCTGTTGCAGGGTCAGTTTCATCGTGTTTGGTAATCCTGAATGAGTGATTCAATTCATTTAGATATCGTAAACGAGAAGGGGCCATTATCCTATCGCCATAGTCATCAATAGAAAGGTGTCATCATGATCGCAAGAACCCGTAAATCCCTGGCTGCTGCGCCAACCCCCATGGCGGGTCTGGCGCTGGGCATTGCCAGTCTCGGTTGGTGTTGGGAGAATGCAGGTCACTTCGATGGACGGATGCAGCTGCTGGGCGCCGCTATTGCCGCCGTGCTGCTGGTGATCCTTACCTTCAAGTTTTTGTTCCACCCGAACCTGCTGATGCAGGATCTGGCACACCCGGTAGTTGGTAGCGTAGTGCCGACCTATGCCATGGGCACTATGGTGGTCTCCAAAGCGCTCACTATGCTTGCTCCGCAAGCGGGTGAAGCGCTCTGGCTGTTTGCCGTGGCTGTTCACCTGTTGTTCCTGGCTACCTTTATCTGGCATCGCGCCAAAGAGTTCGAGATCCACCACATGGTGCCGAGCTGGTTCGTACCGCCGGTCGGGATCATCGTGGCTGATGTCGCCTTCCCGGGCGGTCAGTTTGCGCCGCTGGCCAACGTGCTGCTCTGGTTCGGGGTCATCTGCTACGGTCTGATGCTGCCGCTGATGCTCTATCGCCTCATCTTCAGCCACGAAGTCCCGGATGCAGCCAAACCGACCATCGCTATTCTGGCGGCGCCGGCAAGTCTCTCGCTGGCCGGCTACCTGACTGTCAGCCAGGATCCCTCCCTGCTGCTGGTGGCCATGCTGTTTGGTATCGCGATCCTGATGACCGGCATCATCTATCTGGCCTTCATCAAACTGCTGCGTCTGCCCTTCTCGCCGGGTTATGCCGCCTTTACCTTCCCGCTGGTGATCGGTGCCACCGCCCTGTTCAAAGTGGCTCATCTGGTGGAAGGGTTTGAGCAGAGCGCTCACTATGTCGAGCAGATCCGCCTGCTGGCCCACTTCGAGCTGGGGGTGGCCACCGTCATCGTCGGTTATGTGGCCCTGCGTTACCTGATGTTTTTTCTGCCGCAGCGTGATGCGGAAATGAACCGCGGCATTGCCCGCCAGGGAGCTCATCGTTAAATCTTGAAGATGCGACGTCGGAAAATGGATAAGCAGTGCGCTCTGGGAGCGACGGGATAAACGACCAGTCATACGATAGATGGACAAAGAGCCACCCGCTGGTTGTGTAATAAGTAAAATGCCCCGCCATGCGGGGCATTTTTTTACCTTTTCGCCACTTCTGTCGTACGAAACTTCCTATCGTGTGTGATATAGCGGATTTAACTGGTATTACCTGTCAGGGCGTCTACAATACACCACCTTTTTGACGTAAACCGTGAATCATGTCCCCCCAAGATCCCCTGTTCAACCCCGCTTTTGAAGTTCGTTTCCTTCACCCCCGTTACTGGTTCAGCTGGCTGGCACTCGGTGTGTTGATGGTGCTTGCGTTTGTTCCGGTGCGTCTGCGCGACCGGTTGGCCGAGGGGCTGGCCCCGCTAGTGTTTCGTATCTCGAAAAAACAGCTCTATATCGCCAGAACCAATCTGGAGATCTGCTTTCCGCACAAGAGTCCGGCCGAGCGCGACGCCATCGCATTGACCTCGATCCGGGTGGGGCTCAAGAGCCTGCTTGGCTTCGGCGAGTTCACCATGCGCAGCGAGCGTTATCTGATGAGCCGGATGCAGGTGAGTGGCTGGGAACATATTGAAGCGGAGCAGGCGGCTGGTCGGCCGGTGATCCTGGTGGTACCCCATACCTGGCCGGTGGATGCCGCCGGTTACTGCTTTACCCGCCGTGGGGTGCCCATGTGCACCATGATGAAGCGGGCGCGCAACCCGGTCTTTGACTGGCACCTCAACCGGGCCCGCGCCAAAAATGGTTGCCGTGTATATGAGCGCAGCGCCGGTATCAAGGCGGTGATCCGTACCATCAAGAGTGGTCGCAGCTTCTTCTATCTGCCGGATCAGGATCATGGTCGCGAGAAGAGTATCTTCGCCCCCTTCTTTGGCCACTCGAAAGCCACCTTGCCGGCGCTGTCGCGGCTGGTGGAGGTGAGTGGCGCCAAGGCGGTGCCGCTGCTGGCCTGCTATGACGAAGAGAATCACTGCTATCGGTTGGAGATCGAAGCGCCGTTCGATAATTACCCCACTGCGGATGTAATGGCCGATACCTGCCGGATGAACGACACGGTGCAGCAGCAGCTGACCCGTCATCCCGGCCAGTACATGTGGTTCCTCAAGATCTTCGATACCCGCGAGGATCAGGAGGGGCTCGATGGTCTCTACGAGGCGGGCATCCAGCGCATTCGTCAGGGGCTTTCTCCTTACGCCTGATCGCGCGCAGTCTGGCGGCAGCCGTTGCGCTTGCTCGATAAAAATGGCCCCGAGAGGGCCATTTTTTGATCCCGAGTGGGATGGCCATCACCTCTGCGAATGGGAGCCAAGGGGCACAGGGTAGAAAAAAATGTCAGGATAACTACAATAACCGTTTGTTTTTCATGACTTGATGGCTGACATGTCCCCATTAGATCCGGTATTTGACACCACATTTCATCCCCGTCTGCTCCACCCCAAATGGTGGGGTAGCTGGTGTGCGCTGGGGTTGCTCTCCCTGCTTGCATTCATCCCGGCGCGCGTGCGGGACGGCTTTGCCAATCTGGTGGCGCCCACTCTGCTGCGTTTTTCGAAAAAGCAGGCCTATATCGCCGATACCAACCTCAAGATCTGTTTTCCCGAGCTGGATGAGGCGGCCCGCGCAGCCCTGCTGCTCAAATCAATCCGGGTCGGCCTCAAAACCTTTATGGGCTTTGGCGAGCTGACCTGGCGCAGTCCGGCGCACCTGCTGCGCAACATCAAGGTGAGCGGCTGGGAGCATATCGAGGCGGAGCGTACCGCTGGCCGACCGGTGATCCTGGTCGTTCCCCACACATGGTCAGTGGACATGCTGGGGCGCTACTTCCCGCTACAGGGGATGAGCATGTGCACCATGATGAAGAGCGCCAAGGATGAGGTGTTCGACTGGTATATCAACCGGGAGCGGGCCAAGGGGGGCAAGGTGTATGAGCGCAGCGTAGGCATCAAGCCGGCGATCAAGTCCGTGCGCGGCGGTGCCAGCTTCTTCTACCTGCCGGATCAGGATCATGGTCGGGAGGCGAGCGTCTTCGCCCCCTTCTTTGGCCATCCCAAAGCGACCCTGCCGGCGCTACCCAAGCTGGTGAAGCTGACCGGCGCCAAGGCGGTGCCCATCTTCGCCAGCTATGACGAGGATGCCGGCTGCTATCTGCTGGAGATTGAACCACCATTCGATCCTTACCCCACTGCGGATGCGATGGCGGATGTGGTCGCCATGAACCGCATGGTGGAACAGCAGGTGACTCGGCACCCCGAACAGTACATGTGGTTTCTCAAGATTTTCGAAACTCAGGAGCATCAGGAGGGGCCGGATGGCCTCTATGAGGCGGGGATCCAGCGGATCCGCCAGGGATTACCCCCCGAGCCCTGAGTTGAACTGGCCCGCTTGCGGGCCATTTTTGTTGCCGTGGCTCGCCCGGAGGGGAATTTTCAGTGCCGGAAGATGGACAAACAGCGGGCAGGCAGTGGATAACTGAGTGTCCGGACAGAAAAATGGGCAGGTGGACGTGCAACAGACAATTTTGCAACGGGCAGAGAGAGTGAAAGGGCGGTCATGAAAGTTCCAAATCGAATCCAACCCCTGGTTGATGACGGCCTGGTTGACGAGGTCATCAGCCGGTTGATGAGCGGTAAAGAGGCCGATGTCTACGTGGTGCGCTGTGGCGACGAAACTCGCTGCGCCAAGGTATACAAGGAGGCGTCCAAGCGCAGCTTCAAGCAGGCGGTGGTCTATCAGGAGGGGCGCCGGGTGCGCAACAGCCGCAGCGCCCGCGCCATGGAGAAGGGCTCCAAGTACGGTCGCAAGCAGCACGAAGAGGTGTGGCAGAGCACCGAGGTGGATGCCCTGTTCAAGTTGGCGGCAGCTGGCGTGCGGGTGCCCAAGCCCTATGTCTGTCTCGATGGCGTGTTGTTGATGGAGCTGGTCACCGATGCCGATGGCAATGTGGCACCCCGCCTCAACGACGTGGCTCTCAGCCATGAGCAGGCGCTGGCGGATCACGCCAAGGTGATTGGGTATGTGGTACGCATGCTCTGCGCCGGTCTTATTCACGGCGATCTTTCCGAGTTCAACGTGCTGGTGGATGAGCAGGGGCCCGTGATCATCGATCTGCCGCAGGTGGTGGATGCGGCCGCCAACAATCAGGCCAGAGCCATGCTGGAGCGTGACGTCAACAACATGCGCAACTACTACGGCATGTATGCCCCCGAGCTGCTCAAAACGAACTACGCCAGAGAGATGTGGGCGCTTTACGAGGACGGCAAGCTCACGCCCCAGAGCGAGCTGACCGGTCAGTTCGAGGAGAGCCGGGAGGCCATTGATCTCGATGCCGTGCTTGACGAGATCGCCAGTGCCGAAGAGGAGGCTTATGCCCGTCAGGCACGGATTAAGGCAGAGCAGGAAGACAGCTACTGAGGGTTTGTCACTCTCGCCACCAGAGCGCCCTCGGGCGCTCTTTTTATTGCTATCGGCTGGTTATGTTGGGGCGTGTTCTATCGGATGGGGCAGAGGGAATATCCGGTACACCGCCAACCAGCAGCGATCTCCCGGATGGAAGCGTCGCGCCAGCCATACTCCGCCTGCTTTCGCAATCACCCTGCAGGAGGCCTGGTTCTGTTCGTCACAGCTGACCAATACCGGCTTGCTCAAAATGTGTTGCTGTACCCAGCCAAGCAGCAAGCTCGCAGCCCCTTCGCCACGACGGGAGGGACGGGTTTCGTAACCGATGTGGCCCAGCCACTGTTGGCTGGCCTCGTTGTCATCGTGGCGCAGGCGCAAGGTGGCGAGGATCTCCCCGGCATCGAGGGCAAAATAGGTGGTGGTGGTCGGATAGCCGCTGGGCAGGTTATGCCCTTTGGCATGATCCAGCAGTGCTTGTAGCCAGCTGTCAGGATCAAATTGTGCGACCTGATAGAGGGGCAATCCGGCGTCGGCACACTCGGCCACATAGTTGCGATAGGCAGCGGTATCGGTCAGGCGAGCCGGGCGGCATTCGTAGCGGGTTGGCACTGGCTGCTCCCGTGCCGTGGGGGTTGCACCTGCCATTCAATCAGTGGCCATGACCGGCAGCCGCATGACGGTGGCTTTCCGGCCGAGGTGGGCCAGCAGGCGGCGCACATCGTCGAGGCGGATAATCAGGGTGGCGGTATTGACCAGCGGATGGCACTGCATCTGCTCCGCTTGCCAGATGGCCTCGTCCACCACCAACTCTACCGCGTTTTCCCTGTCGCGCACCATGGCGAGCAGGGTGACCGAACCCGGGGTAAGGCCAAGCACGGCCTCGAGCCGCTCTGGCGAGCCAAAACTCAGCCGCTTGACGCCAAGGGCGGTTGCCAGCGCCTTGAGATCGACCCGGCTCTCCTCCGGTGTGACCACCAAAAACAGCCGCTCGCTTTTCGGGTCGCGCAGGAAGAGATTCTTGCTCTTGGCGGCAGGCAGGTCGGGCAGCAGCCGGCTGGCCTCCTCGCAGGTGAAGACGGGGGCGTGATCGATGCGCTGATAGGGAATGGCCAGCTGATCCAGCAGAGAGTAAAGCGCCACCATGGCCTCCTGATATCGGGTGAAGAGTGGGGGGATGAATGGCATCGCGAATACAGCCACCACCGGCATTAGCTGCCACTCTGGCCGAGCTTACCAGTTTGCGGCGCGGCTCGCAGCTTGAGCTTGGTTAGGCCATGGCGGCTGGCGTGGCAATTGCAGCAAAGCACTGTATGAACGTACAATACTCCCATCTCCATGTTGATCCCGATGACTTGCATGACCGATCACCCGTCCATCCCATCCACTACACCGCCGCGAGATGGCTTTATTCTGACCCGTCACGGACGGGATGTGCGCGGCCGTGGCGAGCAGCCGGAACGCACCGAGATTGTGATGTGGCTCTGGAGCGAGCAGGGACCGGTGCGGGTGGTGGTGCCGGGGCAGGAGCCGGTCTTCTTTCTGCCACAGAGCCATATGGAAGAAGCCGCCGAGCTGTTCAAGGGGGCCGGGGTGAGTGGGCGGTTTCGCCGTCTGCCGATGCACACCTTCGACGGCCGCGCCGTAGTGGGCTGCTACTTTGCCACCCTGAGCGCCTTTCACCGCGCCATCGAGCTGCTGCTCATCCGCGGGCTTGAGCACTTCGAGGCGGATATCCGGCTGCCGGAGCGCTACCTGATGGAGCGTTTCATTACCGCCGGCGTGCGCTTCGAGGGGCGCACTCTCAAGAAAGGGGGCAAGCACGGCTACTGGGAGGTGAACGAGGCGCGCTGCGCACCGCAGGCGGTGACGCCGACCCTCTCCTGGGTGTCGCTGGACGTGGAGTGTGCCATGGATGGTGCGCTCTTCTCGGTGGGGCTCTACAGCGAAGAGGATGCACGGGTCATCATGATCGGTACGCCGGAGGCCGATGCCGACAGCTGGGGAACCCGGGTCGAGTGGGTCGCTGACGAGAGCGCCCTGCTGAGTGCGCTGGAGCGCTGGTTTGTGCGGCACGACCCCGATCTGGTCATCGGCTGGAACGTGGTCAACTTCGACTTTCGCCTGCTGCTGCGCCGCGCCGAGCTCAACAAGCGGCGGTTGCGGCTGGGGCGCGGCCACGAGCTCTGCTTCTGGCGCTCATCGCGCAACGACCCCCAGACTGGCAACGTTATTATCCCCGGGCGCATGGTGCTGGATGGCATCGACACCCTGAAAAGCGCCACCTGGCAGTTTGCCAGCTACAGCCTGGATGCGGTGGCGAGCGAGCTGCTTGGCCGTGGCAAGGATATCGAGGATGTGGCCAACTGGGGGGAGAAGATCACCGAGCTGTTCCACTCCGATAAGGAGGCGCTGGCCCGCTACAACCTGGAAGATTGCAAGCTGGTGTGGGAGATCTTCGACTATTGCCACCTCATCCCCTTTGCCATCGAGCGTGCCTCCCTCACCGGCCTTGAGCTGGACCGGGTAGGGGGCTCGGTGGCGGCGTTTACCAACCTCTACCTGCCGCGGCTGCATCGCGGCGGCTACGTGGCGCCCAATCTGCCGGCCGACGGTGGGCTGGCAAGCCCCGGCGGCTATGTGATGGACTCCAAACCCGGCCTCTATCGCCACGTGCTGGTGCTCGATTTCAAGAGCCTCTATCCCAGCATCATCCGCACCTTCTGCATCGACCCCATGGGGCTCATCGAGGGGCTGCAGCATCCCGACCACGCCATTCCCGGCTTTCGCGGCGCCCTGTTCTCCCGCGAGCGCCACTTCCTGCCGGATCTCATCGCCACCCTGTGGGCGGCGCGGGATCGGGCCAAGGCTGCCAGCAACAAGGCGCTCTCCCAGGCCATCAAGATCATCATGAACTCCTTCTACGGGGTATTGGGCTCAGGGGGCTGCCGCTTCTACGACCCGAGGCTTGCCTCCTCCATCACCCTGCGCGGTCACGGCATCATGCAGCAGACCCGGGAGTGGATCGAAGGGGAGGGTTTCGAGGTGATCTATGGCGACACCGACTCCACCTTCGTGCACCTTGGCAAGGAGACCAGTCCCGCACAGGCGGACGAGATTGGCCGGCGGCTGGCAAAGATGATCAACGATAACTGGGCTGCGCTGATCAAGCGCGAGTTCAACCTGCCGAGCTATCTGGAGATCCAGTACGAGACCCACTATCGCCGCTTCCTGATGCCCACCATCCGCGGGCTGGAGAAGGGGAGCAAGAAGCGCTACGCGGGGCTGGTGGCTGGCAAGGAGGCGGGGGCAGAGGAGCAACTGGTGTTTAAGGGGCTCGAATCGGTGCGCACCGACTGGACGCCCCTTGCCAAGGCGTTTCAGACCCGTCTCTACGAAATGGTGTTTCACGACCAGGATCCCGGCAGCTATGTGCGTACCATGGTGGACGAGACCCGGGCCGGCCAGCACGACGAGCTCTTGGTCTATCGCAAGCGGCTGCGCCAGAAGCTCGAGGAGTATCAGAAGAATGTGCCACCCCATGTGCGGGCGGCGCGTCTGGCGGATGAAGAGAACCTGCGCCGCGGTCTGCCCCAGCGCTATCAGCATCGGGGCTCCATCGCCTATCTGATGACCCTTAATGGCCCCGAGCCGCTGGAGTACCGGCGCACCCCCATCGATTATGAACACTACATCGACAAGCAGCTCAAACCCATTGCCGATGCGATCCTCCCCTTTGTCGGTGAGTCGTTCGAGCGGATCTGCGGCCAGCAGCTCGATCTTTTTTAGGGGTCATTTGCCTCTTTTTTTGTCGGGTACTTTACTTTTCAGGAATACTGTATAAAAATACAGTTATTCATCATGGAGAAGTATCCTATGCGTCTGGAAATCATCATCGACAAAAAACATCAGATCCCGACCTCCACCATGGAAGCGCTGCGCCAGGAGCTGCTCAAGCAGCTGGGCGAGAAGTTCCCCGATCTCCATGTCCGCGTCGCCCCGGGCAGCAGCATGTCCTTGACCGTCAGCCGTGCCAGCAAGGAGGACAAGGAGCTTGCCGAGGCTATGGTGCAGGAGGTGTGGGAAAATGCAGACAGCTGGATGCCGGAAGAGAGTCTGGCTTCCTGAAAAGGCTTGCCACTGGTGGATTTGACAGCAAAAACGCAGCCCATGGCTGCGTTTTTGTTTTGGTGCCGGCTCGCCGGGTGAGCCGGAGCTGATGCTTCCCGAGTTGACGCTTGGTGCTGGCTGAAACTCAGAGCCCGGCCCAGCTTTTGAGGCTCTGTTGCTGAACGCGGCGGTCTGCCTCGCTGATCTCGCCTTTGGCGCGCAGATCCTTGATGGCAAGCGGCAGGGCCGCCCGAACCTCGTCGCTGCTCATCCCCGCCTTGAGGGCAGGGTGGTAGGCGAGCTTGAGCAGCACATAGTCGAGGCCGGTTAGGAAGCTGTCGATGCTGTTGTCATTGAAGATGGAGGGAAACACCTTGTCCGAGTCGTTGGGCAGCCCCATCACCTGGGTAAACTCCTCCACTACGCAGTCGAGAAAGCGCCCCTTGGCGCGGCTGTAATCAACCGGAATGATGATGGTGGCACTGCTGATCTCGTGCTGCTTGTTGGTCGCAAAGTGGCCAATGCAGAGCCCCTCCTTGAGCGCGGCATTGACCGAAGGTGCGTTGCCCATGGTGCGCTTGGCCCAACCCTTCATCCGCTGGTAGTCGGTCATGATGAGGGTGAGGTTGGGTTTGCTGGTCACCATGCTGATAGGGTGGCCGGTGATGCGGGCGAGGTGGGCGGCTTGTACCTTGACCACCTCCGCCTGCAGCGGCTTGTCCCCCGACTCGTTGATGAGCTGCAAGCGCACCGGTTGCTGCCAGCGGGTGAAGCGCGGGTGAGCGGTTTCGTGATACTCCCGCTCCATGGCGATGGCCATAAAACTCTCGGTAATATAGCTGTCGCTCTGCCAGCGCTCTGCCCCGTGTGAGAAGAAAGAGCAGAGCATGAACAGGGCCAGCAGCCGGTGTGACATGCCTCGGGGACGGGCTGCGCGGCACAAATTGGCAATCACCACATTGGCAATAACGTGCGGGGCGCTAAAGGGGATAGCGGCAAATGACATGTTTCCTCCTTGAAACCACCGTCAACCTAGCGGTTGGCCTTGTCGATATCGCGCCAGGTGAGCCAGAGCCTCAGATCAAACTCCAGTTGATGATAGTCGGGCTCCATATGCTGGCAGAGCTGATAGAAGCTCTTGTTGTGATCCTTCTCTTTGATATGGGCCAGCTCGTGCGCAACGATCATCTTGAGAAAGGGGGCGGGTGCCTCCTTGAACAGGGCGGCGATGCGGATCTCGTTTTTGGCCTTGAGCTTGTTGCCCTGTACCCGGCTGATGTAGGTGTGCAGGCCGAGGGCATCCTTGATGACGTTGATCTTGCTGTCAAACACCACCTTTGACAGGGGCGCAGAGCTTTTGAGATAGCGGTTTTTCAGCTCCATGGTGTAGGCGAGTAGCGCCTTGTCGCTCTGGATCTGGTGGCTATCCGGATAGCGCTTGGCCAGCATCTCGCCAAGTTTGCCTGCCGCGATCAGCTGTTGCACCTGTGCCTTGAGCGCTTCGGGATAGCCCCCGAGATAGGTCAGTTCCGCCATGTCTGTCACCCGTTACATCCAAAAGTGGGCCATTGTAGTCATCGCGGGCCTGCTTGCCTACCGGTGAGGAGTGAGGGGATGGAAAAAGGGCGGCCAAATGGCCGCCCTTTTACGTCTCTGCGCTGGTTATCGGCGACGATAGAGACCCGGATCCACCTCTTCATAGTGGCTGGTCAGGTATTGATAGAAAGCGAGATGGGAGGGCGAGCTCGGCTTTTTCAGCTCCTCGCTCACCCGATCCGGCTTGGCGATGATGAACTTGGGGTTCTGGCGCTGGATGTCCGCCAGCACCCGTGCCCGCACGTCATAGGGCGGGTTGACGTTGGCAAAGAAGAGATAGGCAGAGGCCGGCTGACGATCGGTCCAGAGATAATATTGCGGCTGGATGCCGTCGACCCAGATCTTGTCGCTCGGGCTGGTCTCGGCCTTGATGCGATCGACCCGCACCTGCGCGGCCGGGTTGAAGGGGCGCCCCTTGAGCGTTCCTTCCCAGGCGTTGTTGATCATCAGCAGCAGCATGGCCAGGGTGGCGAGCCAGGGGGTGGCGCTGCGCACATCCCAGGCGCGCCACAGGGGCACCAGAATGAGTACCGGCAGGGCCCACAGCAAACTGGTGCCGAGCACCTCGTTAACCCGCTCGAGGGACCACTCCTTGGTGCTCCAGCCGAAGACCAGCTGCTGGGCCAGCAGCCAGCTGGCGGTCAGCACCACCAGCGAGATGCAGAGCAGACCGAGGGCATCGGCCTTCTGCTCGCTGCGATCCAGCAGTACCGCCAGCGGCAGCAGAGCCAGCTGCAGATAGAGCACATCGTAGTGATCGAACACATGGCCGGAGACCGAGTTGGCGATCAGGGTAAACAGCACGCCAAAGAAGGTTGCCAGCAGGGCGGGCAGATACCACTCCTGACGGCGGCTCAGCATCAGCAGGATGAAGGGGGGCAGCAGCATCACCAGACCGGTGCGCAGCAAGCCGACGGCCCCCACCATGGGGGAGAAGCCGTTGCCGTAGCTCCCCTCGAAGAAGATGTCGAAGGCGTAGTATTTGAAGGCCGCCAGCAGGTCGTGCTGCTGGAAGTAGCCGTAGAGGGGGCCGCCAATCAGCGCCAGACCGAGCAGGCTGGAGACAAGCAGCAGGATGGCGTCACGCCACTTCTCGTGCAGGCACCAGTGGCAGAACAGCACCAGATACCAAGCACCCCAGAAGGCGCCGTTGTTGGTACGCATCCAGGCGACGATGGCAAAGGTGAGAGCAGCCACCAGCGCCGGCCACCAGCGAAAGCCTTTGTCCAGCAACAGGGTGATGAAGGCCCACTGGGCGATGAGGGCGAGGTGGAAAGTCCAGTCCTCGGTCATGTTGCCGTAGTAGTAACGGGTACCATAGAGGGCCAGCAGTGCCAGCATGGCGCCAAGGCGCGCCCTGACCGAGAGGCCAAGCTGGGAGAAAGCCTGCCAGCTGGCCATCAGCCCAAGCCAGCAGAGCACCCACTCCAGCGCCCAGATCCCGACAAATCCACCCAGACCATACCCCAGTGCATCGAGGGCGAAGATCATCGGTCCCTTGATATCGATCATGTCGCGATAGAGCACGCCTCCTTCACTCCACATTTTGCCCATGACGGCAAAGAGCGAGGCGTCAAACCCCGGCGCCATGGCATGAACGAGCGGGTTGCGCAGGCAGAAGAGCAGCGCCAGCAGACCGGTCAGCAAGATGGCTGTGGGCCTGATGGCCGGATTGACGCGGGGGGGAGTGAAACGGATGGAGTGATTCATTAAATCGCCTGTTCCTGAAGCTGGTCTTGAAAGCGGGCCTATCTTGCCGAGCCCGCGCGGATGATGCAATGGTGCAGGCCCATCCGGGGCAAATATTGTCGAAAAAGAGCGGTTTCAGAGACGAAAAGTGCCTGTCTGCCCGGTGTGAATGCAGACCGGCACATCGATGGGCCTTTACGCCAGGTATTCGACCTTCGGCGGCATGGCCCGCAGGGCGGGTTGATGGCGAGCCCAACGGATAAAGGCATCGGCTAGCGTGATGCCAAGCTCCTGATTGTGCTGGGTCAGGGTGCGAGTCAGCGCGGTGTAGCCCTCCTTGCCGGAGGCGGTATAGGCGCTCGATACCCCGCGATAGACCTGGTCGGACTCCACCGGTTGCCAACAGTCTGGCGCAGGCTCCCACTCCAGACGGGTAATACGCTGACCTTTCGGCCTATCGGCCTGGTAGGTGAAGCGCACCCCGGCGGTGTAGGGGAAGCTGCCGTTGCCATTGCCGACCACGCCATTATTGGTGGCGTTGTCGATGGCATTCTCCAGCGCTTCCGCCAGCTCGTGGCCGTGTACCCGGTAGAGGGTGAGGGGAATGGCAAAGGGGAGCAGGCGACCGGCGATATCGGCCTCACTCAAGGGGCCCGGCTCCAGCGAGCAGCGCACGCCACCTGCGTTGTGCAGGGCAAAATCGACCTCGCCCACCTGTTCCCGGGCCGCCATCAGCATGGCATGGGCCACCAGCGGTGCGACATGGCTGCCGTGAGGCAGGTTGGCATCCGGCAGGCGCTGATGGGGGAGCGGTGTATCGAGTCTGGTGACGATGCGCTGGGTCATGGTCTCGATCTCCGGCCGGTAGCGCTTGGCCAGATGCTGCTCCAGCCTGGCATCCGGCTCGCAGAAAGTGAGTCCTGCTGGCGGCGTGGAGCCGAACGGCCAGGGTTGCCAGGGGAGCCACTCCAGCTGGCCGTGGCTATCTGCCACGCGGCCAGCTTCATCGAAGGTGAGCTCGCAGACGCCAAGGCAGAGAGCACTGTGGCCCGCGTGCATGATGGCTACGCCATTGTGCATCAGGGGATAATCCCCTTCGCTTGGCAGGCCCAGCGGCGCAAGATCCCCCAGCAGGCTGTGGGTATGGCCGCCAACAATGAGACTGATCTCGGGGAAGCGTTCGGCCAGCAGCTTGTCCTGATCCAGCCCGAGGTGGCTCAGCAGCACGATATGGTGGATCCCTTCGCCCTTGATCTCGCGAATGACCCGGGTCAGGGTCTCGTTCACCCCGTGGAAGCGGGTGTGGGGATCCGGATTGGCGATGGCCGCCATCTGGGCCAGCGTGATCCCGAGCAGGGCAAAGGGGACGCCATCGATGACCCGGCGATGCCAGGGCTGATGGGCGTCGTAGAGGTGGGGAATATCCCACAGGCGAAGAGGCGTATCGGCCGGTTCCTGACTGTTGTCCAGATTGGCCGCGAGCACCGGAAAATCGAGCTGGCGCAGAAACTCCACCAACTGGCCGTTGCCCAGATCGAATTCATGGTTGCCAATCACCATGGCATCGGGGGCCAGCATGGCGAGCAGGTCGGCGTTGGCCCGCCCCTTGAACCGGTTGAAATAGAGGGAGCCCTGAAAGGAGTCGCCGCCGTGCAGAAAAAGGCAGCCGCGACCTGCTGCTGCCGCTTGCGCGCGCAGTTGGGTCAGGCGGGTCAGGATCCGGGCATAACCGCCACACTGGGTGCGCCACTGGGACTCTCCGGCGGGGGTGAAGCTTATCGGCGCACCATCGAAATGGGAGTGGCAATCACTGAAGTGGGCAAGTTGAACCGTAATACTCATCTCGGTCCTCCTTTGGGGAAAAAGAGCACAGAGTCTACTGCAAAGGGGGGGAGAGATACCAGCCCGGCGCAGACCGGGCTGGTCAGCGATCAGGCCGGAACCATGATCTGGGTAGCGACGATCACCACCAGCAGGCCGACGGCCACTGGCAGCGAAGTGCGTTTGACCACTTCAAATGGCGAGAGTTTGCCCATCCCCGCACAGGCGACCACGACACCGGAGACCGGTGAAATGGTGCGGCCCAGGTTGGAGGCTTGCAGCATGGGGATCACCAGATAGGCCGGGTTGATGCCAAGGCTGGTGGCCAGATTGGGGATCAGCTCCACGAAGGCGTAGAAGGGGGCGTTGCCCGAGCCGGTCGTGAAAGCGGCCAGGGTGGTGATCACCACCAGTGACAGCATCATGATCATGCCACCAGAGCCCAGATCCTGGGCGTGGGCCAGCAGGGTGTCGATAAAGCCGATGGTCATCAGACCCTGAGCGAAGACACCAGCACCGACCAGCAGCATCACAACGCCGGCAAAGGCGTCGGCCATGTTGCGCCAGCAGACCTGCAGACCATCCAGCAGCTCCTTGCCGTTGCGCAGGCGTACCAGCTCCAGCAGGCTGGCCAGCACCATGCACATGACGATGATGGTGACGATATCGAGCTGCGGGCCCCATTTGCCGTCAAACACCAGCACCCCGATGATGGGGGTGAAGGGGAGAATGGCGTAGAAACCGGGCGCCGTGGTGATGAGGTCGCTCGGCGCCACTGGCTCGTTGTGCTCGCCGGACTTCTGATCAAGGTAGCGCTGCCAGAAGAAGTGGGTCACCGCCATGCAGGCGATGGCGACCAGCGAGATGGGCAGGGTCAGCTTGAAGGCAAAGTCCAGCAGCGGCATGTTGGCGGCCTGGGCGGCCATCACCACGTCACCCGAGGTAGGTGCCAGAATGATGGCGGCCGGTGAGGCGCACACGGCGGCTGCGGCACCACGGGAGATCCCCATGTTGACCATCAGCGGGAACAGGGTTGCCATCAGCAGCACGCCCAGACCGGTAGCGGAGCTGACCGCCAGCGACATGGCACAGGCCACCAGATAGGCGGCAACCAGCAGGATATAGGGGGATTTGATGATGCCGAGCGGTTTGCTGGCCAGCTTGACCAGAATGGTGTTGGCACCGATGTGGCTCATGTAGCCGGCGAAGCCGCACAGCACCATGATCAGCATCCCCAGTCCGCCGCCACGATCGTTGAGCAGGAAGCGGACATATTCGAAGATATCGGTGGCGATATAACCGGTGCTTGTCACCTTGCTCGGCAGCACCGGCTTGCCCATCAGGGCCGTGACGACCAGCAGCAGCAAGCCGCCGCTCAGCAACACGCCGGTCGCTGAGTATCCTTTGAAGATGGCGCGCCCGACCACCAGAGTGACCAGGGTGCCGATGATGAGTTCCAGCATCTATTCCATTCCATTAAACAAGAGGGGTTCGGAGTCTATTCCTATAGAGGTAATTTGGCGATATGAAACTCGATGCAGTGTGAACCTAATCAACGTTTGGCCAGTTTTGCAGAATTAAAGAAGGGTAAAGGTGCTTTACCCTGAATTCTTGACGTAATAGCCTTGCCGCCCTCAGGTTTTCTTTTGAGGCTTTTGTATGGTTTTTCGTCGTTTGTCAGGTGTTAAACGCTGGATATGGCTCCTTTGCTGGATGTTGCTGCCGCTGCCGGCCGTTGCCATGAAGAACGATGGATTCCATCAGACCGGCCCCCATCAGGCAGTCGCCATGCGGCGATTGATGGCAGCCCACTCCTACGGTGTAGTGGTGGTGGCCAAAGGGCAGATTCCCCGTTATGCCGCGCTGGCATCGCGCATGAGTGAGGGGGAGTGCATGAATCGCAATGGCATCCGGGTGGACGGTGTGGCGGTGCTGGTGATCCCCCGGTTCTATCCCGGGGAGGGAAAACGGGGGCTTTGCGAGCTGTGGCTGAAAGAGGGGGCAGATCAGGACTTTTTTGCCAACCGTCTTAAAAATGATCAGTTCATTCAGATAGATGGTCACGACATCAATGTGAAAAACTACCACCTCAACTGGCTGCGCATCAGTCGCTCTGCCCAATAAAAATACAGATTTGGCCTTGTGCCATACTCTGCTCACGGAACCTGTGAGCGGGCTCTGATTTCTGGTCCATCATTGTGTTGCGCCATATCTTTGGCACACATAGGCTATAGACGTTATCTGTGTGGCGGCGCGTTTCCCCAAGGTCGGTACTTCGCCCGTGCAATCAAGGAAGGTAGTCTGGCATGGTCAGCAAGTTCTATGGAGTGGTAGTGGGGGTTGCGGCGCTGCTGTTGCCCCAGGCGAGTCAGGCGCAGCCAATCAGGCCGCAAGTGGTCCCCGAGTCCCGTATCAATGTTCGTTTTTATGAGGTCAGTGCTGCCCAGTCAGATCAACTGGCTCGGGCCATCGCCCAGAGTGCCCCCAAGGTGAACGGCAAACCCGTGCTTGGCAAGGCGAGTTATCAGCTCGATTGGCAACTGGAGACCGATCAGCTGCAGGGGCTCTGTCAGCTGAGCAGAGTCACCGTCACCACCCGTGCAACGGTTGAGTTACCCCGCTGGCGCCAGAGTGAAAATAGTGGTGAAGGGAAGAACAACGCGGCTGATCCGGCGCGCCAGCGCTGGGCTCGCTTGCTGGCCAGCATGTTCGACTATGAGTCCCGCTTCAAGGAGATGGTTCAGCAAGGTGCCAATCAGGTTGGCGGCGCCATTGCTGGCTTGCCTGCTCACAGCGACTGTCAGGCACTGCGTTATGCCGCCTGGGCGGCGGGGCAGGGAGAGTTGGTGAAGATCCGCAGCCGGATTGCCGATTTTCAGCGACAAACCCGTTATGGCGAGCAACTTGGAGTCCACTGGCCCAAGTAGTCCGGCTAATCGAGATATACACATCACATAGAGAAAGGCCGCCCCTGTGGGCGGCCTTGTCGTTTCGGGGGGTTGGCATTATGCCAGCGCTTTGCCCTTGAGCAGCTTGCGTACCCAGTAGCGGGCCGGGTGGAGCGCTTCCAGCAGATCGGCTGCCAGCGGCAGCGGATCACCGCAGATCTCGCTGGCAAGCAGCTCGCCACAAAGCGGCGCCGAGCAGAGACCCCGTGAGCCCAGCGCCCCCAGCACATAGAGGCCGGGGTGGCACGGTAGGGGGGTGGCACCTTGCTGATCGGTGTGCAGCCCGGCGTAGTGATCCGCCAGGCTTGCCAATCTGGCGACTGGCCCCACTACCGGCAGGTGATCCCGACTGGCGCATCGCACGCCTACCCGAGCCTCATTGCCGCTGACATCCACCTCGCCGGGCCAGTTTTGCTCCGGCAGGCAGGCTTGCAGCCGCGCCTGGTTCTGGCGCTGCTCTTCAGCGCGAAACGCAAGATCGGTCTGGTTGCGGCCATAGCTGGCGCCGATGCAGTGGTGATCGTTATGGGCCGGAGTGAGGTAGCCATCGTAGCAGAGCACGGTATTGAGCCGGCTCAGGCTGGCTGAGGTCGGCACATGGCTCACCTGACCGCGCACCGGATAGAGCGGCAGCTGGGCAAAGGGGATGAGCGCAGGCAGCTTGTGTCCGGCGGCAACCACCAGATTGGGGGCTTGCCAGCGGTGTCCGTCACGGCTCTCGACCTGCCAGCCATCCACCTGTTCGGTAATGGCAACCACCTCGGTATTGAACACCACCTCAAGCAGGCCGCTGGCCTGGGCTTCTTTGATCGCGGCGCGTGTGAGATCTGCCGGGCAGAGCCAGCCGCCCAGCGGGTAGCTGACGCCGCTGTGGCCGCAGGGCAGGCCGACGACCTGTTCTACTTCCGCGGTCGAGAGGGATTGCATCAGCTCGGACGGGAAGGGGCCCTGACTCATTTTCGCCAGCTTGGCTGCCGATTTGTCGTCATAACCGAGCTGGGTTACCCCGCACAGGGCAAAGGCGACGGGATGACGCTCGGTCAGTGCCAGCAGGCGGTGGCGGGCATAGCCAAAGGCAAGCGAATAGAAACGCGACAGCGCATCGTGCTCGCCGTTAAGCAGTGGATAGAGGGCTCCCTGGCGGTTGCCTGAGGCGCCGTTGGCTGGCTCGTCATCTTCACAGAGCAGGGTCACCTTGCGGCCACGCTCTACCAGCGAGAGCGCCGTCATGGCCGAGGCGATGCCGCCACCGATGATCAGCACCTCGCCATCCCTGCCTGCCGGGCGTGCATACCAGGGGGCAATGGTCTGTTGCGGCTGCTTGTCGATGCGATCCCCCGCCAGCATCTCCCGCTTGCTACCGTGCCCTTTCACCTTCTTCATGGCAAAGCCCGCTGCAATCAGGCCGCGGCGCACGAAGCCGGCACAGGTGAAGGTGGCGATAGTGGCGGCAGGACGGGCAAGGCGAGCCAGACCGTCGAACAACGCCTGCGTCCACATCTCGGGGTTTTTGGCGGGGGAAAAACCATCCAGATACCAGGCATCCACCAGCCCCTCTGCGTGGTGGGGCAGTTGCGGCATCATGTCCTTGATATCGCCCAACCAGAGATCGAGCCGGATCCGGCCACTGGCAAAGATAAGGCGATGGCAGCCGGACACTGGAATGGGCCACTGTTCGATGAGGGCCTGGCTCAAGGAAGAGAGCTCGGGCCAGGCGGCCAGCGCCTTGCGCAGATCGCCCTGGGTCAGGGGGTATTTTTCGAAACTGATGAAGTGAAGGCGAGAGCCGTTACCGGTTTGGGGCGCCTGTTCAAGAAAGGCTGCCATTGTCGCCAGAAAGTTAAGACCTGTGCCGAAACCTGTCTCACCTATCACGAAAGTGTCACGATCGTGGTGCAAAAATCGCGCTGGCAGCCGGTTTTGCTGCAAAAAGACATAGCGCGTTTCAGCTAGACCGTTATCATTGGAAAAGTACACATCCCCGAACTCACTGGAGACTGGAGTTCCCGCCTCGTTCCAGTCCAATCGGGCATGATGTAAGGATGTTTGACTCACGTTTTCCTCGGCTCGCGTCACAAAAACGCGGGCATTCTACGTGAAAGCAGACCAGTTTGGCAGCCGAAAGCGGGTAGACTTGGCGCCAGTTTTTCCAGACGAGATGAATTAATGAGAAGAGCAGTGATCACCGGTATCGGCGTCATCTCCAGTATCGGCAACAACAAGGAAGAAGTGCTGGCCTCCCTGAAAGCAGGTAAATCCGGCATCACCTATTCCGAGCAGTTCGAGCAGCACAACCTGCGCAGCCGTGTCTGGGGTAATATCAAACTCGAGCCGTCTGAACTGATCGACCGTAAAGTCATGCGTTTCATGGGTGACGCTGCGGCCTACGCCTACCTCTCCATGCAGCAGGCCATTGAAGATGCCGGTCTGGTGCAAGAGCAGGTCTCCAACGAGCGTACCGGCCTGGTGGTCGGTTCAGGTGGTGCTTCCGGCAAGAACACCTCGGAGTCTGTGGACATCGCCCGTGAGAAAGGGGTCAAGCGTGTGGGCCCTTACATGGTGCCGCGCACCATGTCTTCCACCACCTCTGCCTGTCTGGCGACCCCGTACCAGATCAAGGGGGTCAACTACTCCATCAGCTCCGCCTGCGCAACCTCTGCTCACTGCATCGGTCACGCGCTGGAGCTGATCCAGCTTGGCAAACAGGATGTGGTCTTCGCTGGTGGCGGCGAGGAGCTGGACTGGTCCTCTACCATCCAGTTTGACGCCATGGGCGCGCTCTCTACCAAGTACAACGACACGCCGGAAAAAGCCTCCCGTACCTATGATGCGAACCGCGATGGTTTCGTTATCTCCGGTGGCGGCGGCATCCTGGTGGTTGAGGAGCTGGAACATGCTCTGGCCCGTGGTGCTCACATCTATGCCGAGCTGACCGGATACGGTGCTACTTCTGATGGCTACGACATGGTTGCCCCGAGTGGCGAAGGCGCTGTGCGTTGCATGAAGATGGCGATGCAGGGTGTCGGCAAGGTTGATTACATCAACACCCACGGTACCTCCACCCCGGTTGGCGATACCAAGGAGCTGGAAGCCATCCAGACTCTGTTTGGCGCCAACGGCCCCAAGATCTCCGCCACCAAGGCGATGACCGGTCATGCACTGGGCGCTGCCGGCGTGCACGAGGCTGTCTACTCCCTGCTGATGATGGAACACGGCTTTATCGCCCCCAGCATCAACATCGAGACTCTGGACGAGAAAGCGGAAGGTCTGCCCATCGTGCGCGAGTACGAAGAGGCCGAGCTCAACACCGTCATGTCCAACAGCTTCGGCTTTGGCGGTACCAACGCCTCCCTGGTGTTCAGCAAGTTCAAAGCCTGATCATCCGGTTGATATGAAAAAAGCGCCTCAGGGCGCTTTTTTTGTTTCCGTGATCTGCCATCACTCATTGCAGAGCAGAGCAGAGCAGAGCAGAGCAGAGCAGAGCAGAGCAGAGCAGAGCAGAGCAGAGCAGAGCAGAGCAGAGCAGAGCAGAGCAGAGCAGAGCAGAGCAGAGCAGAGCAGAGCAGAGCAGAGCAGAGCAGAGCAGAGCAGAGCAGAGCAGAGCAGAGCAGAGCAGAGCAGAGCAGAGCAGAGCAGAGCAGAGCAGAGCAGAGCAGAGCAGAGCAGAGCAGAGCAGAGCAGAGCAGAGCAGAGCAGAGCAGAGCAGAGCAGAGCAGAGCAGAGCAGAGCAGAGCAGAGCAGAGCAGAGCAGAGCAGAGCAGAGCAGAGCAGAGCAGAGCAGAGCAGAGCAGAGCAGAGCAGAGCAGAGCAGAGCAGAGCAGAGCAGAGCAGAGCAGAGCAGAGCAGAGCAGAGCAGAGCAGAGCAGAGCAGAGCAGAGCGTCAACCATTGTAGGATAGGGGGCAGACAGCGTAGATGGTTGGAGTCAGGTGAGATCACACCAATGAGCCTGCTCCGCGTCTTGGGAGAAAATCAGATAGCAAGAAGGGAGCCTGAGGCTCCCTTCTTTGTTAGCGGTAACATGATGGCTGCTAGAACCAGAAGCCGATGATAAAGGAGCCTGCCAGCGTCAGCATCACGTTGGCCACCGCATAGGTTCCTGCGTAGCCAAGCGCCGGAATGGAGCTGTTGGCGGCCTCGTTGACCACATCCATGGCGGGGGCGCAGGTACGGGCACCTGTGATGGCGCCAAGCAGCAGCGCCGGGTTCATCTTCAATACCCAGACCCCGAACAGGTAGCCGACAAGTACCGGCAGGGTGGTGACCAGCATACCGGAGAAGAGTACCACGGCACCCACTTCGCTCAGGTGATCCAGAATGCCGCCACCCGCCTTGAGACCGGTGCTCACCATAAAGACCGCCAGACCAAGATCCTTGGCCAGTCGCAGGGCGCCCGGGGGCACGTAGCCGACCGTAGGGTGGTTGGCCCGCAGATACCCCATCAGAATGCCTGCCAGCAGCAGACCGACCGCGTTGCCGAGGCCAAATTCAATCTGGCCGAACACCAGCGAGACGGAACCGATCAGCAGCCCCAGCACGAAGAAGGTGGTGAAGGCCACCAGATCCGTGGTCTGGCTGTGGATACTGATAAAGCCGATCTTGTTGGCCAGCAGTTTTACCCGCTGTTTTTCGCCGCTGATCTGAAGCACGTCGCCTTTTTGCAGCATGATGTTGCGATCGAACGGCATCTCGATTTGGGAACGCACCACCCGGTTGAGGAAGCACCCCTTCTCGGTCAGGTTGAGTTCCACCAGATGACGACCCACCACGGAGTCGTTCTTTACCACGATCTCTTCGGTGACGATCTGCAGGTCGAGCAGGTTGCGATCAAACACCTCTTTACCGTTGCGGTAGTTGACGTCCAGCTTCTCGTGGCTTTCGGGATAGCCCACCAGCGCGATCTCGTCCCCTTCCTGAATGACGGCATCGCCATCGGGACTGGCGAGAATGCCGTTGCGGCGGATCCGCTCCACATAGCAGCCGGTGTGGGGATAGATGCCGGTCTCACGCAGGGTGCGGCCGCCAATCCATGCTGCCAGCTCGGGGCCAACCCGATAGGCGCGGATGATGGGCAGGTAGGTCTTGCGACTGTCGCTGTCGGAGAGACCCCGCTCACGGGCAATTTTTTGCGCCTCGGTGTTGAGATCGAGCCGTGCCAGCGACGGCAGGTAGCGCACTACCAGCATCAGGCCGACCAGACCCACCAGATAGGTCAGGGCGTAGCCGATGCCCATGTTGTCGAGCACCGCCTGCATATCGGTCTGATGGGGCAGGTTGAGCAGGCCACTGCGCAGGGCATCCTGGGCACCGACCAGCGCAGGGGTCGAGGTGAGCGATCCCGCCAGAATGCCAGCCGCCATCCCGGGCCCCAGATTGAAGAACTTGGCCAGCCCTACCGTCAGGAAGAGAGCGGTCAGCAGGATCACCAGGGTCAGGGTGATGTAGTGGATGCCATCGCGCAGGAAGACGCTGAAGAAGTGGGGCCCGGCTTCGATCCCCACGCAGAAGATGAAGAGCATGAAGCCGACATTCTCGGTCGTGGCGGTGAACTCGAAGCCCATCTGGCCAAACAGCAGGGCGGTAAACAGCACACCTATGGTGTTGCCAATCTGAAAGTTGCCAATCCGTACCTTGCCAAGCAGCAGGCCAAAAGCCAGCACCACGAAGAGCAGCAGGGAGTCGCTTTGATGTAGCAGTGTCACAAAGTCTATGGTCATGCCCGGAAAAACCGAGGAAAAAAGTGGGGCCGATATTGTGCCGGATCTATCCCCAATAAAGAAGCGCAAGGGGCCGATTAATCGAAAGGGATCTCGCACTATTTCGAGGCGATAGGGGGGCAAGGGGGAAAAAGAGGGAGCTTATTGCTGTGCCCCCCAGTGTCAATTAGTGAAAAATGCTGGTGGCCTCGCTTGGGGGATGGCAGAGGTAAAAACTTTAGATTCTGCTGCCACAACGCTTGATCGAGATCAGTTTCAGAAGATTCAACCAGCGGGATCAGAGGGTGGGCACGAGGTGAAACAGGGGATGATTTGCCTGTTCGCCCAGCCTGACTGGCCTGGCAAAAAGATATCTCGAGAAAGGTTCAAAAGACCCCTTTTGCGCCACTGACCAGAGATGCGTAAAAACAGCATAAAATCAGGTTTCGTTGCAAAACCGCTCCTGAAAAGCCGGGGTTGCCAGCTATCCCGCGTCCCGACAGGGATTGCGGCAGTTACCCACAGAATCTGTGGATAACCCTGTTTATGAATCTTGTTCATCGGCCGGAAAGCCGCGTCACGACTGGGCTGCAAGTGCTGTTCAAAAAATACCGCAGAAAAAAACTTGCTATAAAAATCAAATAGTTAGATATGGCAGAAGAAAACTCTGCTAGGGGGAGCGCGGGAGGAAACGGGAAACGGATCCGCAAACGGGATCTTGTGCATTAAAAAAAGCTGGGGAGGGCACTAAAGTGGATAACTTGCACCGATATGGTGAGGAATTGGCTCCCCCGACTGGACTTGAACCAGTGACATACGGATTAACAGTCCGCCGTTCTACCGACTGAACTACGGGGGAACATCAGGCAAGGAGGGGCATCATACAGAAGGCGCCGGAGAGGGTCAAGCCGTTCGCGCCACCGCAAGCGAGTGTACCGCCGGGAAGCACTCGGTTACACTGCGCTACTTGCTGTTTTGTGTCGGGAGTCTTCATGAGCAAACTGTTCAAACTAGCCAGCCAGTTTCAACCCGCCGGGGATCAGCCCGCTGCAATAGCCAGGCTGCTCGATGGCATCGAGTCAGGGCTGGCCCACCAGACCCTGCTCGGGGTGACCGGTTCAGGCAAGACCTTCACCATGGCCAACGTCATCGCCACCCTCAATCGCCCGACCATGATTTTGGCCCCCAACAAGACCTTGGCCGCCCAGCTCTACGGCGAGATGAAGGAGTTCTTCCCCGACAATGCGGTGGAGTATTTCGTCTCCTATTACGACTACTACCAGCCCGAAGCCTATGTGCCGACCACCGATACCTTCATCGAGAAGGATGCCTCCATCAACGATCACATCGAGCAGATGCGATTGTCGGCCACCAAGGCGCTGCTGGAGCGGCGCGACGTGGTGATCGTCGCCTCGGTGTCGGCCATCTATGGTCTGGGGGATCCGCAGGCCTACCTCAGCATGATGCTGCATCTGAAAGTGGGGGATGTGATCAACCAGCGGGATATCCTGCGCCGGCTCGCCGAGCTGCAGTACACCCGCAACGACATGGCTTTCCAGCGTGGCACCTTCCGGGTACGCGGCGAGGTGATCGACATCTACCCCGCCGAATCGGACAAGCTTGCCCTGCGGGTAGAGCTGTTTGATGAAGAGGTGGAGCGCCTCTCCCTCTTCGACCCGCTGACCGGCGCCATTGAGCAGACGGTGGTGCGCTACACCATCTATCCCAAGACCCACTATGCCACCCCGCGCGAGACCATCCTCGGCGCCATCGAGCACATCAAGGAGGAGCTCAGAGGGCGTCGCGAACAGCTGATGTCACTCAACAAGCTGGTGGAGGAGCAGCGCATCAGCCAGCGTACCCAGTTCGACATGGAGATGATGCAGGAGCTGGGTTACTGCTCCGGCATCGAGAACTACAGTCGCTACCTCTCCGGCCGCGCGCCGGGGGAGCCGCCGCCCACCCTGTTTGACTACCTGCCGGGGGATGGCCTGCTCATCATCGATGAATCCCACGTAACCGTGCCGCAGATCGGCGCCATGTTCAAAGGGGACCGCTCCCGCAAGGAGACTCTGGTGGAGTACGGTTTCCGGCTTCCCTCGGCGCTCGACAACCGGCCGCTCAAGTTCGATGAATTTGAGGCGCTGATGCCGCAGACGGTGTTTGTCTCGGCGACCCCCGGCCCCTACGAGCTGGAGAAATCCGGTGGCGATGTGGTGCAGCAGGTGGTGCGTCCCACCGGCCTGCTCGATCCCGAGGTGGAAGTACGGCCAGTCAGCACCCAGGTGGACGATCTGCTCTCCGAGATCCGCAAGCGGGTTGCCGTGGAGGAGCGGGTGCTGGTCACCACCCTGACCAAGCGAATGGCTGAGGATCTGACCGAATATCTGGCGGAGCACGACGTCAAGGTGCGCTACCTCCACTCCGACATCGATACCGTGGAGCGGGTGGAGATCATCCGTGATTTGCGTCTCGGCAAGTTTGACGTGCTGGTGGGGATCAACCTGTTGCGGGAAGGTCTCGACATGCCGGAAGTGTCGCTGGTGGCGATTCTCGATGCGGATAAAGAGGGCTTTCTGCGCTCCACCCGTTCGCTGATCCAGACCATAGGCCGGGCGGCGCGCAACCTCAACGGCAAGGTCATCCTCTACGGCGATACCATTACCAACTCCATGCAGGTGGCGATTGAAGAGACCGAGCGGCGCCGTGCCCTGCAGCATGCCCACAACCTCAAGCACGGCATCGTGCCCAAAGGGCTCAACAAGTCGGTGGGGGATGTGATGGACATGGGGGGAAGCCGTCCCACCGGCAAACCGGGCAAAGGGAGCCGCAAGGCCGCCGAACCGCAAGGGGAGTACCATGCCCGCTCTGCCAGCGAGATTGCCAAAGAGATCAAACGGATGGAGGAGCAGATGTTCCAGCATGCGCGGGATCTGGAGTTCGAGCAGGCGGCCGCACTGCGGGATCAGATCCAGCGGTTGCGCAGCGAGCTGATAGAGTCATGAGCACCAGACGCGGATTGCTCTGGCGGCGAGTACGCCGCCTCTATCAGGGCTTTCGCCATCCCGGTACCCCCTGGTGGGCCAAGGGGCTGGTGATCCTTATCCTGCTTTACGGCATCAGTCCGGTAGATCTGGTGCCGGACATGATCCCGCTTTTTGGCTGGCTCGACGATGCGACCCTGCTGCTAATTCTGCTGTGGGGTTGGGAGCGTTGCCTGCCGCAGCAGGTGCGCCACGAGCTGGAGGTAAAGCAGTAAGTCACACTCTCTGTCACCATTTTCCCGCTTGCTGGATAAGTCAGGGCGGGCGGTTCAGCAGGAAAAACGGTTTCATTTGGCTGAGGGGTTAGCTGGCTTAAAAAGAGGCCGGCCCAGCGATTGTGGGCCGACTGGCATTGGCGTAGACTCCACGCCGTTCACTTTACGAGTATGGAAAAATGGATCTGATCCTCTTTGCAATCGACTTTATTCTGCACGTTGACGTGCATTTGAAAGAGCTGTTTGAAAACTACGGCATCTGGGTTTACGCCATCCTGTTTCTCATCATCTTCTGCGAGACCGGACTGGTGGTGACCCCCTTCCTGCCGGGTGACTCCCTGCTGTTTGCTGCCGGTGCGCTCACCGTGGGCAGCGTGCTGGATGTCCATACCCTGGCGGCCGTGCTGATCATCGCGGCAGTGCTGGGCAACGTGGTCAACTACACCATAGGTCACTTCTTTGGCGAGCAGCTGTTCCGCAACCCGGATTCAAAAATCTTCCGCCGCGACTATCTGGAGAAGACCCACGCCTTCTATGCCAAACATGGTGGCAAGACCATCATCATTACCCGCTTCCTGCCCATCGTGCGTACCTTCGCCCCCTTCGTGGCCGGCATGGGTGCCATGACCTATCCGCGCTTCCTCGCCTTCAATCTGGTTGGTGGTCTGCTGTGGGTGTTGTCGTTTGTCTATGCGGGCCACTTCTTTGGCAACCTGCCGGTGGTGCGCCAGAACTTTACCCTGCTTATCTTCGGCATCATCGGCATCTCGCTGCTGCCAATGGTCATCGGGGCGATCAAGGCCAAGATGGGCGCCGCCAAGGCGTAACCAGCGGTCAGAAAGCATGAGAAAGGGGGAGCCATAATGGCTCCCCCTTTTTGTTGTTAACGATCTCTACGTCCACGCAAACGTCAGCTGCAGCAGCGTCCTTTCACCAGATTGCCGATGGCTACTACCACGAAAACCAGCAGATAGGCTGCGAAGATGGCGACCAGCCATTGGGGCATGGAGAAGTCGAAGAAACGCCAGCTGATCTCGGCGCAATCGCCGTCCGGGAAGAAGAGCCAGGGGATCCACTGATCGAGGGGGGCCCAGCTAGGGAAGTCGGCAAACGGGCTGCAGACGTTGAACGGGGAGGGGTTCATCTGATAGTCGACGTGCTTGAGGGCCAGCTGGAAGCCACGGAAGGCGCTGTATCCCCACAGCAGCATGGCGCTCCAGCGCAGATACCACTTCTGCGGAGCGATGAGACCAACAAGACCGGCCGTGAGCACACCCAGGGTGGCGAGCCGTTCGTAGACGCACATGACGCAGGGGTGAAGCCCGAGCACATGCTGGAAGAAGAGGGCACACAGCTCAAGGAACAGAGCGGAGGCAGCGAGCAGCCCCCACGCCAGTCGATTGGCTGCCAAACGGCGCAGAAACTCGATCATCTGATTGATCTCTCTGAAAAAAATAGTGGCTGAATTAGAGCAGAGCGGACAGCAAAAGAAAAGGGTCCGCAGGGACCCTTCTCGATTAGGCACAATGAGTTCAGTGGAGTGCGGGCGCCACGGCGGCAGCACCCTCTGACAGCACCAGCCATCCCTGCTGATAGAACCACTGGGTGGCGGGGCCGAGCAGCAGCTCGACCGCAAAGAAGCCGACCAGTCCCAGCACCAGGGTGTAGGGCAGCGCCATCCACACCATGCGACCGTAGGAGAGGCGCAGCAGCGGCGCCAGCGCCGAGGTCAGCATGAAGAGGAAGGCGGCCTGACCGTTGGGGGTGGCGACTGACGGCAGGTTGGTGCCGGTGTTGATGGCCACGGCCAGCAGATCGAACTGCTCGCGACTGATGGCGCCGTTGAGCAGGGCGGTCTTCACCTCGTTGATATAGACAGTGCCGACAAAGACGTTGTCACTGACCATGGAGAGCAGACCGTTGGCCATATAGAAGAGGGCCAGCTGCTGCTCGGGGTCGGCCGAGAGTACCCACTGGATCACCGGTTTGAACAGCTGTTGATCGATGATCACCGCCACCACGCTGAAGAAGACCGCCAGCAGTGCGGTGAAGGGCAGTGCCTCTTCAAACGCCTTGCCCAGCGCATGCTCTTCGGTGATGCCGGTGAGCGAGGTGGCCAGCACGATGACCGAGAGGCCGATGAGGCCTACCGCCGCCAGATGAAGGGCGAGACCGATGATGAGCCAGATGGCGATCAGCGCCTGGACAATCAGCTTGGCCTTGTCCTGCGGGCTGCGCTTCGCCTCTTCGTAGCGGTTGTACTCCTCCATGATGGCGCGCACGTTGTCCGGCAGCAGGGTGCCGTAACCAAACCAGCGGAAACGCTCGACCACCACGCAGGTCAGCAGACCGCAGATAAAGACGGGGAGGGTGACGGGGGCCATGCGCACCGCAAACTCGCCAAAGTGCCAGCCCGCCTGCTCGCCGATGATGAGGTTCTGCGGCTCGCCCACCAGGGTGCAGACGCCACCCAGGGCGGTACCGATGGCGGCATGCATCATCAGGCTGCGCAAAAAGGCGCGGAAGTTGTCGAGATCCTGACGGTTGAGTTCGGGCACCTCCTGATCCTGGGTATGGTCGTGGGGATTGCCGAACTCCTTGCCGGAGGAGACCTTGTGGTAGATGGCGTAGAAGCCGGTTGCCACGCTGATCACCACTGCAATCACGGTCAGGGCGTCGAGAAACGCCGACAGGAAGGCGGAGACCAGACAGAAGGAGAGGGAGAGCAGGATCTTGGAGCGCACCCCGATCAGCAGCTTGGTAAAGACGAAAAGCAACAACTGCTTCATGAAGTAGATGCCGGCCACCATAAAGACCAGCAACAGCAGCACTTCGATGTTGGCGACCAGCTCGTGTTTGACCTGTTCGGCAGAGGTCATGCCGATGAGCACCGCCTCGATGGCCAGCAGACCGCCGGGTTGCAGGGGGTAGCACTTGAGGGCCATGGCAAGGGTGAAGATAAATTCCACCACCAGTAACCAGCCCGCGCTGAAGGGGTCGAGATAGAAGGCGATCGGATTGATCACCAGAAACAGCAGAATGGCGCTTTTATACCAGTGTGGGGCATTGCCGAGGAAGTTCTTGGCAAATGCCTGCCCGAGGCTTATTGGCATGATGTTGGGTCTCTGGGTTGTTGTTGGGATCTTGCATCCATGCAGTCAATGATGGAGCGACCAGTACGTCCGGATGTTGACCTTTCACGAGTTGATGTCACGTGATTTTAATCAAAAAGCGGGCCGATTATAAATAAGAGCAGGCCGGAAGCGGTCTTGATGGTGGTTTAATAACCACACATTGAGCGGCTTCCCACTACAAGGGATGTGATTGAATACAAGTTATCAACAATATTTGTCCCGATGTGAGCAGAGGACTGACCTTCTGCTTGCCAGCCATCATCGCTTTGATATCATTCGTCAGCCTTTTTACGCATTACAACAGAGTCAATTCATGGTTATAAAAGCGCAGAGCCCTGCAGGGTTTGCCGAGGAATACATCATCGAGTCCATCTGGAACAATCGCTTTCCTCCCGGATCCATTCTGCCCGCCGAGCGTGAGTTGTCCGAGTTGATCGGGGTGACGCGGACGACCTTGCGTGAAGTGCTGCAGCGACTGGCCCGTGATGGCTGGCTGACCATCCAGCATGGCAAACCGACCAAGGTGAACAACTTCTGGGAAACCTCGGGTCTCAATATTCTGGAGACGCTGGCTCGTCTCGATCAGGACAAGGTGCCGGATCTGATAGCCCAATTGCTCTCTGCCCGTACCCACATCTGCACCATCTTTATTCGCGGGGCGATCCGTCACAATCCGGAGCAGGCCGCCGAGATCCTGCGTGGCGCTGATGGGGTCGAGAACAATCCACAGGCTTATGCCGAGTTCGATTATCGCCTGCATCACCAGCTGGCATTTGCTTCCGGCAATCCGATCTACGCGCTGATCCTGAACGGTTTTAAAGGGTTGTATAGCCGGGTCGGTAGCTACTATTTCTCCGACAAGCAGGCCCGCGAGACCGCAGATGCCTACTACAAGACGCTGCTTGGTCTGGCCGAGACCAAAAACCATGAAGCCGTCTTTATGACAGTGCGTCAGTACGGTATCGAGTCAGGCAAACTCTGGACCCGCTTGCGTCAGGATATGCCCAACGATCTGTGTGACAACTGATCGTCAGCCGGACATTCAAAAACGCGCCACCGGGCGCGTTTTTTTATGCCATTGAGTCACGCTGCCGGTCGTTTTACGTCACAAGACGTGCAGAGGCAGGGCTGGCCCGATAATGGCCATCTAATCGCTTGATCTGGATGGATATTCGGCCGAAAAAGTTGATCCAGCTCAAATGCACCCTGCATTTATTACTTTGGTGGCATTGGACTCATACTCACATTGAGGTCAAATGGCCTCACGAGAGCGGAGCCTACATCCGCCAAAAGGAACACACCTTTCACTGGATGAAGGACACACAATGAGTCTTCTTGAACACACCATCTGGACTGTGCTGGGATACGGGGCCATGCCCTTTATCTTTCTGAGCGGATTCGTAGCCGTGGCAGTCACCTGCTGTGCGCTGCTCAATGCGTTCGGAGTCCAGTCCGCCGAGAAGTGAGTCGCTTCTTGATACCGCCAAATGCCAGTCTTCGGACTGGCATTTGTTTTTTCTGTCTTTTAAAGCACTTAAATCCAGGCCTGGGGGCAGAAAGGTTCGAACCTGCCACTGATTTTGATTACACTGACGGCCATATTTTCTACCCCCACTTGTCACAGGGTATTCAAGGTTTTCTATGGCTCTCAAGGCAACCGTATTCAAGGCCCAGATCAGCTTGTCTGATATGGATCGCAACCTCTATCAGGATTTCTCCCTCACACTGGCGCGCCACCCCTCCGAAACCGACGAACGGATGATGATCCGGCTGGCGGCTTTTGCCTGGCATGCTGCCGAGCGGCTGGAGTTCACCAAGGGGCTCAGCGCCGATGACGAACCCGAGCTCTGGCGCAAGAACTACTCGGACGAGATCGAGCTCTGGATTGAGCTGGGTCAGCCCGATGAGAAGCGGCTGAAAAAGGCCTGCAACCGCGCCCGTGAAGTGGTGCTCTATCTCTATGGCGGCCGCGGCACCAGCGTCTGGTGGAAGCAGAATCAGGGCAAGCTTGGCCTGCACGACAACCTCAGCATCATCGAGCTCTCCGAGAGCCAGACCCTGCCGCTTACCGAGATGGTGGAGCGCACCATGCAGCTCACCTGCACCATCTCGGAAGGACAGCTCTGGATCAGTAATGGCAGCAAAGAGGTAACCCTCGATCCGCAACTACTGATGGGCAAGCCTGCCCGCGAACTGTAACAGGAGCTCCCTGTGCTCGGCGCCCTGCTCAATATCGTCATCCCCGTGTTTGCTGTGGTCGGGCTTGGCGCTCTTTATGGCCGATTGCGGCCAGAGGCTGCGCTCGGTTATGTCAATCGTGCCAATATCGAGCTGTTTACCCCGGCGCTGGTTTTCTCCGCCCTGGTCAAGTATCCGCTGGCGCTGGGGGAGCATCTGCCGCTCATCGCGGCCGGCGCGATGGTGATCCTGCTGCCCGGTCTGCTGCTCACGCTACTCAGGCTCAAGGGGATTGAACGGGCGGCGCTCATTTTGCCCGCCATGTTCCGCAATACCGGCAACCTCGGCATTCCCCTGATGGTGCTGGCCTTTGGCGAGCAGCAGCTGGGGGCCATCGTTATCCTCTTTGTGCTCTCCAACCTGCTGCACTTCTCGGTCGGTATGTTTATCCTCTCGGCCAACACCTCCCGCTGGCTCTGGCTGCGCAGTCCGGTGCTCTGGGCCGCGCTGGCCGGATTGCTGGTAGCCAATCTGCATATCGCGCTGCCGGAGTATGTGGTGACCACCGCCTCGCTGGTCGGGCAGATCTCGGTGCCGCTGATGCTCTTTGCGTTGGGAATTAGATTGACGGAAGGGGAGCTGGATCATCTGGGGCTGGCGCTCAAATGCAACTTGCTCTATTTGCTGGCGGGCGGTCTGTCTCTGCTGCTCGCGATATGGTTGTTGCCTCTCAAGGGGGAGTGGATCCCGCTCCTGATGTTGTCGGTCTCCCTGCCGCCTGCGGTGCTTAATTACATGCTTTGCGAGCAGTACCACTGTCAGCCGGAGAAGGTGGCCAGTATCGTGCTCGGCGGCAATGCTCTCTCGGTGGTGGTGATCCCGCTGTCAGTCTGGCTGGCGCTTCACCTGCCGACCTGATCTTGCTCACATCTTCTATATTTTTGTTTTTGTTGGTTTTTATCTTCATCTTTGTGCTCATTATCCCCGTCATTCATTTTCCCTTTTCGTGATCCCCCCCGAAGTTGTGCTGGCGGATATCCCTTAGTATCTGGCCAGCATGGCTCCCTTTAGAGGGAGAACAACAAGAACAAAAAGGAATGATGGATGAGATCCGTGAGCAACCAGTGTCTGTTGATGCAGATCCAGCCCACCATCTTGCGTTTTGCCAAGATGCTGGCGAGTGTGCTGCAACTTGAGGTCGAGATCGTCGATGCCGATATGGTGCGGGTGGCGGGCACTGGCCCCTATGGCAAGTTTTTTGGCCGCCAGCTGGAGGGGGACTCCCGCCTGCTGCGCTATGTCATCGACAATCAGCGGGAAAAGATCGTTACCCACACCAGTGATGATCCGGTCTGCGAGGGGTGCAGCTGCAAGGAGAGCTGTCGCGAGCGCGCCTTCCTCGGGGTGCCTATCATGGTGGACGAGGGGTGCATCGGGGTAATCAGTCTGGTCGCCTTCAGCGCCGAGCAGCAGGCCCGTCTCAACAACAATCTGCAGGATGTGTGTGACTATGTGCGCCACATCTCCACCATCTTCGTGGCCAAGCTGCTCGACTCGCGCGGCCTGTCGGACGGGGTCAACAAGGTGTTCCTCGATCTGATGACCCACATGGATCAGGGCTGCTTGCTGCTCGACGAGAAGAATCAGGTGCGCTTTGCCAACGAAGCGGCGCTGCATCATCTGGGCTGCCAGCCGGAGCAACTGCAGGGGCGTGAGGTGGGGATCCGCCCGCTCACCTTTGCCCGGCAGGAGATCAGCGGTCATATCCAGCACATTTTCACCCTGGGCGATCGCCAGGAGCTGATCATCGGTCAGCTGCACCATGTGCAGGGGCAGCAGCTCTTCCTGATGGCCTTTCACCAGTCCCACTCCGGGCAGGTGCGCGAGCCGGATCCCGATGTGCGCATCGACCTGCTGATCGGCGAGAGCAAGCCGATGCGCAACCTCAAGCGGCTGTTGCAGCGCATTGCCCAGAGCCCGTCGAGCGTGCTCATTTGTGGCGAGAGCGGCACCGGCAAGGAGGTGGTTGCCCGCGCGGTTCATCGCCTGAGCCCGCGCCATGACAAACCCTTTATCGCCATCAACTGTGCCGCCATCCCCGAGCAGCTGCTGGAGAGCGAACTGTTTGGCTATGTGAAGGGCTCCTTCACCGGCGCCTCCAGCGGTGGCAAGCAGGGGCTTATTCAGGCGGCCCATCAGGGCACCCTGTTCCTCGACGAGATCGGCGACATGCCGCTCACCATGCAGGCCAAGTTGCTGCGGGTGCTGGAGCTGCGGGAGGTGACACCCATCGGCGCCAGCCGGCCGGTGCCGGTGGATATTCGCATCATCGCCGCCACCCATCAGCATCTCGACCAGTACATCGCCGAAGGGAAGTTTCGCGAGGATCTCTTCTATCGCATCAACGTCATCCCTCTCAACCTGCCGCCGCTGCGCGAGCGGGAAGGGGATGTGGAGCTGCTGACCCACTATTTCCTCAACCAGCACACCAGCCGGATCGGCACCGTCTACCCCGGCCTGACGCCGGAGGTGATGGCGCTGCTCAAGGGGTATCGCTGGCCGGGCAACGTGCGCGAACTGAGCAACCTCATCGAATATCTGGTCAACGTCAGCCAGGCGGGTGAGGTGATCGACAGCAGCCTGCTGCCGCCCAACATCATCCGCAATCAGGATCCCCATCCGGTGGTCACCCAGACCATCCCCATCGTGCCCCTGAGCGCCATCCCGGGCGAACCGGTGGCAGCGCAAGTGCCAATGGCGGTGATGCCGGAGAAGTTGCTGGATCCTGCCCCGGGAGAGAGTGGATTGGAGAGCATGGAGAAACAGATGATCGAGGAGACTCTGCAGCGGCTTGGCAACAAGAAGCTGGCGGCGCAGGCATTGGGGATCGGGATTGCCACCCTCTATCGCAAGATAAAGAAGTACGATATTGCCGTGCAGGCCTGATGGTCTGGCGGTGTCTATTCAGCCCGTGTCATGCAAATGGTGATGCGGGCTTTTTGTTGGCGCAGCAAAAAAAGTGCGAGAAGGCAGGGGAGAGAATGCAAAAAGCCCGCTCATCGAGCGGGCTTTTCAAATCTGGTGCGTCCTAGTGGATTCGAACCACCGACCCCCACCATGTCAAGGTGATGCTCTAACCAGCTGAGCTAAGGACGCAGGGTGCGCAATGCGACTTTCTGTTTTGCAGGGGAGTGGTGGGTTTAATTGGATTCGAACCAACGACCCCTACCATGTCAAGGTAGTGCTCTAACCAACTGAGCTATAAACCCACATCAAACTTACATCTGCAATATATTCAAACTGTTATGGTGCGTCCTAGTGGATTCGAACCACCGACCCCCACCATGTCAAGGTGATGCTCTAACCAGCTGAGCTAAGGACGCATAACAGCAATCTGTGATGGTGCGTCCTAGTGGATTCGAACCACCGACCCCCACCATGTCAAGGTGGTGCTCTAACCAGCTGAGCTAAGGACGCATCACAGAAAAGTGGTGGGTTTAATTGGATTCGAACCAACGACCCCTACCATGTCAAGGTAGTGCTCTAACCAACTGAGCTATAAACCCACTTCACTACGCCAGCATTGCTGGCGTGGTCGGCATACTACCCATGCCCCCCAAGGCTGTCAACAGGCCATACGCACAAAGGAGACTGTTTGCCCAGTTCTTGCGCAGCCTGTTGATTTTGCAGGCGAGTTGCCGCTTTTACTGGGCCCGCGACAGGGTAGTGCACGCCTCCGGCGTCGCGAAGCGACCATAGATATGGCGCAGGCGAGCCCCCAGCATCAGCGCGGCACTGGTGAGGCCGACGATAAAGCCAATCCAGAAGCCCTGCGGCCCCATCCGCGGAACCACCCAGTCGGTGAGACCCAGGATCATGCCGGTCGGCAGCCCCAGCCCCCAGTAGGCGACGATGGTGACGTAGAAGATCGCCTGGGTATCCTTGTAACCACGCAGCGCCGCCGCCGCGACCACCTGCACCGAGTCGGAGATCTGGTATACAGCGGCAAAGAAGAGCAGCAGGGCGGCTAGCGCAATCACCTGCTGATCATCGGTATAGATAGAGGCAATCTGCTCGCGCAGCAGCACCGTCAGGGCTGCAGTGAGGGCGGCAATGCCCATCCCCAGCAGCAGGCCGGTGCGGGCTGCCACCCGGGCGTGATGGGGTTGACCTTCGCCGATGCTGTGGCCGACCCGGATGGTCACGCCCACCCCGATGGAGAGGGGCAGCATAAAGACCAGACTGGAGAAGTTCAGCGCAATCTGGTGGCTCGCCACCGTCTCGGCCCCGAAGGGGGCCAGCATCAGGGCCACCACGGTAAACAAGGTCACCTCGCAGAAGATGGCCATGGCGATGGGGAACCCCAAGCGGAACAGGCGCCAGATCCGGCTGCCGTTGGGGCGTGCGAGTCGGGAGAAGAGGTTGATCTCCTTGAAATGAGAGGAGAGCTTCACGTAGAGGATCATCGCCAGCAGCATGGCCCACAGCACGATGGCGGTAGCCACGCCACAGCCGACACCGCCGAGCTTTGGCATGCCGAAGTGACCGTGAATGAAGATGTAGTTGGCGGGAATATTGACCGCCAGCCCGACAAAGCCGATCACCATGGTGGGCATGGTGTGGGAGAGCCCCTCACTGAAGTTGCGCAGCACCTGGAACATCACGAAGGCGGGCAGACCCCACAGGATGGCGTGCAGGTAGCCGGTGGTCTTGGCCGCCATCACCGGCTCCACATCCATGAACTGCAGCGCCAGCGGGCTGTAATAGAGCGCAATCATCGCGAGCGGGGTGACGATGAGCGCCAGCCAGAAGCCCTGATGGACGGCCGGGCGGATTTGATCCCGCTTGCGGGCGCCGTTGAGCTGGGAAACGATGGGGGTGAGCGCCATGATGATCCCCTGCACCAGCAGGATCACCGGTAGCCAGAAGCTGGAGGCCACCGACACGGCGGCCAGATCGACCGCACTCACCTGACCCGCCATCACGGTATCGACGAAGTTCATGGCGACCTGGGCGACCTGGGCGACCAGAATGGGGCTGGCTAGACGGACGAGCTGCTTCGCCTCGGACCAATAACGTTGCACTGACACCTCCGAGTGGATCAGATAGATAGAGAAAGAGCGGAAATCGGGAAGAGCCTTTGCACACCCGGGCGGGCATGCAAAGGGTGGGGGAGGCATTTTAGCCTGAAATTCATCCAGGACGAAATAGTTGCCGCCCCGGCAGCGGGATCAGGCGTCTTCGTGATCGCTGATCAGCAGGTTGGCTGCCGCATAGGCGGCCTGTTCACGCAGTTCGGCGGGCACCCGCTCATCGGCGGCGACCGCGTTGAGGGCGCGGATAGCGGCGGCGATGGCCTTCGGCACGTAGCCCTGCTCGCCGGAGCCAATCTGGTTATAGGCGATACGGATCGCTTCACAGCACTCATAAACCATCATGATTTGCTTCCTTGAAAGTAAAAAGGCGAGCAAATATAGCGGTTTTGCTCCCATTTTGTCAGTCTCGCGGTTGTAATTTGCGGCAAGCCCGTTAATTTGGTTACCCCCTTTTCCTGTTTCGGCCTCTTTGATGCTGCTCTCTTCGCGCAACTCACTGGCGATCTTCCTGACGCTGTTTGCTCTTCTCGCCCTGACGCTCAAGGATGGCGCGGACAAATATCTGGTACTCCATGGCTACTCCGTGATGGAGATGGTCTGGTTTCGCTTCTTTGTTCCTTTCCTCGGTCTGCTGCTGTTGTTGCCAAGGCGCACCGTGTCGGCGCTGCTGGCGGTGGATCGCTGGCTGTTGCTGCGCTCGCTGCTGTTTCTGGTCTGTGCGCTGGTCTCGGTGATTGCGCTGGCCCATGTGCCGCTCAACGTCTACACCATCATCTGCCAGCTTGGCTCGCTGGCCTTTGTGGTGGCCGGTGTCATCTTTTTCAGGGAGCGTCTGACCCGAACCAAGGTAGCGGCCGTGTTGCTGGGGCTGTTTGGCGTGCTGGTGGTGACCCATCCCGACGGGGGGGACGCGAACCTCTACTACCTGCTGCCACTGATCATCGTGCTGGCCAACACCGGTTACAACCTCATCACCAAGCTGGTGGATCCACGTCTGACCACCCTCGATATCCTGATCGTCACCTGCTTCATGCTGGGGATGGTGGCAATGGTCGCGCTCTGCTGGCAGCCCGCACTGTGGCGCTTCCCTGGGCTTGCCGACTGGCCCTATCTGCTGGCGCTGCCGGTGGTGACCCTGCTCTCTCAATATTGCCTTATCAAGGCGATGCAGTATGCGCAGGCCTCTACTCTGGCGCCCTTCTTCTATTTCCAGATCTTTTTTTCTACCCTCTGTGGCTATCTGATGTTTGGTGAAATGCCGACCCTCAGTAGTATGGCGGGGTGTCTGCTCATCGTGCTGGCTGGCATAGTGGTCATCCATTCCCAGCGCCGGGCGAGTGTGCTGGCGCGGTCTGAGGCGGCGGAGCAGGTGTGACAGTTTGTATGAAACGAATTGTGTAAAAAGCGGATTGTGTAAAAGAAGCGGCACAGGCCGCGATAAAAAAACAGAGCGTGTTACCAGAAACAAAGAGGTGATGATGTTTACCGGAATTGTGCAAGGTGTGGCCGAGCTGGTCGCCATCGAAGAGAGTGCTTCATTTCGTACCCACGTGATCCGCATGCCCAGCCGGGAGTGGGGGGAAGGGCTGGCTCTGGGTGCCTCGGTGGCTCACAACGGCTGCTGTCTCACCGTGACCCGGATTGCAGGGGATCTGGTCAGTTTCGATCTGATGCAGGAGACCCTGCGCCTGACCAACCTCGGCAAGCTGCAGGTGGGGGACAAGGTCAACGTGGAGCGGGCCGCCCGTTTTGGTGACGAGATCGGCGGTCACGCCATGTCCGGCCACATTATCGGGATGGCGGAAGTGACCTCGGTGATCGACACCCCCAACAACCGTCAGGTGTGGTATCGCCTCGCCCCCGAGCTGATGAAATATGTGCTGACCAAGGGGTATATCGGCATTGACGGCATCAGCCTGACCATCGGCGAGGTGCGCGAGCGCGAGTTTTGCGTCCATCTGATCCCCGAGACGCTGGCTCGCACCAACCTCGGCTGGGTACGCGCCGGCTGGCCGACCAATATCGAGATCGATCCCCAGACCCAGGCCATCGTCGATACGGTGGAGCGGGTACTGGCCAGCCGAATGGCTTGACGTCAGGGAAAAGCGCAGATGAAACCGGGCCTGAACTATACCTTTCACCACTTTGGCATCCCCAGCACCGTGGCCTTGCCCCATGGCATCCACAGCGAAAAGGTGGGGATGTATACCGAGGATAACCCGGGGCGGTTTCGGGTTCAGTGGCACTACTTTACCGACGATTCGCCGCTGCACGAGCTGCTGAGAACCGTACCTCACGTCGCCTTCAAGGTGGATGATCTGGCGGCCGCCATCGAGGGGGAAGAGGTGATCCTGGGGCCCTACGAGCCGATCGATGATTATCGGGTGGCGGTGATCAATGATGCCGGGGTGCCCATCGAGCTGATCCAGACCGATCTCGATGACGAGACGCTCTGGGCCAGAGCGAAATCGCGGCAGGGCAGCATCTACCGCTGACCACGAAACGAAAAGGGGCGTCACTCTCGCGAGTCACGCCCCTTTTGCTATCCGGCCGCTCTTAAAACATCTGCTCGTCGTCAGCATCCACGAAGAGTTGCAGACGGTCGCGCTCTTCATCCCGATGCAGCCGCAGGTGGATCGGATTGCAGCAGGCCATGCAATCTTCGTAGAACTCCTGATCCCCCTGGCTGGCATCCAGCTCGACCCGGGTATGGTGGCCGCAGTGGGGGCAGACGATGCGCTTGCTGGTGTACTCGATCATGATAACCTCCTCGGGCCCACGGGCCGCCTGTCTCCCTTGATTCTAGCTGCGCAGGCGCAGGGTAACCGCGAGCAAGCGCACGTTTATGAAGGCGGTATGACAGGGATCAAACCCGGATCGGAAAAGGGGATCAGCAGACACTGCCGGGGCAAAAATGGCCCGAAAGTTGGTTTCTAATCGGCGATTTGTAGCTGTTATTGCCAACTACTGGTTGGTAATGGAAGGGGCTGAACGGCGGTTTTTACTGGCCAAAAAGGCTATTTGGCCATCCGGGAGGGGGGCTGTGCATCCGGCCGGTTTTCCTCTTGTTGCCGCTAGGTGGGTATCTATCCTTTGGCTCCTATTCATCCATAAAAAAGGGGCCACAGACAGGTATGCCTGCGGCCCCGTGAAGGATGCGAACGGCTGGTGCGGGCGAATTATTTGGCCCAGCTGGCCAGCATTTCACTATTGAGTTCGGCCAGCGAGCTCAGCTGGTAGTTGGCGATAGCCAGACGCGGGTCTCCCACTAAAGCCGGATCCGGCACGATCAGCGCCTTCATCGAGGCCGCCTTGGCCGCCAGCAGACCGGTGAAGCTGTCTTCGATGGCCAGACAGTGTACCGGCTCAACCCCCAGCTTTTCGGCGGCGTGGATATAGACATCCGGGTGCGGTTTGCCGAAACGCTCTACTTCAGCGGAGTGAACCGCCATAAAGCGATCGCGAATGCCGAGCTTGCCGAGCACCGCTTCCACCATGGCAAAGGGGGAGGAGGTGGCCAGACCCACTTTCAGGCCGCGCGCTTCGATAAGGTCGAGTGCCTCCAGCACGCCGGCCTTGGCCTGACCTTCGGAGAGGATCAGGGCGTTGACCCGATCCAGAATGCGCTGCACCACCTCGTCCTGGCTCGGGCCGCTCCACGGACGCAGGCGATACCAGTGGGCGACCAGCTGATCGATGCGCACGCCGATGGTCGACTCACAATCCTCGACGGTGTGGGGGTGACCCAGCTCGGAGAACACGGCGATCTGGGCCCGTTGCCAAAAGGGTTCCGAGTCGATCAGAACACCATCCATATCGAAGATCACGGCAGCTAACATCTTGTACTCCTGAAAAAATTGAAGAGGGGATTATAAGCCTGACGAGCAAATGCAAAAGGGGCATTGCCATGCCCCTTGCGCCCGATCACACCGGCAAACGTTTGTTCCGGTGCGGCGAAAAAGCAGCGTTTAGAAAATGACCTCGACGCTGGCGGCAACGGCTTTGGCCTGCTCGACCGCCTCGCGGCAATCTTCACCCCGGGCCAGCGCCACGCCAAGACGACGGCGACCGGCGATCTCCGGTTTGCCAAACAGTCGCAGCTGGGCACCCGGCACCTTGGCAAGCGCCTCGCCAATCCCCTGATAGCGGATATCCTGACTGTGCCCTTCGCGCAGCACCACGGCAGAGGCGCTTGGCCCGTACTGGGTGATGGTGCCTACCGGCAGCCCCAGAATGGCGCGCACATGCAGGGCGAACTCGGAGAGATCCTGCGAGATCAGAGTCACCATGCCGGTGTCGTGGGGGCGCGGCGAGACTTCGCTGAACCACACCTCGTCGCCCTTGATGAAGAGCTCGACCCCGAACAGGCCGTAACCACCGAGGGCCTCAACCACCTTGGCCGCTACCTCTTTGGAGCGGGCCAGCGCCAGTTCGCTCATCACCTGTGGCTGCCAGGATTCGCGGTAGTCGCCATCTTCCTGCCGGTGGCCGATAGGCTCGCAGAAGTGAATGCCATCGACGGCGCGTACCGTGAGCAGGGTGATCTCGTACTCGAAGGGAACGAAGCCCTCGACGATCACCTTGCCACGACCGGCGCGGCCACCCTCCTGGGCGTAAGTCCAGCTCTCATCGAGCCTGGCGAGATCGCGCAGCACGCTCTGTCCCTTGCCGGATGAGCTCATCACCGGCTTCACCACGCAGGGCATGCCGATGGTCTCTACGGCGGCGACAAACTCCTCCTTGCTCTGGGCAAAGCGGTAGGGGGAGGTGGGCAGGCCCAGGGTCTCGGCGGCGAGACGGCGGATCCCTTCCCGATTCATGGTGAGCTGGGTGGCGCGGGCATTGGGCACTACCTTGACCCCCTCCTGCTCAAGGGCTGCCAGCGTATCGGTGGCGATGGCCTCGATCTCGGGGATGATGAGGTCGGGTTTGATCTCGGCGACCAGCTCGCGCAGGGCGGCGCCATCGAGCATATCCAGCACCCGGGCGGCATGGGCCACCTGCATGGCGGGGGCGTTGGCATAGCGGTCGGCGGCGATCACTTCGATGCCGAAGCGCTGCAACTCGATGGCCACTTCCTTGCCGAGTTCGCCGGAGCCCAGCAGCAGGGCGCGGGTGGCGCCGGGGCGGGTTGCGGTTCCAAACATACGATCTCTCCTGATGTCGTTGGTCATTGTTGATGATCGCTATCGCACACGTGATTGCGGGAATAGCGGGCAAAAAAAGAGGCACGCATGGCGTACCTCAGGAAACGGATGGTCGGGCGCGCTGCTCCAGATGGGTCAGCAACGTGATGGCGCCAATGATGATGGCGGCGCCAAGCCACAGTCGGCCGGGCGGCGCCCAGCCAAACACCAGCCAGCCTGCCAGTACGTTCATCGGCAGCTTGGCAAAATCAAAGGGCTGGATGAAGGAGGCCTCCGTCACGCTGTAGGCGCGGGCGATGGACATCTGGGCCAGAGCCGACAACACGCCGGAGGCGGCTACCAGCAGCCACTGGCTTTCCGTTGGCCACTGCCACTCCGGCAGCGCCAGCATGGCATTGAACGGGGTGCTGAAAATAAGCAGGTAGACGACGATGGTGTGGGACGATTCGCTCGCCGCCTGATAGCGCACCAGCAGGGAGTAGCCTGCCCAGAACAGCGCCGCTGCCACCGGTAGCAGAGAGGCCCAGCTGAAATCATCATTCCAGGGGGCGAGGATCAGCATGGCACCGACAAAGCCGGAGAGAGTGGCCACGATGCGGGCTCGGCTCACCTGCTCTTTGAGAAAGAGAGCGGAGCCCAGCGTGGCAAACAGCGGTGACGTCATCAGCAGGGCGATACCCTGCCAGATGGGGACGGGCTCGGCCAGCGCCCAGAGCCAGAACTGGATGCCGATCACTGCCAGAGCGACCCGCAATAGATGCAGGCGCAGCTGGTTGGTCATCAGGGATTGGCGCAAACCGTGGCGGATCAGCCAGGGCAGCAGGCAGATCAGGGCGATCAGGTACTGGTGAAAGGCAACCTGGGTCGAGGGGAGGCCAAGCTTGAAGCTGACATACTGGCTCAGGCTGTTGACGGCGGCGAAACAGAGGCCTGCTACCATCATCCAGACTGCACCGGCGAAAGGGGAGTGGCTGCGCGAGTGGGCCATGGGATCCGGGTCACTGAAAAAAGTGCGGCGGATCATAGCGGCAATCGTTTGTTCTGCCAAGGGTTGATGCGCCCGTTGCCGCGCAATCAACCAATATCAAAATTTTTGAACAAGTTGAGCATCTATTTTCGCTATCAGCAAAGAAGCGCAATGTTTAGAGTGACCTCCATCGACAGCGCTGCTGTTCAACCGACAACCAAATGGAGTTTCACCATGGCCAATATCCTCGTTCTCAAATCCAGCATCCTGGGTCAATATTCCCAATCCAACGCCCTGATCGACGGCTTCCTGGCTGACCATCAGGATGATGTCGTCACCGTGCGTGATCTGGCGGCCCTCAACCTGCCGGTGCTGGATGGCGAGCTGGCCTCCGGCCTGCGCGGTGGTGACAACCTGAGTGAACGTCAGCTGGCGGTGATCGCCCAGTCCGACGAACTGATCGCAGAGCTCAAGGCGAGCGATCTGGTGGTGATTGCCGCCCCCATGTACAACTTCAACATCCCGACCCAGCTGAAGAACTGGATCGATCTGGTTGCCCGTGCCGGTGTCACCTTCCGTTACACCGAAACCGGTCCGGTCGGTCTGGTTGAAAACACCCGCGCGCTGGTGATCAGCCCCCGCGGCGGCATGCACTTTGGCAGCGCCACCGATCTGGTGACCCCCTACATGCGCACCGTGCTGGGCTTCATCGGTATCAAGGAGGTGGATTTCATCTACGCCGAGGGGATGGGTATGGGCCCGGATGCCCAGAGCAAGGGGATTGAAGCCGCCAAGGCGCAGCTCGAGACGCTGGCTATCTAAGCCGTTTGCCAGCAAGGGCAATCAGCCCCGCCATAAACTACAACGCAGCCATCAGGCTGCGTTTGTTTTTTCACGCTTGTTGCGTTCACAGAACCCGTTGCAGGTGCAGAGGCTACTCCAGCATAAAGCGGCGACAACCGCGTATCAGCATCAACACCACAGCCGCGAGGGAGCCAACCATCAGTGCAGTGAGCCACTGTTCGGCGCTTTGCGGGATCTGCGGGGTGAAGAGGCTGATCATCAGCAGCATGCAGAGCGTGATCAGGAAATGTTCGCGGTTCAACGTCATGGGGTCATCCTTGGGTTTGCTCACTGGCAGCGAGAGTAGCGTCCTCGTATGACAGTGTGATGTATCCGTTCATCGCACTGCCGAGGCTTGAGTGACCATATCAGGTTTTGGCCCCGGTGCCACTGTGGCTGCTGACGTTGTGATCCCGATCCCTATCTGAACTGTTTTTGCTCTGGCTGGTAGTGAAAATCACCGCTGGCCAGCCGTGCTTCCAGTGCCACCTGATCGAGATCCTGCGCCTTGCAGAGGTCTTCCAGATCATCGTAACGATCACGTAGCTGCATATTGATCAGGCTCAGCAGCATGTTGACGTCCATGGTGGCAAATTTCTTCAGATCCATCCTATTTCTCCTTGTCGAGGGAGTGCAGCTGTTCGATGGCCGCGCTGACGCTGTGCAGATGCTGGCGGATCGCCTCGCGGGATTCACTGGGCAGGTAGTCGGTCAGGGTATGCTGCCAGCTGCCCGCTTCGCTCTTGAGCTGCTGGAACAGGGCGAGGCCGCTATCGGTCAGGGAGACCAGGCTGATGCGCTTATCCTGCTCGCTGTTTTCGGTGAAGATGATGCCTTTTTCGGCCAGACGGCGGATCTCGCGGGAGATACGCACCTTGTCCATGCCGCTCGCCTCGACCAGCTCTTTCTGGCTGATGGGGTAGTTGGGGCCGAGCACCATCATCAGACGCCACTGGGGAACGGTCAGCTGGTAACGCTGTTCGTAAAACTGCTCGAAGGTATCCCGTAGCATTTCGGCGGCATGTACCAACTGATAGGGCGGGTAGTGAGCGAGTAACGCTATGATTTTTGACATATTACACCCTGCTGTGACGGCTGCATCAGATGCAGTTTCTTTTGATACTTTGACATTGATGATACGAAACTCAAGCGAGTTTGTCTGACCCGGTTGCGATGAAATGTGCGGTGACGCACGCCATCAGACAAAAACCGGGTCAGTTCGCCGGGATTTTAATCCGGAAGTGGTCAGCCCTTGCGCAGCCAGAGCAGGGCGCTCTGCTTGAGCCAGGCCTCGCGGGTGTGCATGGTGTAGAGGGTTGCCTCATCGCGGCTGCCCGCCTGCCAGCTCATCGGTTCCTGCTTTGGCAGCTTGCGCTGACCGAGCAGACAGGCCGGAACGTGCGGGTTGGCATTGATGGCGGCCAGCAGATGGGGTCGGGCGGCATCCGCCCCTTCGCGGGCAAAGATCATCAGGGCGCGGTTGTAGAGCAACCAGCTAGAGGCCTCGTCGAAACGTACCAGCAATTCGGCCAGCGCCTGCCAGTCGCCCTGCAGGGCGTAGAGGGAGGAGAGGTTGTAGCGGCAACCCAGCTCGTCGGGGATGCAGATGGCCAGCAGTGCCAGATACTCTTCCCTGGCTTCGTCCAGCTTGCCAAGGCGCAGCAAGCAGTCGGCGCGACCGGCGCGGGCTGCCAGCAAGGGGCGCACTTCCGGCGCGCTCCAGCCGTGGCCACCCAGCTGCTGCCAGAAGCTGGCATCAAACAGCGGGTTGGCATCGGCGATGATCTTCTCGAACCAGCCGAGGCGGGCCTGATGATCCCGGCAGTTGTCCGCCAGTTCGAACCAGCGTTGCCACTGCTGGGCCTGCTCGCTGTCGAGGGCTACATCGGCGCTCGGCGCGGCCTGATACTGATCGAGCTGAAGCAGCTGGTTGAGGGCGGTCTTCATGTTCTGGCGCTGGCGTTTGCAGAACTCGGCAAAGGGGAGTTCGCTGGCGGCGGCGCTATAGAGCATCTGCGCCATCTGTTTGTCGCGAAACAGGCTCAGCTCGGCGGCCAGGCTGAAACGGTACTGGGTAGTCGGGTCGTTCAAATCCTTTGGCTTGGGCCAGGTGGCAAAGCCCTGACTGAAGCCGTAGCACCACTGCCCGAGCGGGTGGCTCTGTTCAAAGACCTGCTGCGGGTTGTCGGTGGGGAGGCGGCACTGGCTCGGCAGGGCCAGCTGGGCTTCATCTGCCTGCGCTTCCAGTTCGGCGATCAGATGGGTGAGGGCCTCGCCACTCTTTTCATCCAGCTCGGCGTCATGGGGCAACAGACCGGCCAGCGGGGCCTGCCAGTCAGGGGCATCCGGCCCGACCAGACGGGCACACAAAAAGCCGTGCAGAGCGGGATAAGTCATCGCCTGCTGGCTGTGGGTCTGGATCCATTGATTGAGATGACGGGTACGAGTGGATGGGTTCATCGACAGTTCCTCTGGATTTGAGCAGCCGCGAAGTCTACCTAAATGTGGGGGTATTTGCAGCAAAGGGACGGTTGAATGGCGATTATATCGCCATCGACCGGTCAGAGTGAGGCGAGGGGACTAGGCCGGATCACCCCTCTTGGGGTAACATGCGCGGCCATAGGGGCCGTGATCCAGCCGGCCCGTCCGGGTAATGAAAAAAGAGAGCACCATGATACAGATTGGCAAGATGAACACCCTCACCGTCGTTGAACTCGAAGATCGCGGCGCCTGGCTGGCAGCCGACGAATACGGCGAGCTGCTGCTGCCCAAGCGCCAGCTTCCCGAGGGGATCAAGGAGGGGGAGAGCGTACAGGTATTCCTCTATCTGGATGCCGACTGCGAGCCGGTCATCACCACCGACAAGCCCTTCGCCATGGTGGACGAGTTTGCCGGACTGAAGGTGGTCAACGCCAACAAGATCGGTGCCTTCCTCGACTGGGGCATGAAAAAGGATCTGTTCGTGCCAAGCCGCGAGCAGAACAAGCCGATGCAGGTGGGTCACGTCTATCTGGTGCGTCTGATGCTGGACAACGAGGGGCGCATGGTGGGTACCAGCCGCCTCGAGCGCTTCCTGAGCACCGCCAAGCCCCCCTTCAAGGCGGGAGACGAGGTGACAGCTCTGCCCGGTGAACACTCTCCCCTCGGTATCAAGGTGATCGTCAACGGCCAGTACCCCGGCATGCTGTTTCGCAACGAAGTGTTTGGCCGGGTGATGACGGGCCGTCCACAGACCGCCTGGGTCAAGCAGGTGCGCGACGATGGCAAGCTGGATCTGACCCTGCAAAAGCCGGGTATGGCCAAGGTGGACGATGCCGGCGAGCGCATTCTGGCCCGGATGAAAAAGCAGGGTGGCAGTCTGGCAGTGGGTGACAAGAGCGAACCCGAGCTCATCTACAAGCTTTTTGCCATGAGCAAGGGCACCTTCAAGAAGGCGATCGGCGGCCTCTACAAGCAGGGCAAGATCGTCATTGAAGACAATGCCATCACCCTGACCGAGGCGGGATCTGCTGCCCAGAGCGGGGAGCAGGAGTAAGTGCCGAGTCCCTGCATCGGGCTATGCAAGGCAAAGGATGGCCTCTGCCTTGGCTGTGGTCGCACCCTGACCGAGATCGGTCACTGGTCGGCGATGGAGAGCGATGCCCAGCTGGCAGTGATGGCCGAGCTGGATGGCACCAGGAGCACTCACCGTTGTCCGGGCTGTGGTGAACCGGCCTATTGCGCCCTCTCCGCCGGGATGACCATCGAGCAGTGCTGGTGCCGTCAGTTGCCGACTTTGCCGATGACGGCGGCCAGTGCCTGCTGGTGCCGTCGCTGTCTGGCCAAGGCCATCGCAGCGCAGCCCTGAGCATGGGAAGCCAGAAAGAAAGGCGCCGATGGCGCCTTTTTTATGCCTGTTGCTGGCGGTGCCAGCGCACATAAACCTGATTTTCCGTGATCAGGCGGGGCAGGAGGAAGGTGGCGAAGATCACCTCGAATTCCTCCTGATGATCCAGCAGACCCACCCACACTTCGACCCAGCGCTCCATATCGACCGGCTCACCCAGCTCTGCCGACCAGTCGGCATTGGGCAGGGTCGCCTCCACGGCGCCACGCTGTTCAAACTCCAGGGTGATATCGACGATTTGTTCGGGGGCAAGCATGTCGGCGGCCTGCTCAAGAAACTGATCATAGGCCCATTCGACCAGCTGATCCGGGGTACGCTGTTCCATGAAATCACTCCAGATACATCGAGGCCGCTACTGTAACAAGTATTGGCGGTGGCGGCCAGACCAGTGCGCCGCGGGGTACGACCTGTCCAACCGGTCATATCGGGGGTATGGTTAAGTGGCGGGTGAATAGGTGTGGGGACGACGCGATGCGGTTACGGACAAGACGACAGCAGATCAAGCGACGACGGGAGAGCTGGTGGTGGCACTCTCTGCCCCTCAATCAGGAGCCGGCGGAGGCGGGGCAGGAGCCACCGGTAAAATCCGGTGGCGCCTGATGATCAATTGGCCTGATAGACCCGGTTGAGGGTCACCTGACCCAGTTGCCCCATCTGGCGGCGGATCCAGACCGCCCGCTTTTGCACATAGGGCGAAGGTGGCTTGACCCGATAGCGCCAGGGATTGGGCAGGGCGGCGGCCAGCAGTGAAGCCTCGTAGCGGGTCAGCCGGCTGGCCGGTTTGCCGAAGTAGTAGTTGGCTGCGGCTTCAGCGCCATAGATACCCGGGCCAAATTCCACAATGTTGAGATACATCTCGAGGATGCGGGATTTGTCCCAGCCCAGCTCCATCAGCAGGGTAAACCAGGCTTCCAGCCCTTTGCGCAGGAAGCTGCGATCACTCCACATAAAGAGATTCTTGGCGGTCTGCTGGCTCAGCGTGCTGGCACCCCGTACCCGCTCGCTGTGCTGGTTGTGCTTGAGCGCCGCATTGATGGCGTCCATGTCAAAACCGTTGTGCTCGGCAAAGCGTTGATCCTCGGCGGCAATCACCGCCAGCTGCAGCTCTTTGGAGATGGACTCCAGATCCACCCACTCATGGCGCACTTGTGCCACTTTGGCAGGCGGAAAGAGGGCTCGCTCGATGCGCCAGCTCCACATGGGGGGATCGATAAAGCGCAGCAGCAAGACGGAGACGACCGAGCAGACAAGCCCGGCCAGCAAGGCCTTGCCAACCCACTTCAACACCCGGCGCCCCAATGAGGGGGGCGGGGTTTCAGGCGCCATCTGCCGGGCGTCAGAGTCAGACTCCCAGACATACTGGCTCGGATCATCGGGATCCGGAATTATTGGGGCAGCCATTCGATGTGGCAGAACTTCTCGTCAACACGGCGGGAGAGCAGCATGCGGGCAAACAGGTGCTCGTACTCTTCTTGCTCGTTGCCAAGGCCAACCCAGATCTCGGCGTATTCGGCATCACTCACGGCAAAACCCACATCCGCTTCCCAGTCGTCGGCCGGGTCGGTTTCTGCCAGCAGGCCGCGATCGTTGAACTCCTGATTGAAGCGGATGATCTCCTGCTCCGGCAGGTTGTCGGAGGCCAGCTCCATAAAGAGTTCAAGGGCGGTGTCGAGCAGCTCTTCGACGCTGTGCATTTCGTCATTCAAGGACATAAGTTCTGTTCCAGAAAAAAGAGAAGAAACCTCGCAGGCCGATGCAAGCGAAGGCGGCGCTATTCTAGCTGTCGCCAGACCCCTTGGCGAGCCGGTTGCAGGCGCTTCGCCAGGTTGAGGCAATAAAAAACCGGATCCAGCCAGGGGATCCGGTCTTCATTGAGGGAAGGGGTCACGCATATGGCGTCAGCTCATCCCTTCTTGTTGTCATCGGCGAAGGTGATGTTGAGCTCGAGAACGGAGAGCTCGTCACTCTTCTGATCCATCTGGACGGTGATCTTGTCCGGATCGATGTTGACGTATTTACGGATCACGTCGAGGATATCCTGCTTGAGCTGGGGCAGGTAATCCGGCCCCCCTCTGGATGAACGCTCGTGAGCAACGATGATCTGCAACCGCTCCTTGGCCAGTTGTGCGGTGTTCTGTTTCTTGTTGGAACGAAAATAATCCAATAATGACATGTTTAACTCCCGAACAGTCGGCTAAAGAAGCCCTTCTTTTCTTCTTCCAGAAAACGAAATTCCTTGGTATCACCGAGCAGACGGGAAACCGCATCATCATAGGCCTGACCGGCATCGGACTCCTTGTCCAGAATGACCGGCTCGCCCGAGTTGGAGGCACGCAGCACAGCCTGTGACTCCGGGATCACCCCGAGCAGCGGGATGGCCAGGATCTCCTGCACGTCCTGCACGCTCAGCATGTCGCCGCGATTGACGCGGGTCGGGCAGTAGCGAGTCAGCAGCAGGTGCTCCTTGATGGGGTCTTCACCGCGCTCGGCACGACGGGATTTGGAGGAGAGGATGCCAAGGATCCGGTCGGAGTCACGCACGGAAGAGACTTCCGGGTTGGTGGTGACGATCGCCTCGTCGGCAAAGTAGAGGGCCATCAGGGCGCCCGCTTCGATCCCCGCCGGAGAGTCGCAGACGATGTAGTCAAACTTCATCTCGGCCAGTTGCTCCAGCACCTTCTCGACACCCTCTTTGGTCAGGGCATCTTTGTCACGGGTCTGGGAAGCCGGCAGGATATAGAGATTCTCGCTGCGCTTGTCCTTGATGAGGGCCTGATTGAGGTTGGCCTCACCGTTGATGACGTTGACGAAGTCATACACCACGCGGCGCTCGCAGCCCATGATGAGGTCCAGGTTTCGCAGACCGATGTCAAAATCGATGACCACAGTTTTGTGGCCACGCTGGGCTAAACCGGTACTCAGGGCCGCGCTGGTTGTGGTCTTGCCAACGCCACCTTTACCCGATGTAACGACTATGATTCGCGCCATTCTCGCTTCCTTGTAACTCTATTTGATACGGTCTATACGGAGTTGTTCATTATCCAGCCGGATATGGACCGGTTGCTGGATGAGGCCTGCCGGCAATGCATCGCTGAGCTGGAATGTACCAGCGATGGAGAGCAGCTCGGCCTGTAATTGCTGGCAATAGATCCGGGCCCGGGTATTGCCGCGGGCTCCGGCTATGGCTCTGCCACGCAGGGTGCCATATATATGAATGCTGTCATCGGCGAGCACTTCGGCCCCCGGACTGACGGAACCCAGCACCACAAGCGAGGTGCCGGCAGCATAAATCTGCTGGCCGGAGCGCACCGGGCCCACATGCACCCGGGTCGGGATGAGGGGCGCCGGCTCCGGCTCAGGGGGCGTAACGGGGGCGGCAGGTGCCACCACTGGCTCTGGCTCAGGTTGGGGATCGCTCTTGCGACTCTTGCCCGAGGCCATTACGGCAAGGCCCACCGCCTTGGCCGCCGTCTTCATCTCTTCACTTCGCGCGCCCGTGATGCCGACCAGCACAAACTCTTCCGACTCCACCAGCTCCTTGAGCTGTTCGAAGTCGGGGATCTGTTCCAGTCGGGAAACATTGATCACCAGCGGTGCGCAATTAAAGAAGTAGGGCGCCTGAGCCACTTTTTCCGCCAACAACTGACGGATCCGCTCTGGCTCGCCATCGCTGATATGCAACACAGAAATAGTGAAGGTGGTCCCTTTCAATTCGTTATCGCGCTCAACCATGAATCTTCCCCGAGGCAGAGATGCTAATCCGTTATTGTTATTCAATTCCTGATGTTATAGTTTGCCCCCATCAGAGGCAATAAACTCGTCGGATTATATCAATTTCCATGTTGTGTGCAGTCTATAAAAGTCGCAAAAAAGCCGAGACCTACCTTTTTGTTGAAAGAAGAGAGGACTTTTCCCGCGTACCGGCCCCCTTGATGGCTGTTTTTGGTCGTCCCGAGCTGGTGCTGATGACCAAACTGGACCCGGCCAAACCCCTCGGGCTGGCCGAGGTCGGCAAGGTGATGGAGGCGTTGACCATGCAGGGATTCTACCTGCAGGTGCCGCCCCCGCCGGAGAACCTGCTGGAAGAGCACAAGGCTCGCCAGAAAAAGGGGGCGTGACCTCTCCCGCCTGAAACCATCAAGATGGCCCGGTCGCAACAGCGCGTGTGACGGGGCTGTTTTTTATCCGGTTATCGCCATTTTCTACCTTGTGATTCATCGCTTATGTTCAGTGCCTGAACAACTGATGACAAATTAACGGGGGTGTTTAACCGGACAATATTGGTCATCTGCCCGATATATTGCCGACCCGTCCACGGGGTTACTTTTAGCGAGCACCACAGCGAGCACAACACTTGCACCAATTTTTTCGAGCTGTTCCATCGATTGGGGGAGGGGTTATTTACACCGTTATTTTCTTATCGCCTTACCTCGTTTCTCCTTCTTTTTTAAAATATAAAGTCAAGCATCCATGACCTGCTTTTAGTCAATTTTTGTCCTTGCTCACAAAATAGCCCAGCTGTTTCTAGCCAATTTCCCGCGCGAGCAGCCTTGCGAGACGAGCTTGCCAGCCATCGAGGAAAAAGAGCTTGGCCACCAATATATTACCGCCATCTGATAAGAGTCCTGTTGGACGAGAGCGTTCCGCTTGTGAGCCTATACGGGCAGGCGAGCAAAGCCTTGCTGTTAGTAGCCAATAGTGGTCAAGGCAAGCGTGACAGTAAGTGTGACTAGGTTGGCGTAATCAAACCGGCGCAACAGCGGGCTCTGGGGAGGTGTGCTTCAGGATAAAAGGGGAGAGAGCCACATAGCTGCACACCACAACGTACAAATATGGGTCAGGTGTATGGCTGGTTTGCAACATGTGGTATTGGCGAAAATAGGCGGTTTGGCGATGGCTGAAAATTACTTCTGTACAGCTGATAACTGCGCGGCCCATAAAGCGGCGGCAAATAAAAAAGGATGGCGGCTGGCCATCCTTTTATTGTCGTCGGCACAAGTTGCCGAGCGGTATTACGCCTTTTTCAGGTAGGCGGCGACCAGCACGATCTGCACACCGTTGACCTTGCCTTCGATATGAAGCGGGTTGTTGGTCAGGCGGATGCCCTTGACCAAGGTGCCGCGCTTGGCGGTAAAGCCGGCGCCCTTGACGTCCAGATCCTTGATCAGGGTGACGGAGTCGCCCTCTTGCAGCACAGCTCCGTTGGAGTCTACGGTCGGCACGCTGTCATCATCTTCGGAAGCCATGCCCGCTTCGGCCCAGGCCTTGGTCTCTTCTTCCATGTACATCATGTCCAGCATGTCCTGAGCCCACACTTCGCCTTGGGCGGAGAGGGCTTTCAGCTGGCGCCATGCCATGACCTGAACGGCCGGCACCTGGCTCCACATGCTGTCGCCCAGGCATCGCCAGTGGTTGACAACCACGGTCTCCGGCTGCTCCAGCTGGCCGCGGCAGGTATCGCAGATGGCCACACTGTGATCATCATCGCTGGCGGGGGAGTGGGGTACCACGAAAGCGGTCAGTGCCTGCTCGGCGCCGCACAGTTCACACTTGGCGCCTGCGCGCGCTTGCAGGATGGCGTTGATGGTCATGTTATTGATCCCCTGGTTGGTAGTAAAACGACCCGCATCGGGCGGGGCGCATCAAAGAGGGGGCGGAATATAGCATAAAACCCCGCATTTTGTCAGGTCGGGTAGCAAGCCGGGTCAGGCTACTCCCTTGAGCGGCACTTTACTGCGCAGCAGGAGTGCAATTTGAAGCGGGATCGCTAGAATGAGCCTCCTTTTGACTACCGGATAGAGGCTCCTGTGCTGGCGCAACGCTTTCAACAACTGGATCAGCTGCTGATCCGCCATCGGCGCTGGTGGCAATATCAGCCCTATCACCACCTGACCATGCCCTTTGCCAACGAGGCACCGGAGCTGGTGGCACAGCTCGATGCTCTCACGCTGGAGCAACTGGCTGAACTTGATGGCGACATGGCGGCCCTTGGTTCGTTGCTCTCCCCCTGGATTGCCGATGGCGAGGTGTTGCTGCAACTCAGTCAGCTTGAGCCTTTTACCCCCGAGCCTATCAGTTGCAGCAAGGAGATGGCGCTGCATATGCCGGGGCGCAAGCAGGCGCAAATAGAGGCGTTCACTGCCTGCCTGCCCGCACATCAGGGACCTTATCTGGAGTGGTGTGCCGGCAAAGGGCATCTTGGGCGACTGGTATCACGTCATCGTCATGCGTCGGTCTTGAGCCTCGAATTGCAAGAGCAGCTCTGTGAAGAGGGTCGTCAGCTGGCCGAGCGTGATGGCGCCACCATGATCTTCTGCTGCGCCGATGCCTTTGCTCCCGAGTCTGCCGAGCTTATTGCGCCCGAGCACCACGCCATGGCGTTGCATGCCTGTGGCGAGTTGCACACCCATCTGTTGGCGCAAGTGGCCGAGCGCAGTGCCTGCGGGGTGACCATTTCCCCCTGCTGTTACCATCTGATCCGCACCTCGGATTACCGTCCGCTCTCTCAAGCCGCTCAGGGCAGTGCGCTGCGTCTGGCCAAGGCCGATCTCAAACTGCCGTTGCAGGAGACGGTGACCGGCGGCGCGCGGATCACCCGCTTGCGTGAGCAGGAGGTGGTGTGGCGGCTCGCCTTTGATTGCCTGCAACGGGAAGTGCGCGGGATCGATGAGTATCTGCCGGTGCCCAATATGCAGAAGAGCCTGTTGACCGGCAGTTTCGCGGCATTTTGCGACTGGGCTGCCGAGCGCAAGGGGATCGCGTTGCCGAGCGGACTGGACTACGACGCCTTTGTAACCAAAGGGGAGGCGCGTTTTGGCGCTGTCGCCCGGATGGAGCTGGTGCGTCACCTGTTTCGCCGTCCCCTCGAGATCTGGCTTGCCCTCGATAGAGCCTTGTTCCTGCAAGAGCAGGGTTATCGGGTCGAGGTGGGGGAGTTCTGTGCCAAACCGATGACGCCGCGCAACATCCTGATCCGCGCCGTGAAAGCAGAATCCTGAGTCGCTGGCCTCCCTGCTGCTTGATAGTTTCGAATGGCTGACAAGCTCCTCTTGTCAGCCATTTTTTGCGTCTAAAAAAATGTACGGGTGGTAGCCACTCCATCCACTCGCGCGGATCCAGTTTTACTGGTGCCACCTTGTCAAAAATTGTTTCGTATGAGTTCTTTGTGTCGGTTCATTGCTAATTTTTCTGACAAGGTGAAATGGCTCACAAATCTGTTTTATTTCTTAATTCTCATCGTGAAATTAGTTAATAAAACACCTACTCTTGTAGCGCCCTATATTCAAACAAGGACTGTGATTTATGTTCAAACCCAAGCGTTGTGCCTGGTTGATTGCGGCTGCCTGCGCATTGCCAAGTTATAGTGCAATGAGCGCAACCATGAATATTCAACCCGATCCGCAGAACCCCGGTGGATATGTTATTGCTGCCTCTGATGTGGCTGCCGTGGAAAAAGCCAAGACAGCCAATCCCATGTATGCAATTTGGGCCAAGGCGTTGGCGACCCGATCCAATAAAATAGTCGATGCCATTGAACCCGGGTTGGCAAGCAACCCTGACAACGTAAAACGGGTTGAACGGGTATTTCCCCAGTCGGAATGGGATTATTTAACCCAGATGGCAGCGCCGGAATACACCTATGTCCGGTTCTTGCGTGCTATCGGTAAATTTCCGGCATTTTGCGGGGAATATACTGACGGGCGTGATTCCGATGCGATCTGTAAAAAATCCATCGTGACCGCCTTTGCCCACTTCTCTCAGGAGACGGGGGGCCATATCTCCAAGGACAATGTCTCCGACAACCCGTTGGGGCTGGAAGAGTGGCAGCAGGCGCTGGTGCATGTGCGCGAGATGGGCTGGTCAGAGGGACAGACCGGCTACACCACCGGCTGCGGTCAGAACGACTGGCAAAACAAGAAGTGGCCCTGCAGTACCGGACAAGGCTACTTCGGTCGCGGTGCCAAGCAGCTCTCCTACCACTTCAACTACGGTGCCTTCTCCGAGGCGATGTTCGATGGCGATGCCTCCGTGCTGCTCAACAACCCGGGGCTGGTGGCGGACTCCTGGCTCAACCTCGCCTCGGCCATCTGGTTCTTCCTCACACCGCAGGCACCCAAGCCGGCCATGCTGCACGTGATTGACCGCACCTGGGTACCCTCCAAACGGGAAGTGGATGCCGGTATCGGCTACGGCTTTGGCACCACCATCAACGTCATCAATGGCGGCATCGAGTGTGGCGAACAGAACAAGGACAAGGGGCAGCCGGTCAACCGTATTCGCTACTGGGAAGGGCTGGCCAATCACTACCAGATCCCGGTCAAGGCCGATGAGAAGAATACCTGCTGGCAGCAGACGCCTTATGGCAGCCTCAACCTCAACGGCGCCACCGACGTGCTCTACACCAACTGGGATGGCAACTGGAAATACTATCCGGATCGCCCGGGCGGTTACTCCTTCGAGTGTGAGCTGGTCGGCTTCCAGACCGCCTACTCGGCGCTGGTGCCGGGCGATTACCAGAAGTGCGTGACCAACTTCTACGGCTCCCACGCCAACTGGCCGAAAGTGCGGGTCGTAGACAAATTGACTCCGCCGCCGGTCGATCCGAGCGAACCGCCCATCGGTGGCAACCCGGCCTGGGAAGCGACCAAGGTCTATACCGCTGGCAGCAAGGTGAGCTACAAAGGCGTTGTCTATCAGGCCAAATGGTGGACGCAGGGTGATGATCCAACCAAGGGTGGCCCTTGGGTTGTGGTGCCTGCCAAATAAGATGGTGTAATTTAACGCCCAAAGAGGAGAGGGAGGGTAACTCCTTCTCCTCGTTAATTCAAAAGTGCATCACTGAATATTATCTGGTGTTTTTAATGGTGCTTTAGTCTTGGTTTACAGAACGATTTTTATCTGAAAGTTGAAATAAAATAATGTTGGAAGAAGTGAGGGGCAGCCGTTTTACATGTTGGTTGGTTAGCTCCATAAGTTGGCGTCCCCTGATAATTGTCGCACACTGCGGGCTAATTCATTTCCCATCATTAAATGAATCCTCTCATTGCGCGTTAGGGGAGTAATTCCCCTATTGGTAAAATGTCATTTATCACCAAAATGGTGAGGTCTTGCTATATCGCGCAGCTTTATCTCGGCACCTTGTCGCTTATTCCCTTGAGAAAATTGATGTGAACGATCGGTTTATATTGGTAAGCTCTTTGGCTTGTGCAAAATTGCAACAAAGGGGGCAAGATGAAGGGCGGTTGTCATTGCGGGGCGATCCGTTATGAGGTGCTGACTGCACCTGTTGCGGCCGATTTTTGTCACTGTCGTGATTGCCAGCGCTCCACGGGGGCACCGGTCGGGGCCTGGATGGACTTTCACGCCGAACAGGTGCAGTGGTTATGCGGCAAACCGACCGAGTATGCGTCTTCAGATTTTATCCGCCGGGGATTTTGCGCCGAGTGTGGCTCCTCCCTTACGTATCGCAGCACCCAGTACCCTGAGTATCTCACGTTGGCCATCGCCTCCCTCGATAATCCGGATGCTGTTGCGCCAACCTACCACATCCATACCGACAGCCAGCTGCCCTGGTTGCCGATCCAGGACGAGCATCCCCGTTATCCCAAAGGGAAGTAAAACCAGGGTAACCCCAACAAAGGAGGTTGGTATGGAGCTGGTTGTTATCCGCCATGGCGAGACGCAAGCCAATGCGGAAGGACGGTATCAGGGCGCGCTGGATATCGGGATTAATAAGAGTGGCCAGAGGCACCACCCGGTGGGGAAACGCTGGATGGGGTAGTTGCCCGGGTGTCGCAAGGGCTGCTAGAACTGACCTCGAACGCGCAAGGGGAGCGGGTGCTGCTGGTCGCACATGGGGTTGTCGCCAAGGTGATCCGTGCCGTGACAAGTGCCGGATTTGATGACTTTTTCGATTGGCAGTTGGCCAACGGCGGCATGCTGACGGTGCATTTTCCGGTACCTTTGACACCGGATAAACCTCTGCCATTTTGCCGACCACCCTCAACCGGTGGACTATGAGTGAACAGGCCTTTGTGACTCCCGATCATCCTTAATCCGGTTGTGCTCACTTTGCATCGTGTTTGCTGGTCATTCGGAGTCTGCTTGACCGCTATCTGAGGGTGATCGGAGGGGGGCATTGTCGCGGCAAAGCGCCATCGCAATAAGAGACCTGCCGTGCTGGCCGTGCGCCATTATTTCACCTGTGTAAAAGCGATGGTTAACTCTGTCAGGCCAGTGAAACAATCTGTGTATGGGGGCGGGTAAAAAGCACCACGCCACTCAAGGTGGCGTGGCTCCGAACTGGCTGTGATAACGAATGAATGGTTCTTTGTGACTGGTCGAGGGGCAAGCCGTCGTGACTGAAGAAGGGGCCGAGCCATCAGGTCGGCTCCGGCTCCTCCTTGCGACAGCAGTTGCGCCCCTGTTTCTTGGCCATATAGAGGGCGGTGTCGGCCCGTCTGACCATCTTCTCCACGCTGTCGAGGGGGCCTTTGCTGGCGCTGATCCCGATGCTGATGGTGAGTGAGACCTCAAGCGCTCCGGATAGCGCATGGCGGGCCGACTCCACCGCCAGTCTGATCCGCTCGGCGCTGGCCCAGGCCAGCTCCAGCGAGGTCTCCGGCAGCAGCACGATAAACTCCTCGCCGCCCCAGCGCCCCAGCATGTCCACCTCGCGCAGCTGTTTGCCGATCCGGTTGACCAGACTCAGGATCGCCTGATCCCCCTGCTGGTGGCCAAAGGTGTCGTTGACCTCCTTGAAGTGATCGATGTCGATCAGCAGCAGGCCCATGGTGTGACCAAAGCGCTGGCAGCGCTGCATCTCGGCGTTGACCAGCTCATCGAAACGGCGCCGGTTGGCAATACCGGTCAGGGGATCCGTGGTGGCGGCGACCTTCAGCTCTTCCACCAGGCGCGCCCGTTCGGAGATGTCGCGCAGGATGGCGGTCATCTCGGTGGTCTGGCCCATATTGATCTTGGCGATGGTGACCTCCAGCGGAAATTCGCTGCCATCGCGGCGCAGCCCTACCACGGAGGCGCGGGCATGCATGGGGCGTGAATTGATGGGGGAGTTGCTGAACGCCTTGAAGTAGCTGTCATGGTTGGCGCGAAACCGTTGCGGCAGCAGGGTCTCCAGCCGTTTGCCAAGATAGCTCTCGTCGATGCCGAACATCTCGCAGGCAGCGGTATTGATAAGTTCGATCCGCGATTCGCTGCTGACGCTGATGATGCCGTCATAGGCGGAGTTGACGACCGCTTCAAAACGGCGGCGGCTGGTGGTGAGCGCATCTTCCAGCTGCTTCTTGGCGGTGATGTCGATGGCGGTGACGATGATCCTGTTGATCCGTGCCTGCTCGGGAATGATGGGGGAGAGGACAAAGCGCCACCAGCTGGTGCGCGACAGGCTATCGATGGGCAGTTCGCTCTCCACCCCGGTCTGCTGGCTCACGCACTCGTGCATCGGCTGCTCGATGCTGCTGGTGATGTAGCGGGGAAACATTTCGTTGAGCCGTTTGCCAATGCAGCCAAGCACCTCGATCTCGAAGGCCTTGGCGAAGGTGTCGTTGGCTGATACCAGAACAAAGTGGTCATCCTTGTCGAGGCTGAATACCGCCACGGCAGCGCCGATGGCGTCGAGGGATGACTTGATGTCGGCATGGGAGCCTCGTGTAAACATGCAACCTCCACTGTCAATAACGTATTGATATTCAGTATAGGTTGCCGATTTTACGAGCTACTCCTCGATATCCAGCAAGACCAGAATGGCGCTGTCGCCGCCCCATTCGCGCGGAGCTTGATGAAAGGCGCGCACGTTGGGGTGCTGGGCCAGCCAGCTTGGAATGCGCTGTTTGAGGATATGTTTGCCGATGCCGTGCATCACCGAGGCGACGTGAATGTTCTCTTTCTGGCAGAGAGTGAGCAGGGCCGCCAGCTCCTGTTTGGCCTGATGCTGGTTCATGCCGTGCAGATCGAGATAGATCTCCGGCGGATAACTGCCCCGCTTGAGCTTTTTCAGCTCGAATTTCGACACATCTTCGCGCACATAACGGGTCGGGCCATCGTCCTCGAGATGGGGCTGATACTCATCGCTGAAATAGTGGTCAACCCCAAGGGATTCGCGGCTTTCGCGCATTTCGCGTTTCTGCTTGACCGGGCGTAACTCGGCCCTTATGGTATCTTGCTTGATTTTCCGGGTACCTTTTATCGCATCGCGGAACAGCTGGGTTTCCTCGTCTGTCGGTGAGGGCGTTTTTTTCATCAGGTACTCGTCTTGCTCGCTGTATAAAATTCTCGGGCCGGATATTACTCGACTTGGAGGTGGATTTGGACAAGATATTTATCGATGAGGTGGTTGCCGAGATGCACACCATCCAGGACATGTTGCGCTGGGCCATGAGTCGTTTCAACGACGCCGGTATCTTCTACGGACATGGTACCGACAACGCCTGGGATGAGGCTGTGCAGCTGGTACTGCCCGCGTTGCATCTGCCGCCGGACGTGGATCCGGCGATGCGCCACTCCCGTCTCACCAGCAGCGAGCGTCACCGGATTGCCGAACTGATCGTGCGCCGCGTGCAGGAGCGTGTTCCCGCGCCCTATCTCACCAACAAGGCCTGGTATGCCGGTTGGGAGTTTTACGTTGACGAGCGGGTACTCATTCCCCGTTCTCCCATCGCCGAGATGGTGGCCAACCGCTTCGCGCCGTTCCTCAAACAGGAGCCGACCCGGATCATGGATCTCTGCACCGGCTCCGGTTGCATCGCCATCATCATGGCTCACGAGTTCCCGGACGCCGAGGTTGACGCCATCGACATCAGCGTTGATGCCCTCAACGTGGCCGAGCGCAACATCAACGATCACGGGCTGGAGCAGCAGGTTATCCCGATCCGCTCCGATCTGTTCCGCGATCTGCCGGCGGGCGACAAGTACGATCTCATCGTCTCCAACCCGCCCTACGTGGATTCCGAAGATATGTCGGATCTGCCGGACGAGTTCCGTCACGAGCCGGAGCTGGCGCTCGCCTCCGGCAGCGATGGTCTCAAGCTCACCAAGCGCCTGCTGGCCAATGCGGCCGACTTCCTCAAGGATGACGGCGTGCTGGTGGTCGAGGTGGGCAACAGCATGATCCATCTGGAATCCCAGTTCCCCGAAATCCCCTTTACCTGGGTAGAGTTCGAGAACGGCGGCCACGGTGTGTTCGTGATGACGCGCAACGAGCTGGTGCAGTATCAGGATCATTTTGCCATCTACAAAAACTAAGCAGGAGCGCCTATGGCAGGGAACAGTTTTGGCCAACTCTTTCGGGTAACCACCTTCGGCGAGAGCCACGGTCTGGCGCTGGGCGCCGTGGTCGATGGTTGCCCGCCGGGGCTGGAGATCAGCGAGGCGGATCTGCAAGGGGATCTCGATCGGCGCAAGCCCGGCACCTCCCGCTACACCACGCCACGCCGTGAACCGGACGAGGTGAAGATCCTCTCCGGGGTGTTTGAGGGGAGAACCACCGGTACGTCCATCGGGCTCTTGATCGAGAACACCGATCAGCGCTCCAAGGATTACTCCGACATCAAGGATCTGTTCCGCCCGGGCCATGCTGACTACACCTACCACCAGAAGTATGGTCAGCGCGACTATCGCGGCGGTGGTCGCTCCTCCGCCCGCGAAACTTCGATGCGGGTGGCGGCGGGAGCCATTGCCAAGAAGTACCTCAAACAGGTGCATGGCATCGAGATCACCGGTTTTCTCTCCCAGCTTGGCCCCATCAAGGCCGAGGCGTTTGACGCTGCGCAGATCGAGCAGAATCCCTTCTTCTTCCCCGATGCGGGCAAGCTGGAAGCGCTCGATCAATACATGCGTGATCTGAAGAAAGAGGGCAACAGCATTGGTGCCAAGGTGCAGGTCATCGCGCGCAATGTGCCGGTGGGCCTCGGTGAGCCGGTGTTTGACCGCCTCGATGCCGACATCGCCCACGCCATGATGGGCATCAATGCGGTAAAAGGGGTGGAGATCGGTGACGGCTTTGCGGTGGTGGAGCAAAAAGGCTCCGAGCACCGTGACGAGATGACCCCGGCCGGCTTTGCCAGCAACCATGCGGGCGGCATTCTGGGCGGTATTTCATCCGGTCAGGATATCGTGGTGAGCATGGCGCTCAAGCCTACCTCCAGCATCACGGTGCCGGGCAAGACCATCACCACCGAGGGTGAGGCTACCGAGATGATCACCAAGGGGCGCCACGATCCGTGCGTCGGCATCCGTGCCGTGCCCATCGCCGAGGCGATGCTGGCGCTGGTGCTGATGGATCATCTGTTGCGTCACCGCGCCCAGAATCAGGGTGTATTGACCCAGACGCCGCAACTGCGCTGATCGGCATAACGACCCACTGGCGGATCAACGCTTGATTGGCCAGCATGAAAAAGGCGACCTTTGGGTCGCCTTTTTGTTTTCTCCGCTCGGGTTAATGCAGCGGGGGTTCATCGCCAGCGGGTGCAGCGCTCAGGCGGCATGTGGGGGGCGGAAAGTTGCGATCGGTTTTGGGCAGGGTGGCGATCGCCTTGTCGATGCTGACGAGCTGCTCATCGCTGATGCTCTCTTTGGCAAACATCAGGCTGACCGGCTGGTGGTGGAGCAGCAACTGGCAGCTGATAAAGCCGGTGGCGCCGAGCTGGTCGAGGCGATAACGGGCGTATTGCCACTCCATGATGACGCCGTCGAGGCGGCGGGCGAGCAGCAGATCGATCAGCCGGTCGTCGGCGTTGTACTCGGTTACCTCCTTGAGTGCCGGGCAGTTTTCCAATTGTTGCATCGGGCGGGTGCCGCGCAGCTTGCCGATCTTGAGCCCCTTGGCGTTGCACAGCGCAGAGAGGGTCGGGTAACCGGCCCAGCGATCCTGCTGGCCGGGAATGGGATCGTTGCTGAGCAGCACGTAGGCGCTGTGGCGATAGGGGGCGGAGAAGCGGGCGTATTGCTCGCGCTCCGGCAGCGCCAGCGCACCCATCGCTATATCAAGTTGGCCATGCTCCACCAGATGGAGTGCCCGGGCCCAGGGAATTTCACGAAATTTGGGGGTGAAACCCGCCTTGGTGAGGATTTGGCGGGTCAGGCTGATATCGAGCCCTGCCAGTTCCCCTTTATTGTTGAGCTGACTGAAGGGGGGCCAGTGGCTCCAGGCCACGGTGAGAACCTGCTTGTCGGCTTGTGCCGGCATCGCCCACAACAGCAGCAGGGCAAGCCAGAGTGGCCAGCTGATGGGAAAGCCTGATTGCCTCTTCATATAAACCTCATCATCCCTGATCTTTTTGATCTCCGTGCCTTGCTGACAACAGAGTGTTTTTATTGTGTTTGATGTTAATAGGGCAGTAGTAAAAGATCGGATAAACGGGAGCAATTGGGGCAGGGAAGGCGGGATTTTCTCCTCGTGCTGGGAGGAACATCACATTTTTCTCGTTTCTCCTCAATAACTCCGCTAGACTGCCCCCCTATTCTTTCCCCTTTGCTCTGCTCCCCGGGGAAATCGTTGTGTTCTCAACAGGCCCGAGTCTGGCGAGATGGCATCGGCTCAGCAGAGGAGCCCCATCCCGGATTGTCGGCGCCCCTATCCCTAGCAGGTAACTATGAGTTTTACTTCCCTCGGTCTGGCCGAACCCTTGTTGCGTGCCGTTGCCGAACAAGGCTACGACACCCCGTCTCCCATTCAGCAGCAAGCGATCCCCGCCGTTCTGGCTGGCCGCGACCTGATGGCGGCGGCCCAAACAGGGACTGGCAAGACCGCAGGCTTTACCCTGCCGATGCTGCAACGTCTGATGGAGAGCAAGCGCAAGGTCTCTCCGAACCGCGTCCGTGCGCTGGTACTGACTCCGACGCGCGAGCTGGCCGCCCAGGTGGGCGAGAGCGTGCGCAACTACGGCAAGCATCTGCCCCTGCGCAGCCACGTGGTATTTGGTGGCGTGAGCATCAACCCGCAGATGATGGCGACCCGCCGTGGTCTGGACGTGCTGGTGGCCTGTCCGGGCCGTCTGATCGATCTCTACAACCAGAATGCCGTCAAGTTTGACGAGGTGGAGATCCTGGTACTGGACGAAGCGGATCGCATGCTCGACATGGGCTTTATCCGCGACATCCGTCGCATCCTGACCCTGCTGCCGAAGAAGCGCCAGAACCTGCTCTTCTCCGCCACCTTCGCCGATGAAATTCGCGAGCTGGCAACCGGCCTTTTGGACAACCCGGCTGTCATTGAAGTCGCCCCGCGCAACAGCACCGCCGAGCGTATCGAGCAGCTGGTGCACCCGTGCGACAAGGCCAACAAGATTGCCCTGCTGAGCCACCTGATCTCCAGCAACAACTGGCAGCAGGTGCTGGTTTTTACCCGTACCAAGCACATCGCCAACCGGGTTGCCGAGAAGCTTGAAAAAGACGGCATCAGTGCCGCCGCCATTCACGGCAACAAGAGCCAGGGTGCCCGTACCCGTGCACTGGCCGGCTTCAAGGATGGCAGCGTGCGCGTGATGGTGGCGACCGACATCGCGGCCCGTGGCCTCGATATCGACAAGCTGCCGCAGGTAGTGAACTTCGAACTGCCGAACGTGGCGGAAGATTACGTACACCGTATCGGTCGTACCGGTCGTGCTGGCGCTGCCGGTCACGCCATCTCCCTGGTTGCGGCCGATGAAGGGAAGCTTATCAAGGCCATCGAGCGTCTGACCAAGCAGAACATCCCCTGCGAGCAGGTGCCCGGCTTCGAAGCGTCCCGCGAGACCCTCGACAACATCGCCCGTGGTATCGGCGCGCCGCTGCGCAAAGAGCCCCGTGATCCGAGCGAGCAGCGCCGTGCGCCGCGTCCGCAAGGTCAAGGCCAGCGTCAGGGTGCCGCTCGCTCCGGCAACAACGGTGGCAACGCAGGCGCTAACCGCTCCGGCAACGGCGGCAAGCCCAAGCCCCAGGGTGGTCAGCGTCCGGCTGATGGCGCCGCCAAGCCGGCTCAGGCTCGTCGTCCCCGTCGCGCCAGCCATAACCAGTAAGGGCAAGGAGAGCCACTCTCCCGCTCTGATCGGTTAAACGAAAAGCCCTGCCATATCGGCAGGGCTTTTCTATTTCTGCTTCTGCGGCTCCGCGTTTGGCTGACCTGTTCTGGTCAGGAGAGCAGGGCGGTGATCAGGAGGCAGGCCGCACTCAGCAAAATGACGGTGAAGGTCAGCCCCATTCCCACCACCCGATAGCGGAAATTCTCCGGCGTGCGGCTCATGCCGAAGGCGTGACAAAGGCGACCAAGCAGCAAGGCACTCCCCAGCAGATGAACCAGCCAGGGGGCATGGCTGCCTGTTTCGACGAAATAGATGAGCAGCAGGGCGAGGGGAACATACTCGGCAAAGTTGGCGTGCACCCGCATGGCCCGCAGCATGGCGGGATCATCGCCATGGCCGAGCGCCACTTTCTGGCGGTGACGGGTGCGAATAGTGCGTACGCTGAGCAGGACAAAGAGCAGGGCAAGGAGGGCCGCATAGATGGGCAGTATGGTCATGGTGTAGGGCTCCCGAAGTGATGGATGAGCATGGATCTGTTGTGCGCTCAATGGCTTGCCCTTGAGGGTAGCAGTAAAGGGGGCTCGGCCATGGCGTCCTGATCGCCCTTGCCGGATAAAAAAAGCCCCGCCAGTCTGGCAGGGCTTGTTGTCGGGTTTTAGGTTGCGTGCAGCGCAATCAGCTGCACTTCGCCAGTCAGGCGCCGTAGGGGAGAGAGGAGTGGTGCAGCACGATGCGCACCTTGCCATCATCCCCCTTCTTGAAACCCCAGCTCTTGTCGACCGTGGTCTCCTTGTTGTCGCGATCCACCAGATGCACCTTGCCCATGGTCAGCGCCATGTTGCCGTTGATATAGACGGCGGCATTGTCATAGCGGTAGCTCTGCCAGTTTTTCAGGGCAAAGCCGCTGTCGGCCGGATAGGCGCTGTTGTTGCCGACAAAATAGGCCAGCGCCCCCTCGCGGGTGGTGCGAAAGGTCTGCTCGCCACCGGCGAGGGTGGGCTTTAACAGCACCGGCCCTTGATGGTAGCCATAAGCGCTGTCGAGTACCGCCTCGGCGGTGGCTTTGGCGCGCTCGATACCGCCGGCCCGATAGTCATCGCTGATCTTGATGAGCGCCGCGCCCCAGGCATCCTGCGCCGCCTTGATGTCGGCCTCGGTGATATTGTTGTTGGTGATTTCGGCCGCGCTGAGGGCGCCGCTGGCAGCAAGCAGAACAAGGGCAAGGGAACTCTTCGTGAGGTGCAACATCATTGTTTTCAAACTCCTGAAAGCGATAAACGAGGGGGCAGTGTAGCGATCGGGCATGAACGGGTTTTGAACTGTCCGTTCAGGTTTTGGTGGCAAAAAAGATTGTATAAAACACGGTTTTTGGCGGTTTGTTCGGTAGTGTCCTGATCAGCGGACGGGGGTCAGCAGAGCCGAGAAGTAGCGCTCCTGCATCTGCTGCCAGCGGCCGCTCGCTATCAGCTGCTGTTGGGATTGGACAAGGGCGGCAATATCGGCCTGGCGGCTCTTGTTGAGGTAGAGATAGACCTCGATATCGGAGACCCGTTTCCATGGTGCGGCAAGGGGGGCTTGATTGGTCGGCAGCAGCCGGATCACCCAGTCGGTTCTGCCGCGCTGGAGCAGGGCGAGACCCTGCTTCTCATCGTTGAACCAGACGATGCGCCGACTGTCGAGATAGCGGTTGCACCACTGAATGCCGCGCAGGCAGCCAACCCGCTCCTGACTGGCGGGGGGCCAGCTGGCGTCCTGCTTGCTCTGGGCATAGATGGTCACTTCGCCAATCGCCGTGCCGACCGGGAGCATCTGCGGGTGGGTCTGCTCAAAGCCCTTGATCCGGGCGATATCCCCATCGATGGTGCTATCGGAATCAAGCAGCTTTTTGCAGCGGGCGCTGGTGCAGGGGATAAAAGTGAAATCGACCCTGGCCTTGCCAAACCACTCCTCATAGAAGGGGCGCAGCAGGGGGATATATTCCACGGGCGCCGCCAGCGACAGGGGCGCGCCCTGGGCAATCGGGTTCAGACAGCACAGCAGAAACCAGCCAGCCCACTTCATACCTTGCTCCCCACTCCATTGCGTATGGAAAAAGCGTAGCTGAAAGGTCCTTTATCCCTCTGGTGCGAGAGAGGGGATGGGCAGAGTAGTGGTATGTGCCGTGGTGATAAAACAAAGCCCCGCCAATCAGCTTGGCGGGGCTTTGTTATTTGGGGCATTCAGTATCGGGGATTACAGCGCAGGCAGCAGTCCCATGCTGACGCTGATCTGGACGCCGACAATCAGCACACCCATGGCGCCGGCTACTCCCAGCGCTACTACGCCACCCGGGGCGCGGTAGTGGTGGGCGGGGGCCTGTTTGCGGCTCTGCCATACCAGCGCTACCGGCAGCAGTACCGCGAGGATGGCCAGCGCAATGGCGGCGTAGCCGAGGGCCATGATAAAGCCCTGCGGGAAGTAGAGGGCAAACAGCAGCGGCGGCACAAAGGTGATAAGGCCGGTCTGGCTGCGGCCCTGCCAGTTGTCCTTGCGGCGGGTCACCTTGGCCATAAAGTCGAACAGCCCCAGCGTCACCCCGAGGAAGGAGGTGGCGAGCGCCAGATCGGCGAACAGGTGCATCGCCTGATTGAAGGCGGGCCAGCTTACCAGCTTGCCGACGCTGGCGAGCAGGCTGTCGAGCGCGCCGCCATTGGCCAGCAGGGAGGATTGACCGAGCAGCCCCAGAATGGCCACTTGCCACAGCACGTAGAGGATCAGCGGCAGGGCGGAGCCCCAGACAAAGACCCGGCGCAACTGCTTGGGGCAATCACCGAGGTAGAGCATCACGCTCGGGATTGAGCCGTGAAAGCCGAACGAGGTGAAGATCACCGGCAGGCCCGCCAGCAGCAGCCCTTCCCCGAGCGGCATGGCGAGCAGGTGCTCGCCCTGGGCGCGCGGCAGCAGCAGTGCCAGCACGCCCACCATGATCACCAGCTTGATGGTGAACATCAGCCGGTTGAGGTAATCCACCGAGCGGGTGCCGACACAGACCATGCCGCCAAACAGCAGGGTAAAGGCCCAGGCGGCCTGCTCCTGGCTCAGGGTGATGCCGGCATCGGCCAGCGCCTGTGCCAGCAGGCTGCTACCACCGCTGATGTAGGCGGAGGCGAGGGCGTAGAACAGCATCAGGATGCAGAAGGAGGCGATGCGCTTGCCCCAGGGGCCGAGCAGGTGATCCGCCAGCTGGTGCAGGTACCACTTGCCGGTATTGAGGCTGGCCTCCACCTGCAGCATGGCGGTAAAGGCCATCAGGGCCCACAGGCCAATCATCAGCAGCAGGGTGGCGGGGCCGCCGAGGGACGAGGAGGCCAGCGGCAGGGCCAGCATACCGGCGCCTATGGTGGTGCCGGCAATCAACAGGGTACAACCCAGAGTCTTGGTGTTCATGTTATCCATCCGAAAGTGAGCGGAGATGTTGCAAACAAGAGAGAGCCAGTTGGCTGTGTCGGGAGGCGCCTCCGGGGAAAAAGCCGGAGGCTAGCAATATCGGCGTGGAAACATCTGTACCTGAAACCTGTCGGCTGTAAAAGATGGTTGCCACGTTAACGGATCGAAATAGCGGAGACAACCCCTAAAAAGCGGATCTTGTGCTGTGGAAGGCATTTAAGTGGAAATAAAAAATGACACTCAGCGCTATGTGCCGAAAAAATGTGCGCCTTGAGGGGGCGATGCCAATCCGCTTGAACCGGCCCTCGGGATCGGAGGGAGTTGCTACAGGTGTCTGGAAGGGGCGACAGAGGGTAAAACAGGGCTCTAGCGGCCCGAATGGTTCGGTATAAGTAAAAATAGGGTCATATGGTCAAAAGCCATAAATTCAATTTATAGCGAGCCGATGGGCCGATAAACGGGCCCTGAGCAGGGGTTGCAAGCCTTGTCGGCCGGTTGGCCGATCTTCCGCTGATCAAACAGACGCGTGCAAAGATGGGCGTTGAGAAAAGAAGTCGCACAGGCTGTCAGTTCTGGCTGCCCATGCTGGCAGTTTGTGCCGGCAGCCTGTGCGGTTGTGGGGGGTTGTTGCTGGCGGCTTAGCGACGGCGCTTGAGGGTACGGCTCACATAGTGCAGCCCGCTCTGGTAGTCGCCATTGACCGCCTTGAGCGCCAGCTCCAGCGCCTGGCTCGCCAGCGCGTCGTGCTGCTGGGGCAGGGAGTTGATGCCAAAGGGGAGGAAGTCGAGCAGCCGATCGTCGCCGAAGGTGGCCATGGCGAGCTGGCTCATATCGGTCTCTTGTTCCAGCAGGTAGTCCAGTACCCCCTCCATCAGGATGTAGGAGGTAGTGATCAGCGCCTCGGGCAACTGGCCCAGCTGCTGGTGCAGATGTTTGATCAGGCGATACCCCTCGGTGCGCGAGAAGTGGGCCCCTTCACAGAGGTGGCAGGTCGCACTGTGGCTGGCGATGGCCTGCTCGAAGCCTGCTTTTCGCTCCAGACTGATCGTCAGTTCAGGCAGCGCAGTGATCAAAGCGATATGGCGAATGGCCGGGGTGAGCAGGGAGGCGGTGAGGTCATGGCTCGCCTTCTCATTTTCACTGGCGACGGTGACGAAGCGATCGGCCGCCATGCTCCGGTCGATGGCGAGGATCTGCACCCCCTGCGCCTGCTGGTTGCCATAGAAGGGATCGTCCGGCGGCAGGCAGCTGGCCACCAGCAGGGCATCCACATGGCGGCTCACCAGCATCTGGGCCAGCTCTTTTTCGGTGGCAGGATCATCTTCCGAGCAGACGATCAGCAGCTGATAGCCCTGCGCCCGCGCCCCCTGTTCCAGCCGTTTGGCCAGCTTGGCGTAACTGGCGTTCTCAAGGTCGGGCAGGATAAAGCCGAGGGTTTTGGTCTGGCCGCCGCGCAGGGAGGCGGCGCGGCTGTCCGGCTGGTAGTTGTGGGCGGTGACGACGGCCATCACCTTGTCGCGGGTGGCCTGACTGATGCGGTATTGGTCGGCCTTGCCGTTGATCACATAGCTGGCCGTGGTGCGCGAGACACCGGCGAGGGCGGCGATTTCATCCAGTTTCATCATATTGGCTCTGTTTGAGTTGCTAGGCCCACGGGCACTGCCTGGTAAGGGCACCGAAAAGTGTGCGCGGGATCATATCATTGAAAACCGCTCTTTGTGGGTACTTGATCAATTCGCTGAAACGATTCAGTCTGAGTGTAAGTGAAACGATTCAGCTTGTCAGCAGCACCGCTTCGCAGAGATGCAGAGCAGGGTGATAAAACCCGGTCAGGATCACATTTCGAGGTATCCCGACTATCGTCAGCTGGCAGGCAAACCGAATGTTCAATTGTGTTGACCCGGCGATGCCGGGATCTGATGGAGAGTGGCTATGTTGAAGTTGGTGCGAGAGCAGATCTTGCTGGGGCAGTCGGTGGCGACCAAGGCCGAGGCGATTGCCCTGTTGGCAGGCAAACTGACCGAGGCCGGTCTGGTGGAGGCGGGCTATGTCGATGGCATGCTGGCACGTGAAGCGCAGCATGCCACCTACCTTGGCAGCGGCATCGCTATTCCCCACGGCACCACCGACACCCGTCATCTGGTGAAGAGCACCGGCGTCATGGTGGCCCAGTTCCCCCATGGCATCGAGTGGGACGAGGGGCAGATCGCCTACGTCGCCATCGGTATCGCCGCCAAGTCAGACGAGCATCTGGGCATCTTGCGCCAGCTCACCCATGTGCTGGGTGACGAGCAGGCGGCAGCCCAGCTCAAAGAGGCCACCGACGCCGACACCATCATCAATATCCTGACCGGCGCCACTGCCGCGAAAGAGGTGCAATACCTGACCCTGGCTGACTTCCCGGCCGATGATCGCGACCAGCTGCTGCTGGGCGCCGCTGCCCGCGCCAAATCCGCCGGTTGGGGCGATGCCGCCATGGTAAGCGCGCTGCTGGCAAGCGAACCGGCCTATCTGGGCGAGGGCATCTGGCTGGCCCGCGCCAATGTTCAGCAAACAGCATCGGCCCAGACTGGCTGGGTGCTGGCCACCCCGAGTAGCGAACTTCGCGCAGGGGAGCTGCCGGTCAACGCCATGCTGCTGCTGTGCGCCGCAGATAGCGGCCATCTACCGCAACTGGAGAATCTGGCCAAACTGGCGGCCGCTGGTCAGCTGGCTACGCTGGCGAGCGGTGAGGGACTGGCCATGTTGCAGGCGGGGCCTGCGAGCGGTCTTTCCGAAACCTTCACCATCATCAACCCCCACGGCCTGCATGCCCGTCCGGGTGCCATGCTGGTCAAGGTGGCCAAAGAGTTTGAATCCGACATCCGGGTTGCCAATCTGGATGGCAGCGGCGAGGCGGTCTCCGCCAAGAGCCTGATGAAGGTGATCGGCCTTGGGGTCAAGTGCGGTCACCGTCTGGCATTTCGCGCCGAAGGGGCAGATGCCGAAGCGGCTCTCAAGGGGATCGGTGAGGCCATTGCCGCTGGTCTGGGCGAGGGGGCGCATTGATGAAGATTGTCACCATTACCCTCAACCCCGCCCTTGATCTCACCACCCGTCTCGAGGCGATGAGCCTTGGCGAGGTCAATCTGGTGAGCGAGGCCAACCTGCGTGCGGCGGGCAAGGGGATCAACGTCGCCATGGTGCTCAAGGATTTGGGCCGCGAGGTAGGCGTCACCGGCTGGCTGGGCGCTGACAATGAACAGAGCTTTGTCTCCCTGTTTGCTGAGCGGGCGCTGGATGATCACTTTGTCCGTGTCGCGGGCAGCACCCGCATCAACGTCAAGATTTCCGAGCAATCCGGTCGGGTCACCGATCTCAATCTGCCTGGGCTCACCATCCAGCACGGGGAGGTGAGCGCGCTGGAGCTGGCCATCGACCAATTGGCTCCGGATGCTGAGTGGTTCGTGCTGGCGGGCAGCCTGCCCAAAGGGGTGGCTCCCGATTACTGCGCCCATCTGATCCGTCTGCTCAAGGCCAAGGGCAAGCAGGTGATCTTCGATTGCAGCGGCGCGGCCTTAAGCGAAGGGATCAAGGCGGCGCCGACCCTGGTCAAACCCAATCTGGAGGAGCTGAGCCAGTGGGCTGGCCGCCCCGTCAAGACCCTGAGCGAGCAGGCCGAGTGTGCCCGCGCGCTGCAGGCCAGCGGGATCCCCAATGTGGTGATCTCCAACGGCGCCGATGGCCTTATCTGGTTTGCTCCGGATGCCGTCTGGCAGGCCATTCCGCCGCGGATGCAGGTGGTCAGTACCGTGGGTGCCGGCGATTCGCTGGTAGCTGGTCTCGCCCATGGTCTGAGCCTTGGCTGGGCGCCGGAGCAGACCCTGCGGCTGGCCACCGCCGTCTCGGCCTTGGCGGTCAGTCAGGTCGCAGTCGGCTTTGACGATATCAATGTGCTCAACCCTTTACTTGAACAGGTGCGCGTAGAGCGTCTGGATGTGCTGGCACCGGTTCAATGCCATACCCCCTCAATGGAAAACTCAGGAGATGCCCAATGAAAGCAATCTTGGTTACGGCTTGCCCGGCGGGCATTGCCACCAGCTTTCTCGCTGCAAAACGGATAGAACAGCAGGCCAAACTGGCTGGCTGGGAACTCACCCTCGACGTTGGCTCCAGTATGCAACCGCGCCAGATCCCCTCAAAAGAGCAGATTGCTGCGGCCGACTTGGTACTGGTCGTCGCCAGCACTCCGGTGGATCTCGCTGCCTATGACGGCAAGCGGGTCTATCAGGGCAGCATGGATCTCGCCCTGCAGGATCCGGCCGCCTTGCTGGAGGCAGCCGCCAGCGGCGCCAGTGTCTATCGTCATCAAGCCGCCTCCGCCGTTGCCAATGCTGCCGCCAAACCGGCCGCCGCAGGCAAGCGCATCGTGGCGGTGACAGCCTGTCCGACCGGGGTGGCTCACACCTTTATGTCGGCAGAAGCGCTGGAGACCATGGCCAAACAGCTGGGTTATCAGATCCGCGTCGAGACCCAAGGCTCGGTCGGTGCCCAAAATGCCCTGACTGCCGAGGAGATTGCATCCGCCGATCTGGTGTTCCTCGCCACCGACATCGAGGTGGACATGGCCCGTTTCGACGGCAAGCCGGTCTATCGCACCAGCACGGGGGCGGCGCTCAAGAAAACCCGCGCCGAGCTCGACAAGGCGTGGAACGAGGCGAAAACCTATCGCCACAGCGGTGCCAGCCAGCCCAAGAAAGAGGAAAAAGCTGGCCCCTACAAGCACCTGTTGACCGGTGTCTCCTTTATGCTGCCGATGGTGGTGGCGGGTGGCCTTATCATCGCGCTCTCGTTCGTATTCGGGATCGAGGCGTTCAAAGTGGAAGGCACCCTGGCCGCGGCCCTGATGAAGATCGGTGGCGGCTCCGCCTTCGCCCTGATGATCCCGGTGCTGGCCGGCTATATTGCCTACTCCATCGCTGATCGCCCGGGCCTCGCCCCCGGCATGATCGGCGGTATGCTGGCAAGCTCGCTGGGCGCCGGTTTCCTTGGCGGCATCGTGGCCGGTTTCCTGGCCGGTTACAGCGCCAAGTACCTGAGCGACAAGGTGCGCCTGCCGGTGACCCTGGAAGCGCTCAAGCCCATCCTGATCATTCCGCTCTTTGCCAGCCTCTTTACCGGTCTGGTGATGATCTACGTGGTGGGTGGCCCGGTGGCCGGCATCATGAATACCATGACCACCTTCCTCAATAACATGGGCTCTGCCAACGCCGTGCTGCTGGGTGTCATTATCGGTGCCATGATGTGCTTCGACATGGGCGGCCCGGTCAACAAGGCGGCCTATGCCTTCGGGGTCGGCCTGCTGGCCTCCAAAACCTACGCCCCGATGGCTGCGGTGATGGCCGCCGGCATGGTGCCGGCGCTGGGGATGGGGATCGCCACCTTCCTGGCCCGCACCAAGTTCATCAAGGCGGAGCAGGAAGCAGGCAAAGCCTCCTTCGTGCTGGGTCTGTGCTTTATCTCCGAGGGGGCCATCCCGTTTGCCGCCAAGGATCCGATGCGGGTCATCCCGGCCTGTATGGTCGGCGGCGCCCTGACCGGTGCGCTCTCCATGCTGTTTGGCTGCGAACTGATGGCCCCCCACGGCGGTCTGTTCGTGCTGTTCATCCCGCACGCCATCAGCAACGTCATGATGTATATCGTGGCGATTGCCGCAGGCTCGCTGCTGACCGGTGTCTCCTACGCCATGCTCAAGCGCGGCGAAGAGCAGGCCAAGCTGGCCACGGCATAAGCCTTGCCACCCGGCAACACGTCATAACCAAGAGCGGCCTGTGGGCCGCTTTTTTATTGCCGGATACAGGGAAAAATGCAGGCGTTATTTTGCTTGTGGTTAATGGATTAACCCTCTAGCGTGAGGTGCTTGGGGCGCACCTGCGCCCGCTGATAACCCGATACCCAGGAGCAGATGATGACGCCCATGATCCCCCCCATTCTCGATTTTGCGACCGGCAAGCTCGGTGGCGCCGAACTGGTTGAGAAGTGCACCACCCTGGCTGACTTGCAGGGGCTTTTTGCCGACCCGCACGCCGAGGCTGCGCTCTCGCCCGATACGCCGCTCTATCGGGTTGCCATGCTGCCCGGCAATGGTGGCGAGGGGGATCTCAACATGGGGGTGACCTATCTGGAGGCTGGTCGGGTCGGGCAGGAGTTTTTCATGACCCGCGGTCATATCCATGCTCGCGCCGAGCAGGCCGAATACTACTTCGGGTTGTGCGGAAGGGGGCTATTGCTGTTGCAGGATATGGCCGGTGTTTGCCAGTTGGAGCAGGTCTTTCCCGGCAGTGTTCACCATATTCCGGGCCATGTGGCCCATCGACTCGTCAACACCGGCGAGACGCAGCTCTCGGCGCTGGCGGTCTGGCCTGCCGTTGCTGGTCACGACTACAAAGCGATGGGCACGCGCGGCTTTGCCGTTCGGGTGCTGGCCGGAGAAGATGGCACGCCCCGCCTCGTGACCAGCGATCAGCAAGGGATGTAAATCGGAGCTGGCGGCGGCCCGCTAGGGGCTGCCGCAAGATTGGCGTACCACCAGAGTAGGGGGCAGAATGATGCTCTTGGCCGGCTCGTCGTTGCCGGCCATCCTCTCAAGCAGCAGCTCGCCTGCCTTGCGGCCGATCTCCCGCGCAGCCACCGAGACGGTGGTGAGCGCCGGTTCGACCAGCGCGGTTTCCGGCAGATCGTCAAAACCCACCAGTGCAAAGTTCTGGCCGATGAGGCGCCCCTGCTTGCGCAGCGCCAGCATGGCGCCGAGCGCCACCACATCCTGATAGCAGACCGCCGCCGTCACCTCGGGGTGCAGCTCCAGCAGCGCCGTCATGGCGCGGGTGCCCTCTACTCGGCTGGCGCCGCAACCGATGATCCACTCCGGTTTGGGCGAGATGCCGTGTTCGAGCAGCTTGCTCATGTAGCCACCGAGGCGCTGGGAGCGGCTGATGGAGGTGGGGGAGCCCCCGACAAAGGCGATATGACGGTGGCCGAGTTTCAGCAGGTGCTCGGTCGCCAGCTGGCAACCGAGAAAGTTGTCGGTGCCGACAAAGTCGATCGCCACATCCGGCACCGGTCGCACCACCAGAATGGTAGGCATATGGCGCCGCTGCAGGCTCTCGAAAAAGCTGTGGGGGGTGGGCTGGGCAGCACAGATCACCATGCCGGCGGCGCTGTTGCGTTGCAGCGAGTCCATAAACTGCTGCTGCCTTGCCGCTGACTCCTCGCTGTTGGCGAGAAACAGCATCAGATCGTGATGCTCCATCTCCCGGCTCAGTCCCGCCGTCATCTCTGCATAGAAGGGGTTGGTAATGTCGTGCAGCAGCAAACCGACCTGATTGCTGCTCTTGTTGCGCAGGTTGGCGGCAGTCTGGTTGTAGACATAGCCGAGCTCGTCGATGGCTTTGAGTACCCGCTGGCGGGTGTGGTCGGAGATGCGTCCCTTGTTGCGCAGGGTCATGGAGACGGTGGCGGTGGAAACGCCCAGATGGCGGGCAATATCGGCAACAGTCACATTGCTCATGGTGTGGGTCCAGTCATGGTCGTGTCATCAAGATATATCGATTAACCTTTATTTCGGATGACAGAAGGTTGCAAGTGAGCGATTGATCACGAATTTCACCGCCAATACCGATGATATATCCCAATGTTTGAGGTTAATCGTGTTTATCAGGTTGTGGTTAACGGGTTAATCGATTTATCTCTGTCGTAGGTGTCAACGAGAGAGCAAGCCAATGATTCATTCGAGTTACGTTTCCAACTACGACAAATATCCAGAAGTGACCGTTGTTGGATATGAGCGGGCCGCCTGTGCGGGATGGGACGCGATTGCCCATCAGCTGAAGGCCAAAGTGAACGGGCAGGAGAGGGCGAAAGTGGTGCTGGTGATCGACTGCTATCACGGCGTGGATCAGGGTGAGCTGCGCACCCAACTGCTGGCCAGATTCGAGCCTCACACGCTCATCGATGTGGAACAGGCGCGCCTGCCCGAACCCAAAGTGCTGGCGATGCTGGATCGCTTCATCACCGATGACAGGGTGTTTGGCGTGCTGGCACCCCACAAGATGGTGGAGTTTTTTGACCCGGTTGCCTTGGCGCGCCTGCAACAGCAGGTCGCAGAGATGGCCGAAGGTCTGGTGGTGGTGATGGGCAGCGGCGCTTCGCTGGTGGTGCAAGGGGATGTGCGGGTCTATGCCGATCTTGCCCGCTGGGAGATCCAGCAGCGTCTGCGTCGTAAAGAGATTGGTAACTGGGGTGCAGATAACACCGAAGAGGACATATTGCGCCGCTACAAGCGTGCCTTCTTCATCGAATGGCGGGTGTTTGACCGCCATAAATTGGCCCAGCTGCCCACCATCGATTTTCTGCTCGACACCAACACCAGGGGCAAGCCGACCATGGTAACGGGGGCGGCACTGCAACAAGGGTTGCATCAGGCTGCGCGCCAGCCGTTCCGGGTGGTGCCCTTCTTCGACCCGGGGGTCTGGGGTGGGCAGTGGATGAAGCAGGTGTGTGATCTGGACCCGGCCCAACCCAACTATGCCTGGTGCTTTGACTGCGTACCCGAGGAGAACAGCCTCTATCTGCGCTTTGGCGAGGTGAGGGTGGAGATCCCGTCGCAAAACCTGGTGCTGTGCCAGCCCAGCGCCTTGCTTGGGGTGCGGGTACACGCCCGCTTTGGCGCCGAGTTCCCGATCCGGTTCGATTTTCTCGATACGGTGGGGGGGCAGCCGCTTAGTCTGCAGGTGCATCCGCTGACCGAATACATCCAGCAGGAGTTCGGCATGCACTACACCCAGGACGAGAGCTACTACATGCTCGATGCCAAGCCGGACTCCTGCGTCTACCTCGGCACGCGCAACGGTATCGACCCGCAGGAGATGCTGGCAGAGCTGGCTGCCGCCCAGCGCGGCGAGAAGCCCTTCGACGACGAGCGTTTCATCAACCGCTTCCCGGCCCGCAAGCACGATCACTTCCTGATCCCGGCCGGAACCGTCCACTGTTCGGGAGAGGGGGCCATGGTGCTCGAGATCAGCGCAACCCCCTACATCTTCACCTTCAAGCTGTGGGACTGGGGTCGGGTCGGGCTCGACGGCATCCCGCGCCCCATCCATCTGGAGCATGGCAGCAAGGTGATCCAGTGGGAGCGCGACACCGACTGGACCCGCGAGCATCTGGTCAATCGCATCGAGCTCGTCGCCGAAGGGCCGGGCTGGCGCGAGGAGCGTACCGGACTGCATGAGCGGGAATTTATCGAGACCCGTCGCCACTGGTTCAGTGTGCCGGTCGAGCACGACACCGGCGGTACGGTGCAGGTGCTCAATCTGATTGAGGGACGAGAGGCAACGGTGGAGAGTCCCGACAATGCGTTCGCGCCGTTTGTGGTGCACTACGCCGAGACCTTTATCGTACCGGCGTCGGTAGGGCGCTATCGCATCCGTCCGAGTGGCGAGAGTGAAGGGGCGACCATCGCCACCATCAAAGCCTATGTGAGGGGGTAACCAAGATGCTGAGGATCCTTATCGCAACCCATGGTTCACTGGCGCCGGCCCTGCTGGCCAGCGCCAGCATGGTCTACGGCGAGCTGCCCGCCGTAGCCACAGTCTCTCTTACCGAAGAGGGGGGAATAGCGGCGTTTCGCACCGAGTTTGAACAGACCCTGCGCCGTCATGGCGCGGGGGCTGACGGGGTGCTGGTGCTGTGCGACATGGAGTGTGGCACACCCTACAACGTGGCATGCCGCTTTGCGTTTGACCCCGAATGGCCGCAGCCGGTAGCCGTGGTGACCGGGGTGAACTTTCCCATGCTGCTGATGAGTGCCGACTGGCTGGCGGCAACCGATGTGCACGAGGCTGCCCGCCAGTTGCTGGCCCAGGCACTGGAATCCATGGTGATCGCGGCCCCGGCGGCACACCAGCAAGATGACAACTTCTAGGAGAGCGAGATGGCGATTTCATTTGTACGCATTGACGATCGGGTGATCCATGGCCAGCTGGTGACGCGCTGGGCCAGAGAGCTGCCCTGCGACGGCATTGTCGCGATTGATGACGAGGTGGCGGCCGATCCGTTGCTCTCCCAGGTGATGATCGGCGCTGTGCCGGACACCAAGGTGTGGCTGTTCGACGTGGCGACGGCCATTGCCAAGCTGCCCAAGGTGATCGCCAGTGACAAGCGCTACTTCGTGATTGGCAAGTCGCCGGTCACCCTGCAGCGGCTCTGCGCCGCCGGCATCTCTCTTGAGAACCACAACGGCAAGATCAACGTGGGGCCCATGAGTGCCCGCGAGCAGACCACCACCATAGGCCCCAACCAGTCGGTGACGGCGCAGGAGATCGCCGCTTTTGACTATCTTGCCAGCCTTGGCCACGAGATTGACTTTCGGCTGGTGCCGGACGCCAGCCACTACAACTGGGCAGATGCCCAGAAAAAGCTGAAATAGGGAGCCGACATCATGTTTCTGGAAGCAACTCTCATCGGGATACTCTGTTATCTCGGTGCCCTCAGCAGCCCCTGGCTGCTGGGATTGACCGGGGGCTGGTACACCATTACCCGCCCGCTGGTTTCGGGCATGCTGGTAGGGGCGATTCTCGGTGATATCCAGACCGGGATCCTTATCGGGGTGGCGGTGCAGGCGGTCTATATCGCCATGGTGACGCCGGGCGGTTCCATGCCGGCGGATCTCAACTTCGTCGCCTTTCCGGCCATCGCCCTCGGCGTCATGTCGGGCAAGGAACCGTCAGTTGCCGTGGCCATTGCCGCCACCATCGGCATTGCCGGTACCATCCTCTTCAACTTCATGATGGTCTTCAACTCCTACTGGAACCACAGAGCCGACGTGGCGCTGGAGCAGGGGGATGAAAAGGGGGTTTATCTCAACAGCGCGATCTTCCCGCAGGTCAGCAACTTCGTACTGCGTTTCGTGCCCACCTTTATCGCCGTCTATTTTGGCAACCAGTACATCGAAGGCTTCATGAACAGCCTGCCTGAGCTTGTGATCCGCACCATGACGGTGGTGGGCGGCATTCTGCCGGCGGTCGGCATTGCCATCCTGCTCAAGCAGATCATCAAGCAGAGCAGCATGCTGATCTATTTTCTGGTGGGCTTTGTCGGCATCGTTTTTCTCAAGCTCAACATGGTAGGGCTGGTGATGATCGGTGCCCTGCTTGCGCTCATCCACTACAACTACAAGCCGGAATCTCGCCCTGCAGTAGCTGCCCGTGCTGCCACCCAAACCGATGATGAGGATGAATTCTGATGGACGCAAAGCTGCAAGCGGGCCAGCCGGTGAACAATGCGCCGGTGGCTCTCACTCCCAAGGATCTGCGTGCCTGCTGGCGTTCGTGGATGATGTACAACCTATCCTCCATGAGCTTCGAGCGCCTCGAATCGTTCGGTTTCTGCCTTGGCATGATGCCGGCACTCAAGAAGCTCTATCCCGGCAAGGTGGAGAGGATGGAGGCGATGAAACGCCATGCCTCCTTCTACAACACTGAGCCCCAGATTGGCGCCATCATCAACGGGCTGGCGGTGGGACTTGAGGAGAAGCGGGCTAACGGAGAGAAGATCGATGGCGAGACCATCAACACCCTGAAAGTGGGGCTGATGGGGCCCATCGCCGGGATCGGGGACTCCATGATCCCGGGCATGCTGGTGCCCATTTTGCTCAGCATCGGCATGGCGCTGGCCGCCGGCGGCAGCGTGTTGGGGCCGCTCTTTTATATCATCAGCTTCAACGCCATCGTCATCACCGGCTCCTACATGCTGTTTATGAAGGGCTACCGGATGGGAACCGGCTCGGTGGAGGCGCTGGTGAGTTCGGAGTCGGTCAAACTGCGCGAGGCGCTCTCCCTGCTCGGGGTCTTTGTGATGGGCGGGGTGGCCGCCAGTTATGTCAACCTCTCCACCGGGCTCGATTTTGTTACCTCGGACGGGGTCAATATTCAGGTACAGGCCATGTTGGATGGCATCTTCCCCAAACTGATGCCACTGCTGGTGGTGCTGGGCACCTGGTATCTGATGGCCAGACGCAATGTCTCGCCGGTCAAGGCAATGCTGGGGTTACTGGTAGTGGCCTTTGTCGGGGTCGCCATCGGTCTCTTCTAGGCCGATTTGGAGAATGAGAGCAAATAACGGGAGAGCGAGGCTCTCCCTTTTTCATGAACTGGATCGTGGGCTGGATAGATGTGCGAGGTGATGAGATGCATGACGAGATAAGAGAGGCGGCACAGCGCTGCCGACGCTGGCTGGTGGAGGAGGCGCTGCCTCACTGGCGGGCAAGCGGATTTGATTGGGAACGGGGGCTGTTTGCCGAAGGGCTGGATGGTGCTGGCGAGCCCCTCTGGCAACCCACCCGATGTCGGGTGCAGAGCCGGCAGATCTATGTGTTCAGCCACGCAGCCCTGCTCGGCTGGTATGAGGGAGGCGAGTTGGCAGAGCGCTGCGCCAGGTTCGGCATGAGGCATTTTGATGATGGTGCCGGCAACCAGCTGTTTTCCCTTAATGCCGATGGTTCTCCTGCCGACAGTGCGGTGTGCTGCTACGAATACGCCTTTGCCCTGCTGGCCGAATGCTGGCTCTACCGTTTGAGCGGCGAGCCGTGCTGGCAGCAGCAGGCCGAGTCGCGCTATCAGGCCATCGTGCAGCTTTTTGCCGATCCTGTGTATGGCGGGTTTCACTCCAGCTGGCCAGCCGGTTCGCTGCGCAGCCAAAACCCCCATATGCATCTTTTCGAAGCACTGCTGGTGGCGGCCGAGAGCTTTGATGATCCCTGCTGGCAAGTACGTGCCCATCAGATCTACAAGCTGTTTCTCCAGCACTTTCTGGAGCCCATCTTGCTGCGGGAGTTTTTCGATGAACGGCTTCTCCCGACTCATCCCGATTCGCACCTGATCGATCCGGGTCATCACTACGAGTGGTGCTGGCTGCTGGCCCGTTACCGGGCATTGGCACAAGGATGGGCGTGTGGGCCGAGTGAGCGCGAGATAGATGAGGGGATCGCCATCCTGAACAGCTTTGCCACCGCTCACGGCCACGGGCCGACCGGGCTGGTGATGGATGAGCTTACCGATGACGGACAGCCCCATCGGGCGACCAGTCGGCTCTGGTGCCAGACCGAACATCTCAAGGCGCTGCTGGCGGCCTACGAACGGCGAGGGGACTCAGAGATTGCCCGTCAGATTGGCGAGGTGGTGAGGCAGATCTTCCACTACTACCTGACGCCAGCCTTGCCCGGCCAATGGGTCGATCAGGTCGATGTCACCGGTCAGCCGCTGACAACCCATGCCCCAGCCAGCACCTTCTACCACCTGTTTGTGGCGTTCAGCGAGCTGGCAAGGGTGGCAGAAAGGAGAAGTGAAAGCGGGTAACAGACCAAGAGAAGATCAAAAATCCCAGCCCGGTTGTTCTGGCTGCTCGGGTTGAGCTCCTTCCTGTGCTTTGCGGCGGGCGGCTTCGACCCGCGCCTTGCGGGCGCGGCACAGACGCATTACATCCTGCTGCTGGGCGGGGGTCATGGCGAGCCAGTTGAAACGCTCTTCGCGGCTGCGCAAACACCCTTTGCAGTAGCCCTTGTTGTTCACTTCGCAGACCCCGATGCAGGGGCTCTGCAGCGGGAAGATCTCGAGCTGTTCCATCCATCACCTCGCACATCCTGTCACCTTGTTATAACCCAGCTGTCACCTTTGGCGAAATCCCTCTTCAAGTGATTGATGTCATTTGCTTTCCCCCTGCAAATTTGGCATCTTCCCCGCCGAGCATGGCTATTGGCGTTATATGAGGACATATGAATAAACACGCGTACTGGCTGACCGCCGTGGTGCTGGGTCTGGCCGGGTGTGCAGGCAACTCTGAGCAAAATCAGGTGCCCCAAAAACAGACCGACAACAGATGTTTCCTTAACTGCGAGGTGCCAGTAAATCTGGGCAAGCAGTATCTGGACGGCACCTTGCCGGGGGAGCTGGTCAGGGTTGAGCGGGTCAATAGCCGTGCGCGAGCCGATTACAGCAAGTTTGGCCCGCAGAGTCGGCTGGTGCTGGAGCGCTCCGGCAAGATGAATCGCCGTTATGGTGAGCTCTACCACAAGCTCTCCCGCTGGGTGGCCAATGGCGGCAACCCTGCCGACATCACCCGTTACGGTATCAGCCTGGCCCAGCTGGGCGGGGCGGATCGGATGGGTAACGTGCTCTTCACCGGCTACTACTCGCCGGTGCTGGAGGTGCGTCGTCGTCCCGATGCCAAGTACAAATATCCCATCTATGCCATGCCCAACTGTGGCAGCCGTTGTCCGACCCGGGCCCAGATCCATCAGGGGGCGCTGGCCAACCGCGGGCTGGAGCTGGGTTACAGCAAATCCCTTATCGACAACTTCCTGATGGATGTGCAGGGTTCCGGTTTCGTTCACTATGGCGATGAGGATCGGCTGCAATATCTGGGCTACAGCGGCAAGAACGGTCACGGTTACGTGAGTATCGGCCGGGTGCTGATCGACCGCGGTGAAGTGCCCAAAGAGCAGATGTCGATGAAAGCCATCAAGGATTGGGCTAGCCGCCAGCCGGAGGAGAGCGTCAAGGAGCTGGTGGAGCAGAACCCCTCCTATGTCTTCTTCGAGCGCCGTCCGACCAACGATGTGATCGGCGCTGCCGGTATTCCGCTGCTGCCGATGGCGGCCGTTGCTGCCGACAAGACCCTGTTGCCGATGGGTACCCCGATCCTCGCCGAAGTGCCGTTGCTCGACAAAGAGGGCAACTGGACCGGCAAACATCAGCTGCGTTTGTTGATTGCGCTGGATGTGGGCGGCGCGGTGAAGAAGGGCCACCTCGACCTCTATCACGGCATGGGCGAGAAGGCCGGTGTCGCAGCGGGTCACTACAAGCACTTCGGCCGGGTCTGGAAGCTGGGTCTGCATCACGGGCCGACTGCCGCGCCCTGGTTGTAATGTCTGTGCTGGCAGGTTGAGCAGCCAGCAGCCCACTTAGGTATCGAGTAGGCATCGAGATGGATCTAAAAAAGCCGCCGGAGCAATCCGGCGGCTTTTTGTTTTGCTCTCTTTGGCTGCGCACGAGGTGCTGCAAGCGGGATCAGCGTTTCTGAATATCCAGCTTGATGGCGCCGACCGGCTTGCAGCAGCAGGGGAGACACTCCCCCTGGGAGACAAAGGCGAGCGGCACATTGGGGTAGTGCACCTTGCCCGCGATGAGCGGGGTGCGGCAGGCACCGCAATAGCCGCTGCGGCACTGGAACTCGACCCGATGGCCGTGGCGTTCCAGGGTTTCCAGCACGCTTTCGCCGGGATGAGCGTGCAGCACGCCATCCCGGGTATGTACCCGTGGTGTCTGTCCCGCCTGCTGTTCGGCAGGCGAGTGTGGGGCAGGGGTCAGCGTGTTGGTGGCGTCACTCACAGCTCGAAATCGCCCAGATCGTCGGCATTCACTTCGCTGTCGATCTGACCCACCAGATAGGAGCTTACCTCCACCTCTTGCGGAGCGACCTGCACGTTGTCGGACGACAGCCAGGTGTTGATCCAGGGGATCGGGTTCTGCTTGGTGCCGGCAAAGGCTGGCTGCAGACCGACGGCGGCCATCCGCAGGTTGGTGATGTACTCGACGTACTGGCAGAGGATGTCCTTGTTCAGGCCGATCATGGAGCCGCCCTGGAACAGGTACTCGGCCCACTCTTTCTCCTGAATGGCCGCCTCTTTGAACAGCTCGAAGCAGGCCTGTTCGCACTCGGCGGCGATCTCGGCCATCTCGGGGTCGTCCTGACCGCTGCGCATCAGGTTCAGCATGTGCTGGGTACCGGTCAGATGCAGTGCCTCATCGCGGGCGATCATTTTGATGATCTTGGCGTTGCCCTCCATCAGCTCGCGCTCGGCGAAGGCAAAGGAGCAGGCGAAGCTGACGTAGAAGCGGATCGCTTCCAGCGCGTTGACGCTCATCAGGCAGAGATAGAGCTTCTTCTTGAGCTCGCGCAAGGTGATGGTCACCTCGCGGCCAGCGACAGTATGGGTCCCTTCACCGTGCAGGTTGTAGAGGGCGGTCGCTTCGATCAGGTCGTCGTAGAAGTGGCTGATGGAGCCGGCGCGCTTCAGGATCTGCTCGTTGGTCACGATGTCGTCGAACACCTGGGCGGGGGTGTTGACGATATTGCGGATGATGTGGGTGTAGGAGCGAGAGTGGATAGTCTCGGAGAACGCCCAGGTCTCGATCCAGGTTTCCAGCTCCGGAATGGAGACCAGCGGCAGCAGCGCCACGTTGGGGCTGCGACCCTGAATGGAGTCCAGCAGGGTCTGGTACTTCAGGTTGGAGATGAAGATGTGCTGCTCGTGGGGGGGCAGGGCCTGATAGTCGATGCGATCACGGGACACATCCACCTCTTCCGGGCGCCAGAAGAAGGAGAGTTGTTTTTCGATCAGCCGCTCGAACACTTCGTGCTTTTGCTGGTCATAACGGGCTACGTTGACCGATTGGCCAAAAAACATCGGCTCTTTGAGCTGGTCGTTTTGGGTTTGGCAGAAAGTTGAATAGGCCATGGTTACCAGAATGTCTGTATGGAGAAAACAGGAGAGCGGGAGCTTGTCGCTCCCGCCCGGTTATCAGATCTTGCCGTGACTTAGATTTTGCAAGCCCCGCCAGCGCAACCGTCATCTTGCAGATCGGTCTGGGCATCGTCCGCACCATCACGGGTGTTGTGATAGTAGAGGGTCTTGAGGCCGTATTTGTAGGCGGTCAGCAAGTCCTTCAGCAGCTGCTTCATCGGCACCTTGTTGCCTTCGAAACGGGCCGGGTCGTAGTTGGTGTTGGCGGAAATCGCCTGATCCACAAACTTCTGCATGATACCGACCAGCTGCAGGTAGCCGTCGACGCTCGGTTGCTTCCAGAGCAGTTCGTATTGATCTTTCAGGCGATCATACTCGGGCACCACCTGTTTGAGAATGCCGTCCTTGGAGGCCTTGACCGACACCAGACCGCGCGGCGGCTCGATGCCGTTGGTGGCGTTGGAGATCTGGCTGGAGGTCTCGCTCGGCATCAGGGCGGTCAGGGTGGAGTTGCGCAGGCCAACAGACTTGATCTCTTCGCGCAGGCTTTCCCAATCCAGATGCAGCGGCTCGTTGCACAGCGCATCCAGATCCTTCTTGTAGGTGTCGATCGGCAGGATGCCCTGGGCATAGGTGGTCTCGCCAAACAGCGGGCAGGGGCCGAATTCACGGGCCAGCTGCACGGAGGCTTTCAGCAAATAGTACTGGATCGCCTCGAAGGTGCGGTGAGTCAGCGCCAGACCGGAGCCGTCAGAGTAGCGGGCACCGTTTTTGGCCAGGTAGTAGGCGTAGTTGATGACGCCAATCCCCAGAGTACGACGACCCATGCTGCCACGCTTGGCGGCGGCAATCGGGTAGTCCTGATAGTCGAGCAGGGCATCGAGGGCACGCACGGCCAGATCGGCCATCTCTTCCAGATCTTCCAGCTTGTCGATGGCACCCAGGTTGAAGGCGGAGAGGGTGCACAGGGCGATCTCGCCGTTCTCGTCGTCGATGTTGTTGAGCGGCTTGGTCGGCAGCGCAATCTCGAGACAGAGGTTGGACTGGCGTACCGGCGCCACGCTCGGATCAAACGGGCTGTGGGTGTTGCAGTGATCGACGTTCTGGATGTAGATGCGACCGGTACCGGCACGCTCTTGCATCATCAGGGAGAAGAGATCGACTGCCTTGAGGGTCTTCTTGCGAATGGCAGGATCCTGCTCGTACTTGACGTAGAGCTCTTCAAACTTGTCCTGATCGGCAAAGAAGGCATCGTACAGACCCGGCGCATCGGACGGGGAGAACAGGGTGATGTCACCGCCCTTGATGAGGCGCTGGTACATCAGCTTGTTGATCTGCACGCCGTAGTCCATGTGACGGACACGGTTCTCTTCCACGCCGCGGTTGTTCTTCAGCACCAGCAGGCTTTCCACTTCGGTGTGCCACAGCGGGTAGAACAGGGTCGCCGCACCGCCGCGCACGCCGCCCTGGGAGCAGCACTTCACGGCAGTCTGGAAGTATTTGTAGAAGGGGATGCAACCGGTGTGGAACGCTTCGCCGCCACGGATCGGGCTGCCCAGACCGCGGATACGGCCGGCGTTGATGCCGATACCGGCGCGCTGGGAAACGTAACGCACGATGGAGCTGGCGGTGGCGTTGATGGAGTCCAGGCTGTCGTCGCACTCGATCAGTACACAGGAGCTGAACTGACGGGTCGGGGTGCGCACGCCGCTCATGATCGGGGTCGGCAGGGAGATCTTGAAGGTCGAGACCGCATCATAGAAGCGCTTGATGTAGTCCAGACGGGTATCTTTCGGATACTTGGAGAAGAGGCAGGCCGCTACCAGGATGTAGAGGAACTGCGGGCTCTCGTAGATCTCGCCGGTGACGCGGTTTTGTACCAGATACTTGCCTTCCAGCTGCTTGACCGCCGCGTAGGAGAAGTTCATGTCGCGCCAGTGATCCATGTGCGCGTTCAGCTCTTCGAATTCGGCCTGGGTGTAGTCTTCCAGCAGGTGTTTGTCGTACTTGCCCATGTCCACCAGACGAGCCACGTGCTGGTAGAGGTGGGGCGGTTCGAACTGGCCGTAGGCCTTCTTGCGCAGGTGGAAGATGGCCAGACGGGCTGCCATGTACTGGTAGTCCGGAGTCTGCTCGGAGATGAGGTCAGCCGTTGCCTTGATAATGGTTTCGTGAATGTCGGCGGTACGGATACCGTCATAGAACTGGATGTGGGACTTGAGCTCTACCTGGGAGACCGACACGTTGTCGAGCCCCTCGGCGGCCCAGTCCAGCACGCGGTGAATTTTATCCAGATCGATGGGTTCTTTGTGTCCGTTACGCTTCGTCACAAACAAGTTCATTGGCTGATGACCTTTAGTTGATTCCCGAAAAACCATCGCACGCCACCCGGCTGCTGGCGGTCACAGGAGAACGGGCCGGTGCAGTTGTTGGGTAACTATTGTGCGATGAATCACAAGATATAGTGTTATTTTGATGTCGAGCTACAAGATAGTGAGGTCGACTGCGCATTGCAATGTGTGGATAACTGGCTTGCTGTGGATAAATTGTGGGTGTTGTTGTCTCTGTTAGTGGTTGCTCACAGTGAGCGGGTTTTCATTCGTCCGCTTCGTCAAATGCAAGCCTCCCGATCGAAGATGGAAAATTTAAATAACTTTTTTTGCTTGCGAAAAGGGGGCCTTTTTACTAGCAAACGCCTGCTGATTATCCCTTGCCCAACAAGGGACAAAAGCTGTCCAGCGCTCGGTTGTCACTGCAAAATGTGAAGCGCACTTTCTCGGTCTGCTTGTTGACAGTTGCCTCAGCGAAACGGGAGCAAGGTTGTCATATGGACTCTTTGCGACGGTTAAAGTTGCCTTGGTGATCCACCTACGCTCTCTTCTCGTTAGCTGTCGGGGACAGGAGAAGGCCGTAAAAAAGGGCATCAACCTTTGATGCCCCAACTCTTGCAACGTCACGACCGGCAGTTTCAGCCCAGCTCGTAGCGCAGCCAGTGGTGCAGCGCCTGCACGGTATCAAAGTGCAGATCGGCGCCCCACTCGGCGGGATTCTCGTTATCGTTCAGATAGCCCCAGCCAGCGACCGCAGTGCGCATGCCAGCGTTGCGGCCCGCTTCGATGTCACGCACATGATCCCCCACATAGAGGCAGTGGCTCGCTTCGACCCCAAGCTTCTCGCAGGCAAAATACATGGGGGCTGGGTCGGGCTTGCGTACCGGCAGGGTATCGGCACTGACGGTAACGCCGCAGCTGGCCAGTTCCGGCAAAGCGGCCAATAGAGGTTCAGTGAGAAAAGCCGGCTTGTTGGTGACGATGCCCCAGGGCAGCTGCTTCTCGTCGAGCCACTCGATGAGATCCACCATCCCCTCATAGGGGCGGGTGCCGACGCAGAGATTGGCTGAGTAGTAGTCGAGCAGGGCACTGCGCAGGCGGGTAGCCCCCAGCTCTTCCAGCAGATCCTCGCCTAGTCCCGCCCTGAGCAGCCCGAGGGCGCCGTGGGAGGTGGTCTGGCGAATGATCTCGTCAGAAAGCGGCGCAAAGCCTTCGCTTATCAGCACGTGATTGACGGCGGCGCCCAGATCCGGCGCCGTGTCGAGCAGGGTGCCGTCCAGATCGAACAGCACGCAGCCAAGGGGCTGCGGGTGAGAGGTGCTCATCAGCCGTGCTCCGGGCGGATGAACTCCACCATATAGTTGACGTCGACGTTGCGACCGAGCCGGAAGCTGTTGGAGAGTGGCGCATAGTGGACGCCGCTCATGTCGCGCACCAACAGGCCTGCGGCTTCACCCATGCGACAGAGTTCGGCGGGCATGATGAACTTTTTATGGTCGTGAGTCCCCTTGGGCACCATCTTCATCAGGTACTCGGCGCCAAGGATCATCATCAGATAGGATTTGGGGTTGCGATTGATGGTGGAGACGAACACCCGGCCACCCGGGCGCACCAGGGTGGCGATGGCGCGCAGCACAGAAGCGGGGTCAGGCACGTGCTCCAGCATCTCCATGCAGGTGACCACATCATACTGGCCGGGTGCTTCTTCAGCGTGTGCTTCGGCAGTGATCTGGCGGTACTCGAGCTCGACCCCCTGCTCCAGGGCGTGCAGGCGGGCGACGCCAAGGGGCTCCTTGCCCATGTCGATACCGGTCACCTGTGCCCCGCGGCGCGCCATGCTCTCGGCGAGGATGCCGCCGCCACAGCCGATGTCGAGCACGCGCTTGCCAAACAGGCCGCCGCTCTTGTTGGTTATCCAGTCAAGGCGCACCGGATTGATCTGGTGCAGGGGCTTGAACTCCCCCTCCATGTCCCACCAGCGAGAGGCGATGGCTTCAAATTTGGCGATTTCGGTCAGGTCGACATTGGCGTCACTGTTCATTTATCGAAGATCCTGTGGCAGGGCGCGCAGAGCCGGTCACTCGCGCGCAATCTATTGTCCTGGCGGGCATTATAACGGACGGACTTTGTCAAACCAGCCCGATTTGTGGCTTAAGGAATCCGCCTTGGTGTGTTACCATGTCGCGCTGTTTAAGCCAAAGAACAACTAATTAGGGATTAAGGCTTTCTATGAGCGATCTGGCCAGAGAGATCACGCCGGTCAACATCGAAGAAGAGCTCAAGAGTTCCTATCTTGATTACGCCATGAGCGTGATCGTAGGACGAGCTCTGCCGGATGTGCGTGATGGCTTGAAACCGGTTCACCGCCGCGTTCTGTATGCAATGAACGAGCTGGGGAACGACTGGAACAAGCCCTATAAAAAATCGGCCCGTGTGGTCGGTGACGTAATCGGTAAATATCACCCGCACGGCGATAGCGCTGTGTATGACACAATCGTCCGGATGGCGCAGGATTTCTCCATGCGCTACATGCTGGTCGACGGTCAGGGCAACTTCGGTTCGGTCGATGGCGACAGCGCCGCGGCCATGCGTTACACCGAAGTGCGGATGGCACGCATCTCCCACGAGCTGCTGGCCGATCTGGACAAAGAGACCGTGGACTGGGTGCCGAACTATGACGGCACCGAGATGATCCCGGCTGTCATGCCCACCAAGGTTCCCAATCTGCTGGTCAACGGCTCTTCCGGTATTGCGGTGGGCATGGCGACCAACATTCCGCCTCACAACCTCACCGAGATTGTCAACGGCTGCCTGGCGCTGATCGAAAACGGCGACCTCACCATTGACGAGCTGATGACCTACATCACCGGCCCGGATTTTCCCACTGGTGGCATTATCAACGGTCGTTCCGGCATCGTGCAGGCGTACCGTACCGGTCGTGGCTCCATCTATGTGCGGGCCAAGGCTGAAGTGGAAGTGGACGAAAAGACCAGTCGCGAGACCATCATCGTTCACGAAATTCCCTATCAGGTGAACAAGGCGCGTCTGATCGAGAAGATCGCCGAGCTGGTCAAAGACAAAAAGATCGAAGGTATCAGTGCCCTGCGCGACGAGTCCGACAAGGACGGTATGCGCATCGTTATCGAGATCAAGCGCGGCGAGTCCGGCGAGATTGTGCTGAACAATCTCTACAAGCACACCCAGATGCAGACCACGTTCGGCATCAACATGGTGGCGCTCGATAACAACCAGCCCAAGGTGATGAACCTTAAAGAGATCCTGGATGCGTTCCTGCTGCACCGCCGCGAAGTGGTGACCCGCCGGACCGTGTTCGAACTGCGCAAGGCGCGGGATCGGGCGCACATCCTGGAAGGTCTGGCGGTTGCGCTGGCCAACATCGATCCGGTTATCGAACTGATCCGTCACAGTGCCACCCCGGCTGACGCGAAAGCGGGCCTGGTTGCCAAGGGCTGGGAGCTCGGCAACGTCGCTGCCATGCTGGAAAAAGCGGGTGACGACGCGGCGCGCCCCGAGTGGCTGGAGCCCGAGTTCGGCATTCGCGACGGTTACTACTACCTGACCGAGCAGCAGGCACAGGCCATCCTTGACCTGCGTCTGCACAAGCTGACCGGCCTTGAGCACGAGAAGATCCTGGAAGAGTATCAGGAGCTGCTGGATCTCATCGCCGAGCTGCTGCACATCCTGGCGAGCCCGGTTCGTCTGATGGAAGTGATCCGCGATGAGCTGCTGGCCGTGCGCGACCAGTATGGCGACGAGCGTCGTACCGAAATCAGCATGTCCAGTGCCGAGATCAACATCGAAGATCTGATCACCCCGGAAGACGTGGTGGTGACTCTGTCCCACCAGGGTTACGTGAAGTATCAGCCGCTCTCCGATTACGAAGCTCAGCGCCGTGGCGGCAAGGGCAAGTCCGCGACCCGGATCAAGGAAGAGGACTTCGTCGAGCGTCTGCTGGTGGCCAACACCCACGATACCATTCTGTGCTTCTCTACCCGCGGCAAGGTCTACTGGCTCAAGGTTTATCAGCTGCCGGAAGCGTCCCGTGGCGCCCGTGGTCGTCCCATCATCAACCTGCTGCCGCTGGAAGAGGGTGAGCGCATCACCGCCATTCTGCCGGTCAAGGAGTATGATGCCGAGAAGTATGTGTTCTTCGCGACCGCCAACGGTACCGTGAAGAAGACCAGTCTCTCCGACTTCAGCCGTCCGCTCTCCTCCGGTATCCGTGCCATCAACCTCAAAGAGGGCGATGAGCTGATCGGGGTGGATATCACCGATGGCAGCAACGAGATCATGCTCTTCTCTGATGCGGGCAAGGTTGTTCGCTTCGCTGAAGGCAGCGGTCGCGCCGATGCGGATGCCAGCGATGAGGTCGAAACCGACGACGATGCCGGCAACGACGATGATGGCAGCGACAACGGCGAAGGCACTGAAAGCAAGGGTACCTTCAAGGGCGTGCGTCCGATGGGCCGTACCGCCGCCGGTGTTCGTGGTATCAAGCTGGCTGCTGGCGACAAGGTGGTTTCCCTTATCGTTCCGCGCGGCGAAGGTGCCATCCTCACCGCCACCGAGAACGGTTACGGCAAGCGTACCGCACTCGATGAGTACCCGACCAAGAGCCGTGGTACCCAGGGCGTTATCTCCATCAAGGTGGACGATCGCAACGGCAAGGTCATCGATGCCATCCAGGTTGAAGAGACCGATCAGATCATGCTGATCACCAACGGCGGCACTCTGGTGCGTACCCGTGTGGCCGAGGTGAGCATTATCGGTCGCAACACCGGTGGTGTGCGTCTGATCCGTACCGGTGAAGATGAAACCGTAGTCGGTTTGCAGCGTATCGCCGAAAGCGATGAAGACGAGACCGATGCAGTGGTTGCTGAGGGTGAGGTGTCCGAAGGCACTGATACCGCAGCAGACGCCGCCGGTTCCGTTGATGGCGAGGCGGGCGACGAGTAATCGTTCCCCCCTTGCTGCAGCAGATAAAAAGAGCGACCTTGCGGTCGCTCTTTTATTTTCTTCGTTTGGATGTTTTCTTCACTTGGGCCCGCGATGCCGGGGCATCATCATTACTCCTGCAGCCACATTCTGGCGCTGCGAGCAGGGATCGCCAGCCGTACCCACTGACTTTGCACCTTGACCACCGCATTCTGATCGAGCACATCCCGGTAGTTTCGATACCAGTTCATCTCGTACTTGGCGGTATCGAGCCAGTACTCCTGCTCCTGCCCGCATTTGTTGATACCAACCAGCCCCTGTTTGCCGCGTTTGAACAGTACGAAACAGTTGTCGCTGCCGATCAGCTGCATCGGTTGGCCCTGAACCGCGTTGTGGAAGCGGATCATCCCCTTGAGATCGGCGCGCTGGTAGTAGTCCTGCCAGCGCAAGCCATCCTTGTCTCGGGTTTCGCCATGATCGGAGTAGACCAGTGGCGAGCCACCATCGCGCCCGAGCAGGTAGGCATAGGCCAGCGACTCGTCTGTCTGGTTCAGGATCTGGTAGCGGAAGCCGTCATTGGTGGGGATGTCGTGGGTGACCGCGAAGGTGACCGCACGGCTGCCAGGCAGTGCCTGACCATAAGCACCCGGATCGGCCAGCAGGTTCATGCTGCCACCGTAACTGAAGGCGCCGCGCAGGGAAGCAAAGAGCGGGAAGTCATAGGCGCCCTGACCGCTGCTGTCGAGGTAGGGCTTGAGGAAGTTTTCATAGTCGCTGTTGCCGGCGCCCCCCGTGGTGATCACCTCGCCAAAGACGTGCATCCCCTGCTTGATTTCGGGGGTGAAGATGGCGTTGATCTGGTAATCACTCATGTGCTTGACCGCATCGACCCTAAAGCCCTTTATTCCCATCCCCTTGAGTGCCTGCAGGTAGGCCTGCTGCTGGCTCACCACCCAGTTGTTCGGGTCAAGATCCGGCAAGCCCTTGTCACTGGGTCCACCGCACAGCCGCCAGTACTGGACATGGCCCGGATTGTTCCAGTCGGTGATGCACCCTTCCGGATGAAAATCCTGACCGGAGAGGAAGTTTTGTCCCAGATCGCCAAACAGTTTCTGGCGCTCGAAGTAGCTGGGGTTGCTGGCGTAGCTCTGCAGCAGCTCGTTGCCGGGATAGTTGAGATCGCTGCGCTTCCAGCTTTCGTTGGCCATGTGATTGAGCACCACATCGGCGTAGACGGCGATACCTCGCGCCTTCATGGCGGCGATCAGCTGCTCGAGATCCTGCTTGTTGCCAAGGGGGGAGTCGACAAGGCGCAGATCCTGGGGTTGGTAACGGGCCCACCACTCGTTGCCCGAAGACTTCAGTGGCGGTGAGATGAGCACCTGTTTATAGCCGGCACTCTTGATGAGATCAGCTTTGGCGGTCACTTCACTGTACTTCCAGTTGAAGGCGTGCAGTATGACATCGGCGTGCGCCAAGGGGGCGATTAGCATACCTGCGATCGCCAGCATTCCCGCTGTGTGTTTCATTGTTATTTCCCTTTCTTGTTGTTGTGACTATGCCTGAAATGGGCAGAGCAGCTTTGGCACAACCAGGGTCAATCGCAATCGCATTCCGGTGGATTTGTGATGGATTTCAAGGTGAGTTCGCTGAAGTTGTGAGCAGTTTCAGATTTCAATGGTTCTGGTTGCTATGCTGCCGAGGTGACGTTTTTTAGTAATTTGTTTGTCACTGGCTTGTCATCACAGCGGGTTATCTTGTCCGGCGAATGATGCATCCTGACATCACACTCAGCGTGGTTCACATTGACCGCACAGGAGCTGCATATGACCAGTTGGATAACCTGGGAGATCTGGTGGAGTCGGGTATGGGGTGAAGCAGAGTTGCCAACCCGTGGTGAAGAGTCGCTGGAAGTTGCCCATGAGCCGTCACGACTCCCGGCAGAACTGTTGGAGCAGGGCAGGGATGAGCGCGCATCCTGAAGGCTTGCATGTTACGTCGCAGCCCTTGGCTTTTTAGAAGAGTGTCAGCTGTTCGCCTGGGCGGATAAAGAGATCCTCCCTTAATTGAACATGGCGTTTGCCAAGACCCAGCCGCTTGCTGATCAGGCGAAAGCGCTGGGACAACAGGTCGGCAAAGTGTCCCTCACCACGCATCCGCGTGCCAAAGGCTGCACTGTTGAGCCCGCCACCGCGGCTGGCCCGCAGCTGGTTCAGAATTGCCTCCTTCTGGCCGGGATAGTGCTCATCCAGCCAGTCACTGAACAGCGGGGCCAGCTCGTGAGGCAAGCGCAGCAGGATATAATCGGCGCAACAGGCGCCAGCGTTGGCCGCCGATTTGATGATCTGCTCCAGCTCGGGTTCATTGAGCCGCGGGATCATCGGGGCTGCCAGCACACCAACCCGTACCCCGGCGCTGGCCAGCTTCTCGACCACTTTCAAGCGACCGGCGCCCGTGCTTGCTCGGGGCTCCAGTTGTCGCCTCAGGGTTTCGTTCAAGGTTGTCACCGACACCATCACCTGACAGAGCCCTTCTGTGGCGAGTTCGCTCAGCAAGTCGAGATCGCGCAATATCATGGCGCTTTTGGTGATAAGCCCCACTGGATGGCGATGGGCCAGCATCACTTCCAGCAGTTGACGGGTGAGACGATAGCGCTGCTCAACAGGCTGGTAGGGGTCGGTATTGGCGCCGATGACGATGCTCTGTGGCTGATACGCCGGTTTGGCAAACTCCCGGCGCAGCAACTCGGCTGCATTGAGCTTGGCAAACAGTTTGGTTTCGAAATCGAGGCCCGGGGAGAGCTCCAGATAGGCGTGGCTGGGCCTTGCATAGCAATAGATGCAGCCGTGTTCGCACCCCTGATAGGGGTTGATGGAGCGGCCAAAGGGCACATCCGGCGAGCTGTTGTAACTGATAATGCTGCGGGCCTCTATTTCGCGTACTTCTGTGCCGGGGGCAGAGGCTGTGAAGGCGGCATCCCAATCGGAAGAGTGCCAGCCATCGTCGACCGTCTCGATCCTCGGGCCGTTGAAACGGTGGTCGATATTGTGGTTGCTGCCTCGTCCGGCCATGAATTTCATCTTTACTGTATGTGTATACAGTTATTTTGAGATCATCGCTCACCAAAGACAAGTCTCTTTCTTACTACCCGACTTTAAATTGCATCGACAGGGCATCTCTGGCTTGATCCGGCGGCTACATTTCGTTTACATAAACAAAGTGCGAACTGGATCACGGAAATCGATATGAGCCCAACCACGACTCGCTGGCTGTTCATTGCGCTGATCGCCCTGGTTATCTGGCGGCTTGTTCCGCTCACCACGGAGCAGGAGCTGGCATCGGCCAACCGTGCCTGGCGAACCGGCCATTTTGATGAGGCAACCCGGATCTGGTCGCCGCTGGCCGAGCAAGGGCAACCAAGGGCACAGGCGCTGATGGGCTGGAGCCATGAAGTGGGGCAGGGGAGCGAGCAGGATATCAATCGGGCCATCACGCTCTATCGCCAGTCGGCGCAGGCAGGCGATCCCTTCGGCCAATACCGGTTGGCGGACGCCTATTTGCGCGGCGCCGGGGTGAAGCGGGATCTGCGCGAAGCCTTTCACTGGATGGATCTTGCCGCCCGCAATGGCGATGTGCCGGCGATGCTGAAAGTCGGGGTGCTCCATTTGATGGGGGCGAGCGGGCGTGTCGATCTCTCGCAGGGGAAACAGTGGCTCTATCAGGCAGCGCAAAAGGGGAACAAACTGGCGCTTCACGTGCTGCAACAACTGGCCCTGGCCGAGGAGGGGGCCAGCGATTTTGACTTCAACTGGCAGCCGCTGCTTGGTGAATAGTCGGCAAGCATCTCATTTAACTGTAGAAAATCTCATCAAACCCGATACAGCCACGGTTACTTCTGGTAGCATGGGGCCGTTTTGGCTTGGTTTGTCACCTTGAACCTTTCGTTCGGATGGCGGGCCGTCTTCGCAAAGTGCTGTGGAGAACCAGAACATCACCTTTTTGAATCTCTTTTCCATCCCGCATGTGACCTTTGGTAGGGGTCACCACTGTATAAGGAAACATATAATGCCAATCATTACTCTGCCTGACGGCAGCCAACGTCAATTTGCCCACTCTGTTTCCGTCATGGATGTGGCTGCGGACATCGGTCCCGGTCTCGCCAAGGCGTGCATTGCCGGTCGGGTAAACGGTGAACTGGTGGATGCGTGCGAGCTGATCGAAGCCGATGCCTCGCTGGCCATCATCACTGCCAAAGACGAAGAAGGTCTGGACATTCTGCGCCACTCCTGCGCCCACTTGCTGGGTCACGCTATCAAGCAACTCTGGCCCCAGACCAAGATGGCCATCGGTCCCGTCATCGACAACGGCTTCTACTATGACGTTGATCTTGACCGAACCCTGACCGATGAAGATCTGGCTGCCCTGGAAGAGCGCATGCTGGCGCTGGTAGCCAAGGATTACGACGTTATCAAGAAAAAGGTCTCCTGGCAGGAAGCGCGCGACGTGTTCGCTGCCCGTGGCGAGACCTACAAGGTTGAAATCCTGGATCAGAACATTGCCCGTGATGACAAGCCCGGTCTTTATCATCACGAAGAGTACATCGACATGTGTCGTGGCCCGCACGTGCCCAACATGCGTCACTGCCACCACTTCAAGTTGCTGAAGATGTCCGGCGCCTACTGGCGTGGTGACTCCAACAACAAGATGCTGCAGCGTATCTACGGTACTGCCTGGGCTGACAAGAAACAGCTCAAGGCCTATCTGCAGCGTCTGGAAGAAGCCGCCAAGCGTGACCACCGCAAGATCGGCAAGCAGCTCGACCTGTATCACATGCAGGAAGAGGCGCCGGGCATGGTGTTCTGGCACAACGATGGCTGGACCATCTTCCGTGAGCTGGAAACCTTCATCCGCGGCAAGCTCAAAGAGTACGACTATCAGGAAGTGAAAGGTCCGTTCATGATGGACCGCGTCCTGTGGGAGCGTTCAGGTCACTGGGAGAAATATGCCCAGGCCATGTTCACCACCCAGTCCGAGAACCGCGAGTACGCCATCAAGCCGATGAACTGCCCGGGTCACGTCCAGATCTTCAACCAGGGTCTGAAATCCTATCGTGATCTGCCGCTGCGTATGGCCGAGTTTGGTTCTTGCCACCGTAACGAACCGTCAGGCTCCCTGCACGGTCTTATGCGGGTGCGCGGCTTCACTCAGGATGACGCGCACATCTTCTGTACTGAAGAGCAGATCATGGAAGAGGTCTCCGGCTGTATTCGCATGGTCTATGACGTCTACGGCACCTTTGGCTTCGAGAACATCGTGGTCAAGCTCTCCACTCGTCCGGAACAGCGTATCGGCTCCGACGAAATGTGGGATCGTGCCGAGCAGGCACTGGCGGAAGCGCTGGAGCTCAACGGTCTGAAATACGATCTGCAACCGGGTGAAGGTGCCTTCTACGGTCCGAAGATCGAATTTACCCTGCACGATTGTCTTGATCGTGCGTGGCAGTGTGGTACCGTGCAGCTCGACTTTGCCCTGCCGGGCCGTCTGGGCGCCACCTATGTAGGTGAAAATAACGAGCGCCACGTGCCAGTCATGATCCACCGTGCGATTCTGGGCTCCATCGAGCGCTTTATCGGTATCCTGACTGAAGAGTACGCAGGCCTGTTCCCGGCTTGGCTGGCTCCGACCCAGGCAGTGGTCATGAATATCACCGACAATCAGGCCGAATATGCAGTGAAAGTAGCCAAAGCATTGAATGATGCGGGCCTTCGTGCAAAAGCGGACTTGAGAAATGAGAAGATTGGCTTTAAAATCCGCGAGCATACTTTGAAACGAGTACCTTTCATGCTGGTCTGTGGCGATAAAGAAGTTGAAGCCGGCCAGATTGCAGTACGTACTCGTAAAGGGGCTGACCTGGGCACTTATCCTGTTGAAGAGTTCATCGCTCTGTTGACCCAGGAAGTTCAGACCCGCGGACAAAAGAAAGTGGAGGAATAAGCTATAAAAGGCGGAAAAAAACTGGGCAAGCAACCGCAAGCCCGCGCTCACCGGATCAATGAAGAGATCCGTCTGAAAGAAGTTCGTTTGGCTGGTCTGGATGGCGAAGCACTTGGCATCGTTTCTATCCAGGAAGCACTGAACTTGGCCGCTGAGGCCGAAGTGGATCTGGTCGAGATCAGTCCGAACGCTGAGCCGCCCGTTTGCCGGATCATGGATTACGGCAAATTCCTCTACGAAAAGAGCAAAACCACCAAAGAACAGAAGAAAAAGCAGAAAGTCGTCCAGGTCAAGGAAATCAAATTCCGTCCTGGCACTGACGAAGGCGACTATCAGGTAAAACTACGCAACCTGGTTCGCTTTCTGGAAGACGGGGACAAGGCTAAGGTCACCCTGCGCTTCCGTGGTCGTGAAATGGCACACCAGGAACTTGGTATCAAGGTTCTGGAGCGCGTCAAGAACGATCTGGAAGAGTTGGCCGTAGTCGAATCGTTCCCGAAAGTCGAAGGCCGTCAAGCTGTGATGGTTCTCGCACCTAAGAAGAAATCTTAAGGCCCACAAGAAATTGACTCATGGGGCTCGCCCCATGAGTCGGTTCGCCTTGCGATTTTGTTGTCACTCACAATGCGGAGTATGAAATGCCGAAGATGAAAACCAACCGGGGCGCCGCAAAGCGCTTCAAGAAGACTGGCTCAGGTCGCTTCAAGTGCAAGCACAACCACCTGCGTCACATCCTGACCAAGAAGAGCAGTAAGCGTAAGCGTCAGCTGGGACCGAAGTTCTTTGTTTCCGCTGCCGACCACAAACGTGTTGTCGCTTGTCTGCCGTACGCATAAGGGGGGATGTGAAAAATGCCAAGAGTTAAACGTGGTGTGACTGCTCGTGCTCGTCACAAGAAAGTAATGAAAGCCGCCAAGGGTTACTACGGCGCCCGTTCCCGTGTTTACCGCGTAGCGGTACAAGCGGTAACCAAAGCTGGTCAGTATGCCTACCGTGACCGTCGCCAGAAAAAGCGTCAGTTCCGTCAACTGTGGATTGCGCGTATCAACGCTGCTGCCCGTCAGAACGGTCTGTCCTACAGCCGTCTGATCAACGGTCTGAAGAAGGCTTCTATCGAGATCGATCGCAAGATCCTGTCCGATATCGCCGTTCACGACAAGCTGGCTTTCACCGCCCTGGTTGAAAAAGCTAAAGCAGCTCTGGTCTAATCCAGCTCTGTTATAAAAAATAAAGGAGGTTCAGGCCTCCTTTTTTGTCGGTGTAATATTTGATTTCAGTATATATATTCACTAGTAAACTAAATAAAATTGAAATTATTAATTCAAAATTATAAATCAAGTTTGATCTTATCTATCTAGCGTAATAATTTTTTCGTAACTTATAGTTACGCTGCCTTTGCGATTTTTCATCAATATTCATCTTGGTGCCTATCCTAGTTATATATAGTTATACCTAAAACTATTCTTTGCATTGTTTAATAACCACTAGGGTTAAAAGTCCAGAATCTGCGGGGTTTTGGTGTTATATTGATGCTGAAATTTCCAATAAGATAACATTGAGGTAAGAACAGATTTTACATTTTAACTTTAATATTGATAAGTTTGTTTTAAAATTAATGAACTATTGTTCTCATATGTATTGGAATTCTTGTAACAAGAGCTGATGTTTGTTCAGCTTTTAGCAAGGTCGAAATTCCTATAATGAAATTTTTGTCTGACCATCAACTGGAAGTTTTATGAAAAAATTCTTTTGATCCTTGCTGCTATCGTTATGCTTCCCTGCGCTAATGCGGCTCCAGAGTTCAAAGAGGGGGTCAACTATGATGTCCTCAAGCAAACAGCTACTGCTCAACCAGAGGTATTGGAGTTTTTCTCTTACTACTGCCCGCCATGTGCGAAATTTGAACCCATCGTTGAGCAGTTACAACATGACCTCCCCAAAGAGGTAGCGATCAGGAAGAATCCGGTCGCTTTTTTTGGGCGCGATATGGCCCAAGAGATGCAACGGGCTTATGCAACCTCAACACTACTTAATGTTGAAAGCAAGTTAACTCCATCACTCTTTCATAAAATCCAGGTACAGCGCCAAGCTCCACAAAATCGTGATGATATTAAAAAGCTCTTTGTAGAGAATGGCGTACAGGTAGAGGCATTTGATAAAACGGTTGATAGCTTTGCAGTTTCATCCATGGTAAGTCAGTTCGATCGTAACACAGAGAAATATAATATTCGTAGTACCCCGACATTTATCGTCAACGGCAAGTATATGCTAAAGATTGAGTCTATCAACTCACAAGAGCAGTTCACCCAATTGATCAAATATCTTTTGGCAAAGGATGCATAATTTAATTTGCTCGGATATAACGAGAGTTATTAACTCGCTTTGTTATTTTAAATAAAATAATACAAGAGATGATGTTGAGTCATCGGCATCATCTCTTTTTATTGGAGGTAGATCTCATAGCGTCTCCGACAGATAATCAACGTTTATATTTTGTGGTTTATAGCAGGTCTTTCCCGTGATCGTATTGGAGTAGCCAAACAGGGGAGGGGGGTGATGCCCTTTATAAGCGATTATCGGGTTAACTGTCGGGTTGTATAGTATCTATCACCCTGATTCGTCCTATGGACACATCAGCAGTGACCCGCGCCAGCGTCAGAACCGTGATACAAGACCGCAGACCAGATGTCGGGTAGTGGGAACTCTACCTGGTATGTGGAGCCTCTGTATTTCTTTGTGTTTGACGGCGATCCATTGGCTTCCACGCTCATGCTCATAAGGTCGGATGGACCTATACGACACGACTTCATAGGGCGTATATATGCCAACAAACTTGGTGTTGATAACACTATTTGGAACAAGGGTAGGGGGAATTCGAGACTCACTTGATATAACAAAATGATTTCTAGGGAGAAAAGGGCGCCTTAACTATGGTCAGCGAAGGGGCTTTTTTTGTATTATTCCCCTCTTGACCTTATTTAGCCTAAAGGCTCCTGTACCGGGAGTGGTGACGAGGAAGACATGCAACAGCTTGAAGAAGTAGTCGGCCAAGCCAGAGCCGAAATTGAGGGCGTAAGCGACATCGCCGCCCTCGACGAAATCCGGGTCAAATATCTGGGTAAAAAGGGCTTTTTTACCGAGCAGATGAAGGGCCTGGGTGCCTTGTCCGCTGAAGAGCGTCCCGCCGCGGGCGCCGTGATCAACCAGGCCAAACAGCAGGTTCAGGATGCCCTGAACGAGCGTCGTGAAGCCCTCGAAATCGCTGTGCTGAATCAGAAGCTGGCTGCCGAGACCATCGACGTCAGCCTGCCGGGCCGCCGCATCGAGAATGGCGGTCTGCACCCGGTGACCCGCACCATCGAGCGTATCGAGCGCCTGTTTGGCGAGATGGGCTTCAAGGTTGCCCGTGGTCCCGAGATTGAAGATGGTTTCCACAACTTCGATGCGCTGAATATTCCGGCTCACCATCCGGCGCGTACCGATCACGACACCTTCTACTTCAATCCTGATCTGATGCTGCGTACCCACACCTCCGGTGTGCAGATCCGCACCATGGAACATCAGCAACCGCCGATCCGCATCATCGCGCCGGGCCGCGTCTATCGTAACGACTACGACATGACCCACACCCCGATGTTCCATCAGGTTGAAGGTCTGCTGGTTGACGAGCATGCCAGCTTTACCGAGCTGAAGGGCATTTTGCACGATTTCCTGCGCAACTACTTCGAGGAAGATCTGACTATTCGCTTCCGTCCTTCCTACTTTCCGTTCACCGAGCCGAGCGCTGAAGTGGACGTGATGGGCAAGAACGGCAAGTGGCTGGAAGTGCTGGGTTGCGGCATGGTGCACCCGAATGTACTGCGTTCGGTCGGTATCGATCCGGAAAAATACTCCGGCTTTGCCTTCGGCATGGGCGTTGAGCGCCTGACCATGTTGCGTTACGGGGTCAACGACCTGCGTGCCTTCTTCGAAAACGACCTGCGCTTCCTCAAGCAGTTCAAGTAAGGGCGAGAGAACATGAAATTCAGTAAATCCTGGGTGATGGAGTGGGTCCGCACCGAGTTGAGTGACAATGCACTGGCCGAGCAGATCACCATGGCCGGTCTGGAAGTGGACGCCGTGGAAGCGGTGGCTGGCCAGTTCAACAACGTTGTGGTGGGTGAAGTGGTCGAGTGCGCCCAGCACCCGGATGCCGACAAACTGCGGGTGACCAAGGTCAACGTGGGTGAAGCCGAGCTGCTGGACATTGTCTGCGGCGCGCCGAACTGCCGTCAGGGCCTGAAAGTGTGTGTGGCCAAAGTAGGGGCGACCCTGCCGGGTGATTTCACCATCAAGAAAGCCAAGCTGCGTGGCCAGCCGTCCCACGGCATGCTCTGCTCCTTCAGCGAGCTGGGTATCGACGTCGAAGCCGATGGCATCATCGAGCTGCCGCTGGATGCACCCATCGGGACCGATATCCGCGAATACCTCGCACTCAATGACGTCAGCATCGATGTGGATCTGACCCCGAACCGTGCCGATTGCCTCGGCATCGCGGGTCTGGCCCGTGAAATCGGCGTGCTCAACAGCGTTGACGTAGTCGAGCCGACCTGGGCGCCGGCGGTTGCCACCATCGATGCCACCTTCCCGATCCGGGTTGAAGCGCCAGCAGATTGTCCCCGTTATCTGGGCAGAGTCATCAAGGGGCTGAACCTGCAGACCCAGAGCCCGCTCTGGATGCAGGAGAAGCTGCGTCGTGGCGGCATTCGTTCTATCGATGCCATCGTCGACATCACCAACTACCTGCTGCTGGAATACGGGCAGCCGATGCATGCCTTCGATCTGGCCAAGCTGGAAGGGGAACTGGTGGTGCGCCGTGCCCACGCTGACGAGCCGATGACCCTGCTCGACGGCAACGAGGTGAAGCTCAAAGAGAGCACTTTGGTGATTGCCGATGCCAAAGGCCCAGCCTGCATGGCAGGTATCTTCGGTGGCAATCGCACCGGTGTTTCCGAGACCACTACCGACATCCTGCTGGAGTGCGCCTTCTTCGCACCGCTCTCCATCACCGGCCGTGCCCGTGCCTACGGTCTGCACACCGATTCTTCCCACCGCTTCGAGCGCGGGGTGGATCCGGAGCTGCAGGCCAAGGTGATGGATCGTGCTACCCGCCTGCTGCTGGATATCTGCGGCGGCGAAGCCGGTCCGGTCATCGAGGTCAAATCCGATGCTCATCTGCCGAAAGCGGCACCTATCAAGCTGCGTCGCACCAAGCTCGACAAGGTGATCGGTATCAGCGTGGCAGATGCTCAGGTGGTCGAGATCCTGACCCGTCTGGGCATGCAGGTAACCGTTGACGCTGACGGCTGGACCGCGCTGGCGCCCTCCTGGCGTTTCGACATCGCCATCGAGGAAGACCTCATCGAGGAAGTGGCCCGTATCTACGGCTACAACAACATCCCGAACCTGAAACCCGCCGCCTCTCTGGCGATGGTGGAGCAGGCAGAAGGGCAGGTGACCTTGAAGCGCGTGCGCGACCTGCTGGTTGACCGCGGCTTCCAGGAAGCGATCACCTACAGCTTCGTCGATCCCAAGGCTCAGCAAACCCTGTTCCCGCAGAGCGACGCCATCGTGCTGCCCAACCCGATTTCGGTCGAGATGTCCGCCATGCGCGTCTCTCTGTTCCCGGGTCTGGTGCAGGCCGTGGTTTACAACCAGAACCGTCAGCAGCCGCGCGTGCGCCTGTTCGAGCAGGGTCTGCGCTTCATCAAGGACGAGAATGCCGAGAACGGCATCCGTCAGGAGCCGATGCTGGCCGGTATCATCACCGGCAACCAGAGCGACGAGCACTGGGACATCAAAACTCGCGCAGCCGATTTCTTTGATTTGAAAGGGGATCTTGAAGCTGTGCTGGATCTGACCGCCGAAGGGGCCACCTTCACCTTCGAGCGTGCCGAGCACAGTGCCCTGCACCCGGGTCAGAGCGCCGCCATTCTGCGCAATGGCGTGGTGATTGGTCACATTGGCGTGATCCACCCGAGCCTCGAGAAGAAGCTGGGTCTGAAGAGCCGCGCCGTCATGTTCGAACTGGAGCTGGACAAGCTGACCCCGGCCAAAGTGCCGGTTGCTGCCGAAGTATCCAAGTTCCCGGCTAACCGTCGTGACATCGCCGTGGTGGTTGATCGTCAGGTTCTGGCAGGGGATGTTCTGGCAGTAATTAAAAAAGTTGGCGGAAATCAGGTAGTTGGAATAAACTTGTTTGACGTATACCAGGGTGCTGGTATGGCTGAGGACAAGAAGAGCCTGGCCATCAGTCTTGTTCTGCAAGATACCCAGCGCACCCTGGAGGAGAAAGAGATTGCCGAGACCGTAGACAATGTCGTGCGGGCCCTTGGTGAAGAGTTGAATGCATCCTTGAGGGATTGATCTATGGCGCTTACCAAAGCCGACATTGCAGAGCACCTGTTCACCCAGCTCGGGATGAGCAAGCGTGAAGCCAAAGATATGGTGGAAGCCTTCTTTGAAGAGATCAGACAAGCGCTTGAGCGTGGTGAACAAGTCAAAATCTCAGGCTTCGGTAACTTTGACCTTCGTGAGAAGAATCAGCGTCCTGGACGTAACCCCAAGACAGGCGAAGATATTCCTATCAGTGCCCGTCGCGTGGTGACCTTCCGGCCTGGCCAGAAACTCAAGGCCAGGGTAGAAAATGTTGAACCCAACGAGTGATAAAAAGCCAGGCAAATGCCTGGCTTTTACTTATCGATGATAAAAAAATCTCTATTATTGCTGGGAGCCATGCTGGCCATGCCACTGCAGGCCATGATGCTTCCCCTCGATCCGGCAACCCAGGCTTACCTTCGCTCCATCAAAGAGCTCAAGGTGTGCTACCCCGCTGCACTTCCCCCGCCCTATGTCACCCCTGATGGTGGCTTGCTAAAAGATCGCCTGCTCCGTCTTGCCGATATGTTGCCTGTGCCAGTGAAGCTCTCCGAGATGGCCGACTGGCAGGCTGCCCGCGCCGCCTTGCAGCGTGGTGCATGCGACATTATCCCCCATATCGGGACCCTGGGTAGAGAGGAGACCGGCCTGTTGGTAAGCCGTCCCATGATGGAGACGGATGCGGCCATTCTCTATCGGGGCGATCTTCGTCAGGCAACGTTTCTGGTCTCTTCTGCCACAGATACCCGCGCAATTTTGCGTGAATTGCATCCGGGGGCTGAGCTCAGAACCCTGAGGAGAGGGGAGAGTATCTATTCAGCTCTTGAGGGGGAGAAGAACTCCGCCTATCTGGGAGACTATCTCCAGCTGCGCTACCTGATGCGCGAATATCCTGCCGATGGCCTGCGTCTGCGCCGTCTGCTGGGTGATGAGCGGGTGGTCAGCTATCGCCTGATGATGCGCAACGATCCCGAGCTGGCCAAGTTTGTCGATACCCTCATTCGCTATATGCCCGCCGGTACCCTCTATACCGACCTGAGCCGCTACATGGATCAGGGGGCGCTCTATATCAACCGGCTGCATTTCAATGACGCCGAACAGGCCTGGCTTTCTGGCAGAAGGCGGGTCGTGCGTCTGGTGATGAACCCGCAGCTGATGCCCTACAGTGGCGTCAACGATCAGGGCGAAGCAAAAGGGTGGAGCGCAGATATCCTGAACTGGGTAACTCAGGAGAGTGGCCTCAAATATATGCTGGTGCCGGCAGCCACCAAGGCCGAGGCGATAGAGAAGCTGCGCAGCGGTGAGGCCGACATGATGGCCGGTTTGCCGGAGTCTCCCGAGCTCGCCGATGACTTTACTTTCAGCCGGATGATCTCCATCAACCGTTTTGCTCTGATCAGCAAGCACGCCATCAGCGCAGACAAATTCTCCCAGATTGGCAAACAGCGGATCCTGGTACCGGAATCGCTCTACGATCCCTCTCTGTTGGCACAGCTGGGTGAGCAAGAGTGGATCCGCACCGATGACCTGAGCCAGGGCATCACGTTGCTGCAGCAAGGCAAGGCTGACGCCATGTTAAGCGAGCTGTACCAGTTGCAATATCCGCAGCGTACCCATCTGCTGGAAGGGCTTCAGATCAAGGAGCTGGATGACAGATTCGGACTCGGCTTTGCCATTCGCAAGGATCAGACCGAGCTGGCTGGCGTGATAGACAGAAACCTGATGGCCCTGACCAATACCCAGATCGACGAACTTAACCAGCGTTGGCGCCGTCTGGTGGTGATGCAGCAATCCGGAGTCAGTTATGGTGCCTGGTTTTGCTCCATCGCGCTGGCGCTGCTGATCAGTGGTATCGTGATCGGGGTGATCTGGCGCTCGCGTCAGCAACTGGCCCGCGAGGTCGCCCAGCGGCAGGCGGCTGAAAAAGCGCTGGCGATCGAAAGTGAGCTGCGCGAAACCATGTTTCAGGCCCTTCCTGTTCCCGTCTATTTGCGTAATGAACAGGGAAGGGTGATCAAATCCAACAAGCAGGGGCACCGGCTTTCACTGCGTTACGGCACGGAACTGCTGTTGCCCGAAGTGCAATCACAAAAGAGCGAAGGGGAGCTGAGCCTTGGCGAGCAGGTGTTTGCCTATGTCCAGCATCCGCTGCGGCTGGAGAAGCAGGCGCCAGCGACCGATCTTATCGCCTTGTCCGATATCAGCGCCCTGCGCCAGCAGGCCCGCATCCTGCGTCAGGCTGAGCGGCGGCTGCGTGCATTGACCAATACCGTGCCCGGGGTGGTGCTGCAATTCCTCCTGCTTCAAGAGAGCGTGGGCACCATCGAGTTCATCAGCCGTGGCTGTTACGAGTTGTTGGGGCTGGCCAGCCAGCAGATCCGCCGTGAACCGACTCGGGTGCTTGACCTGCTGGAGCGCGAAGATTTGCAACTGGCGCGCAGTACCATGTTCGCCATGCTGCATGAGGGCAAGCCCTTCGTCTGTACCCTGCGCTATCACCATCCCGAGCAGGGTCTGCGCTGGTTGCAGCTCTCGGGGCGTGGTCGCAGCCAACCACAGGGGTGGCGCATCTATGCGGTCATGCAGGATGTGACGGCGCGGGTTGAACAGGAGCAGGCTTTGCAACTCTCTCATGAAGAGGCACAGCAGGCTGTGCAGGCCAAGGGACGTTTTCTGGCGGCCATCAGCCACGAGATCCGCACTCCGATGAACGCCATTCTCGGCCTGCTGGAGTGGCTCGCCAGCACCCCGCTCTCCCAGGAGCAGGGCTCGGCGCTGGCCCGGATCCGTCAGGCCGGGGACGAGTTGCTCGGCCTGCTCAACGATGTGCTCGATTTCAGCCGCAATGAGAACAGCAAATTGTCGCTCTCGCCCCAGCCGACCGATTTCACCGAGCTGTGCGAACACGTGGCGGCGGTGCACTGGACCAAAGCCAGAGCCAAGCAGCTGCAATTGCGTTTGCAGCTTGATCCGGCGATGCCCGCCTTGCAGACCCTCGATCCCCATCGCATCCAGCAGGTACTGCACAACCTGCTCTCCAATGCGATCAAGTTCAGCCATCGTGGCGAGGTGGTGCTCTGGGCCGAGAGCGTGGGCTCGACCCTGCGTTTTGGCGTGGACGATCAGGGGCCGGGTATTACCGACGAGATGCGACCAACCCTCTTCATGCCGTTTGAACAGTTCGCGGTGGCGGGGCAGCTGAGGGCGCCGGGGACCGGCCTCGGGCTTGCCATCTGCAAGCAGCTTATCGAGCAGATGGGGGGGCTTATAGATGTCGAACCCAGAGCGGGAGGCGGCAGCCGCTTCTTCTGCGAGTTGCCGCTCAAACTGCTCAAACAGGCACATCATTGGCAGCCCAAGGTGCGAGAGCTGGCGCTCTCACTGCCACCTGATGAGGTGAAGCAACTCGCTCCCTGGTTGGCAAGATTCGGGGTTGAGGTATCTGGCACGGCAAACCACAGGTTGCAGGCTCAGGTCGATGAGAAGGGATTCTATTACTGGGAGTGGCAGGGGGAACCCTGGGTGCCCGGTACCGTCATCAATCTGTTGCAACCCAGGCTGGATGTCACAGAGCCCTCTTCGGCAACCCGCCCCGGTCTTGGCATGCGGGTGCTGCTGGTAGAAGATCACGATGTCAATCGGGAGCTGATCAAGCTACAGCTGGGACAGCTGGGGGCCGAGGTGCTGACCGCTGCCAATGGCCAGCTGGCACTCGATGTACTGGCCGATCACGAGGTAGATCTGGTGTTGACCGATCTGCAGATGCCGGTTATGAATGGCGCCGATCTCTGCCGCAAGCTGCGTGGCTCGCCTCGCTGGCGCAATCTGCCTGCCTATGTGATCACTGCAGATCTCAGTGAACAGGCGGCTATCGAACTGCAATCGTGCGGTTGCAACGGGCATCTCGACAAGCCTGTCGCGTTAAGGGAGCTGGCCGCCATGCTGCACCAGCTTGGCAAGAAAGAGGGGAGGATTGCCGAGCCTGCAGCAGCTTCATCGCTGCTCTCAAAAGAGCTGGCACAGCTCTATCTGGATACAACCAGAGCCGATCTGGCGGCTCTGGAGCAGTGTCTGGCAAATAAGGATGAGCAAGGGGTGAATGCCGCTTTACACAAATTGAAAGGGGCCGCCAGAATGGTAGGAGCAACCGCCATCGTCACTGTTATTGACGAGTGGCAGCAATCGAAGCACAGCGAATTGGCTGTCAGGTTAACCCGGGCGCTGGATGGGGTCAGCCAGCATTTGACCAAGAGGGCTGAAGATGATCATCACTGATGAAGAACTGCTGGCGCTGCTTAACTCGGAAGATCCCGGGTTGGCCGGTTTTCGTCCTATTGCGCTCTATGCTCTCGATTGCGCCTCTTACGAGATGGCCAAGCAGGCGACGCTGCCAAATTATGTGGCGCTGCACCGCACCCAGCCTGATGCCTGCTGGCAGTGGGAGGGGCTCTTCTCGGCGGGGGCCATCGCGCTCTATGATCCCGACTCGCACCGTACGGCGGATTACTTTCCCCAGCTTCAGCTGCATAACGGTATCTACGCCATCGAAGAGGATTGGCAAGGGGGCCTGCTGTCCAGCTATCAGGCGTGGAGCAACTGGCTTGCTGCCAGCCGGATCCTGCTGCTGGAAGATCACCCGTTTCAGGGGATGCAGTTGCAGCAAACCATCGCCGGACTGGGGCTGACCTGTCACTGGGTGCAGGATGAGCAAGCCTGCCTTGCTGCGCTGGGTGAGGGGAGCACTCGTCTGCTCATCTGCGATCTCAGTCTGGTGGATCAGGATGCCATCAGCCTGCTGATGGGCCAGCCACAGTTGCAGTCAGACGGACTGCCGATCATTTTGCTCTCTGCCCATGAGCAGACCCTGATCGACGGTGCTCGTCGCCTGCTGCACGATGCCGGCTTCAATATTCTGGCTGCGCTGGCCAAACCGCTCGATTGCGACGAACTGCTCAGGTTGCTGCGCGGTCTCTATCTTGGCCCGCTGCGCCAGCGCCGACTGAGCGGTCAGCGCCGCACCATCACGACCTGGCAGGGTCAGGTATTGGGACAACTGGGCCTGCTCTCTAGCCCCACCACTTCAGCACCTGTCTGGCTGGCCGTAAGCGGCTTGCCACCTCGTTGGGAGCGGCTCAAGGAGTGGCTGGCGGAGCAGTCGCGAACTCCGTCCGAGCTGACGCTGCTTATCCATCGCCGTGATCACCTGCTCAGCAATCCTGATCGTTTTGCGCTGGTGCTGCAGGCCAGTCTGGCGGGGAGCAAGCTGGCGCTCCTGCTCGACAACAACCAGCATCTGCCGTTCGATCTGCTGGAGCGGCTGCCGCTGCAATCCTTGCTGCTGGGGCAGGGGATGCTCTCCGATATCGAGTCGTTGAGCGCTGATTCGCTGCTTGGCCGCTTTATGGCGCGGGTGCGGGAACTCGGAGTCGACATCTATCTGGATGACCCCTACAACCTGCTTGATGTCGAGATGTGGCAAGAGCGCGGTATCGCGGGGCGCTGGTAGCCTATGCCCCGCTATCTCTGCTGGCCCATGCAGCGGGAGCGTCTGGCCAAAGGGCTGGAGGGGTGGCCTTATCCGGTGGCCCGCTCGGCACTGCCGATTGAGATGAATCTCTCCGGGGAAGCCTGTCTGCTGCGCGAGCAGCTCGGGGTCGAGCCGGCGCAGATGCTGGCCGCCTATGAGGATCTCAGCGCCCAGAGCATTTATCTGCGCTTTATGCGGGCCAAGAGAACCCCCTCGCCAGAGCTGGTATCACACTTTCTCGACTACAACCCGGAGCAGCAGATTGCCCTGTTGCTGACGGATATGGCGGGACGTCCGCTGGCACAGGCCCAATCCATTCGTCGCCGCCTTCATCCTGATCGGGCTGAGTTTTCCTGTATCGTGGCGGATCACTTTCAGCATCGTGGTGCGGGACGGCGGATCTTGCTGGCATTGGCGCTGCTGGCCAGAGCCGGGGGGATTGCCGAGTGGACGGCCGAAGTGCTGGCCCAGAACCGCCCCATGTTGCTGATGCTCAAGCGGTTGGGGCTGCCGCTGACTCTGGTGACTGGTCGCGAGATGGTTTTTGCGCGCCTCGATTTGAGCGTGCTGGACGAGTGGCTGCCTGCAGAGGTTGTCCACGGCATTACTAAGACCAAGGGCGAATAGAGCCACTTTTTACCCTGTGCTAAGGTCACACCTAATGCGCAGGGAGAGACGGAGCATGTTATGGGGCAGACAATCAAAAATATCGTGATCCTCACCGGAGCGGGGATCTCTGCCGAGTCGGGGATCAAGACCTTCCGCGCCTGCGACGGTTTGTGGGAGGAGCACCGCGTCGAGGATGTGGCAACGCCGGAAGGGTATGCCAGAGATCCGGAACTGGTGCAGCGCTTTTACAACTCCCGCCGCAAACAGCTCCAGCAACCTCAGGTACATCCCAATCCCGCCCACTATGCGCTAGCTCGCCTCGAGCGTCTTTTTCCCGGCACCGTGACTCTGGTGACCCAGAATATCGACAACCTGCACGAGAGTGCAGGGAGCAAGAACCTTATCCACATGCATGGCGAACTGCTCAAGGCCCGCTGTCCCGAGTCCGGTCAGGTGATCGAGTGGCGTGGCGAGCTTCATCAGGAGGAACTCTGCTCCTGCTGCCAGTTTCCCCAGCCGCTGCGCCCCCACGTGGTCTGGTTTGGCGAGATGCCGATCGGGCTTGATCGCATCTACAGTGCGCTGGCCCAGTGTGATCTCTTTATCTCCATCGGCACTTCGGGGGCTGTCTATCCGGCTGCCGGTTTTGTGCACGAGGCGGGGTTGAATGGTGCTCACACCATAGAGCTCAATCTCGAGCCGAGCGAGGTGGGCAGCCAGTTCGATGAAAAACGCTACGGGCCCGCCTCCCTGCTGGTGCCGGCCTACGTGGATGAGTTGCTTGAAGTGTGTGGCATCCATCAGCCCAAGCAGATCGAGGGGCACAATTGGATGGAGATGCGCGACCGCTAGAGGCGGCGGCAAAGAGAAAGGCGACTATGAGTCGCCTTTTTTGTTGTTATCTACTTTTGCGCCGACGGCCGGGGGCGCAGGATTGTCTGATCACCAGGTCGGGGTCAACCGTGATCAGGTGGTCAGCCACCGCTTCGCCGTTTATGCGGGCCAGCAGGCGGGTGACGGCGAGGCGTCCCAGCTCCTCTTTGGGCTGGTTGACGGTAGTGAGCGGCGGCGACATAAATTCGGCCAGCGCCACATTGTCGTAGCCGACGATGGAGAGATCGCGCGGGATCACCAGCCCCGCCTGATGGGCGGCGCTGATGGCCCCCATCGCCATCATGTCGTTGCAGACAAAGAGGGCGGTGGGACGCTCGGGCAATGCCAGTAGACGGGTCATCGCCTGATGGCCGCTGGCGCAGTCAAAATCACCCTCCTGGATCCACTCTTGATTGATCGTGAGACCTGCCTCCTGCAACGCCAGCTCGAAGCCAGCTTGGCGCTGGTTGGCGGGGGCGCGGCTGTGGGGGCCGGTGATGCAACCGATGGCGGTGTGGCCCAGCTCAATCAGATGGCGGGTCGCCAGATAACCGCCGTGGAAGGAGTTGTCGGCGATAAGATCCACATCCTCGCTGACCAGCCCCCAATCCATCACCACCACAGGCAGGCTCTTGAGCCAGTCGAGCTGGTTGAACACCTCTTGCTGTCCTTCGCTGCACATGATGAGCAGGCCATCGACCCGCTTGCGCAGCATCATCTTGAGGTAGGAGAGGGCCGTCTCGGCTTGCCCCTCGGTGTTGCCCAGCATCAGGTTGTAGCCCTGCTCGAAGCAGTAACGCTCCACCCCGCGCACCACCTCGGCAAAGAAGGGGTTGCTGGAGGTGGTGACCAGCATGCCGATACTGTTGGTCTCCTTCACCTTGAGGCTGCGGGCCACCAGACTCGGGGCATAGTTGAGCTCGCGCATGGCCGCAAAGACCCGCTCGCGGGTCTCCTCGGCGACGAAGCGCGTCTCGTTGATGACGTGGGAGACTGTGGTGGTCGACACCCCCGCCAGCGCCGCCACCTCCTTGATATTGGCCATCAGTGCCCCTGCGCAGTCTGCTCAAGCAGGAAGGTGTCGACCTCCTGCTTGCTCGGGATGGAGCTCTGGGCGCCGGATCGGGTGACGGAGAGCGCCGCCGCCCCGTGGGCAAAGCGCACCGCGCTGTGGAAATCGGCACCCGCCAGTTCCGCCGCCAGCAGGGCGCCGTTGAAGGTATCGCCCGCGGCAGTGGTATCCACCGCCTTGACCCGAAAGCCCGGGATCAGCTGTTGCTGCTGGGCGTTGCTGCAATAGACCCCCTGCGACCCCAGAGTGATCATCACGTCCGCAATGCCCATCTGGTGGAAACGGGCGGCCGCCTCGCGGGCGCTCGCTTCGTCGGTGACTTTTACGCCGGTCAAAAGCTCGGCCTCGGTCTGGTTGGGGGTGATAAGGTCGACCAGTGCCAATAGCTCAGCGGAGAGCGGGCGGGCGGGGGCGGGGTTGAGCACCACCCGGGTACCGTGGGCGCGGGCCAGGCGTGCAGCTTCATGGACGCTCTCCAGCGGCACTTCCAGCTGCAACAGCAGGGTGTGGGCGGCGGCGATCATCGCTTCGTGGTTTTTCACCACGGCAGGGGTGATGGCACCGTTCGCTTCGGCAGAGATACCTATGCTGTTCTCTCCCTCATCGCTCACATAGATGATGGCGATACCTGTCGGGAGCTTGGGATCGAGCTCGACGGCGCTCACGTCAATACCGTCTTTGGCAAAACCGCTCTTCATCTGGTGGCCAATGGCGTCATCACCGATGCGGGCGATAAAGGAGACTGGGGCGCCAAGGCGGGCGGCAGCAACCGCCTGATTGGCCCCCTTGCCACCCGGTACCACCTGATAGCTGTGACCGGTCAGGGTTTCACCTGGGCGAGGAAAGTGGGGAACGCGCAGCACGTGGTCTGCATTGACACTGCCCAGAACGACGAGACGATTCATGTTGACTACTCCTGATGCATCTTGGCTTGAACACAGTGATTGAGTGAGCCCAAGCCGGGAGGCACCTGAACGAGAGGGAAAAGGGGAGGCGAACCTCCCCTCGATCACTTACTTGCTGACCACTTGCAGCGGTACCGGAATGGATTTCTCGACCGGCTGGCCTTTCAGTACCTTGTCGGCAGTCTCGACGCCGATGGCACCGATCAGGGCCGGTTGCTGGGCCACGGTGGCGGCCAGTTTACCCTTGGCCACGGCGGCTTTGCCATCGTCAGTGCCGTCGAAGCCGACGATCATCACCTCTTTGCCGGCAGCCTGCACCGCGCGGATGGCACCCAGCGCCATCTCGTCGTTCTGGGCGAACACGGCCTGTACGGTCGGATGGGCCGCCAGCAGGTTTTCCATGACGTTCAGACCCTTGGTGCGGTCAAAGTCGGCCGGCTGGGAAGCCAGCACCTGCAGCTTGTTGGCTGCCACGGCCAGGGCAAAACCTTCGCCACGGTCACGGGCGGCGGAGGTACCTGCAATCCCTTCCAGCTGAATGACCTTAGCACCGGTACCCAGTTTTTCGGTGATGAAGTCACCGGCCAGCTTGCCGCCCGCCACGTTGTCGGAGGCGATATGGGCCTTGACCTCACCCTGCGCGGCGCCGCGGTCCAGAGTCAGTACCGGGATGTTGGCGCGGTTGGCCAGACGGATGGCGTTGCCCACCGCTTCGGAGTCGGTGGGGTTGATCAGGATGGCGTTGACCTTGCGCACGGTGAGATCTTCCATGTTGGAGAGCTCTTTGGCCGGGTCATTCTGGGAGTCCAGCACCACCAGCTCGTAGCCAAGCTCCTTGGCCTTGGCTTCGGCACCTTCCTTCATGGTGACGAAGAAGGGGTTGTTGAGGGTGGAGACCACCATCGCCAGGGTATGGTCAGCAGCCTGGGCGGTGCCCAGCACGGACATGATGGCGGCAGCGAGCAGGGTATTGAGCTTTTTCATCATTTCATTCCTTGTGTGTGGCGTGTTTTACGTTGTTATCGGGTACTTTTGTTGTCGACCATCACGGCAAGCAAGATCACGCTGGCCTTGGCGATCATCTGGTAATAGGAGCTGACATCAAGCAGGTTGAGGGCGTTGTTCAGGAAGCCGATGATCAGCGCACCAATCAGGGTGCCCATGATGCGGCCCTTGCCGCCCATCAGGCTGGTACCACCCAGCACCACGGCGGCGATGGCGTCCAGCTCGTAACCCATGCCGGCGGTCGGCTGGGCAGAGGAGAGACGGGAGGTGACGATAAGCCCTGCCAGTGCCGAGAGCGCGCCGCACAGACCATACACCGCCAGCTTCACCCGATCCACATTGATGCCAGAGAGACGGGTGGCCGATTCGTTGCCGCCCAAGGCGTAGATGTAGCGACCGAGGCGGGTGTGATTGAGCATGAACCAGGCCAGCAGAAAGACGATGGCCATCAGCCAGATGGGCACCGGCAGACCGAGCAGATAGCCGGTACCGAGCCAGGCAAAGTGATCGGCGCCGTCACTGAAACCGGTGGAGATGGGGCGACCCTCGGTATAGACCATGGTGATGCCGCGCAGAGCGGTCATGGTGACCAGGGTGGCGATAAATGCCTGCACCTTGCCCTTGGCAATGATGAGGCCGCTGACGCCGCCAAGCAGGGCGCCGGCACCCAGGGTGAGGGGCACCACCAGCCAGATGGGCAGCTCCATCGCTACCATAGTCGCCGCCAGCGCACCGCACAGGGCCAGCACAGAGCCAACCGACAGATCGATGCCGGCGGTGAGGATAACCAGCGTCATGCCGACCGCCATGATGGCGTTGACCGAGGTCTGGCGCAGGATGTTGAGCAGGTTGTCGACGCTGAAGAAGTTGGGATTGAGCGCGGAGACGACACCAATCAGCACCAGCAGGGCGACCAGGGATTTGTTCTCGATCCACCAGGCCTTGTTCATGATGCCGCGGCGGGGAAGGGTTTGGGTTGTCATTGTGCTGCCTCTTGCTCTGCTTGCCACTGTTTACCGACTGCCGCCGCCATCAGCTTCTCCTGATTGGCATCGCGGGTGTTGAACTCTGCGCTGATGCGCCCTTCGTGCATCACCATGATGCGATCGCTCATGCCGAGCACTTCCGGCATCTCGGAGGAGACCAGAATGATGCTCATCCCCTCCTTCTTGAACTGGTTGATCAGCTGATAAATTTCCTTTTTCGCCCCCACGTCGACGCCGCGGGTCGGCTCGTCGAGGATCAGCACCTTGGGCCGGGTTAACAGCCCCTTGGCGATGGCCACCTTCTGCTGGTTGCCGCCGGAGAGCAGCTTTATCAGCTGATCCTGACTCGGGGTCTTGATGTTGAAGAGGCGCACATAGTCGCTCACCGCCTGCCGTTCGGCCTTGCCGTCGATCTTGCCGTTGCTGATGAACTCGTCGAGGGCGCACAGACTCATGTTTTCGCGCACCGACAGCTCCAGCACCAGTCCATCACCTTTGCGATCTTCGGAGATATAGGCGATACCGGCGGCCAGACCATCGGCCGGACTGGTTGGCACCAGCGCGTGGCCATCCACCGTAATGTCACCGGCGCTGACGGGGCTGGCGCCGTAGATCAGCTTCATCAGCTCGGTACGACCGGAGCCCATCAGGCCGCTGAAGCCCAGAATTTCCCCCTGACGCAGGGAGAAGCTCACCCCGCGCACGCCAGGGCCGGCCAGCTCTTTCACCTGCAGGCTGACGGGGCCGAGCTCGCGTTCAAGGCGCGGATACTGCTCTTCCAGCCGACGGCCTACCATCATCTCGATGATCCTGTCTTCATCCAGATCGCTCACCGCCTTCTCGCCAATCCACTTGCCATCGCGCAGCACGGTGACCCGATCGCAGATCTCGAAGATCTCCTTGAGGCGGTGGGAGATATAGACGATGCCGCAACCCTGCTCACGCAGCTCGCGGATAACCGCAAACAGCTGCTCTGTCTCGGTATCGGTCAACGCATCGGTGGGTTCGTCCATGATGATGACGCTGGCATCGAACGACAGCGCCTTGGCAATCTCCACCATCTGCTGTTCGCCGATGGAGAGATCCCCGAGTCGGGTATCCGGCCCGTGTTTGACACCAAGTCGCGCCAGCAGGCCGCTCGCCCGCTCGCGCAGCTGTTTGTGGTCAATGCTGCCAAAACGGGTGCGCGGTTCGCGACCGAGGAAGATGTTGGCGGCAATAGACAACTCCGGCAGCAGGTTCAGCTCCTGATGGATGATGCTGATCCCCTGATCCTGAGAGTCGCGCGGCCCCTTGAAGTGAACCGGTTGACCGCGATAGCTGACGCTGCCCGCATCGGCCTGATAGATGCCGGTCAGCACCTTCATCAGGGTGGATTTGCCAGCGCCATTTTCACCGAGCAGGGCCATCACCTGGCCCGGATAGACCCGCAGACCCGCTTCGTCGAGGGCGCGCACACCGGGGAAGGTCTTGACGATCCCGGTCAGCTCCAGAATGGGGGAGAGGGGGGAGGTTGTGCTCATTTGCAGCTTCCTTGAAGAGGCTTAAAACGCCACACCGGCGCAGAGGATCAGGTTGGCGTAGGGAGTCACCTCGCCGCTGCGCACGATCGCCTTGCTCTGGCGGGAGCGGGTTTTGAACTCCTCGTGCAGGCAGTATTCGATGGCGATGGACTTGCCCTGGGCGGCGGCGTGGGCCTCAAGCTGATCGACCAGTGCCTGGTGGGCGGCGGGGCTGATCTGCTTGATCTCGGTTGCCATGATCACCTTCTCCACCACCAGGTCGGTGAGCAGGGCGGTCAGTACGGTTTCGAGGCTGGGGGTGCCCGCCATCAACGCCAGATCGATCCGCTCCGGCCCTGCCGGAATGGGCAAGCCTGCATCGCAGACGGTGATCTCGTCGGTGTGGCCCATCTGTGCCACCAGAGCACTCAGGGGAGCATTGAGCAGTACGCCTCGTTTCATACAGCACCTCATCAGGCTTTCGCCATCGCAGTTTCTTATCAGGCAACCGGTTACGCAACCGGTTGCGTTATGGCGCAAAGATAGGCTTTTTAGGATGGAAGGGCCACGGCAAAACCACGGAAATGTGAAAACGATCTCAAAGGCGGGGGAGGAAAGAGAAAGAAGGGTGCCAGCAGAGCCTCGGCACCCTTTCTATTGATTTTTTACTTAGTTGGCGAGGGCTTTGTTGACGGCCGGACGGGTCAGCATTCGGCGATAATGATCGGCCACTTTGGGGAATTCACTGATCTCGACCCCATCGCTTTTCAGCCAGCCCGCGACCACGAACAGATAGATGTCCGCCACGCTGAACTGCTCGCCGAGTACCCAGGGGCCTGCCAGATAGTGCTGCTCGATCTGGGCAAAGCCATCGCGCATATTGCTGGCGACTTTCTGCTGCATGGCGACAATGGCCTGTTCGTCATCGGCCCAGCGGCTGCCACGGCGACCGTGGGCGTGGGAGACATGCACGGTGGAGGCGAGGAAGCTGTTGACCTCCTGCATGCGGGCCAGCAGGAACGGGTTGTCCAGCGGTGCCAGTTTGGCTGCGGGGAAGCGCTGCGCCACATAGAGCAGCAGGGCCGGGGTCTCGGTCAGGGTGCCCTGCTCGGTGACAAGGGCTGGCACCCGCCCTTTGGGGTTGATGGCGAGGTATGCGGGGTCACGCTGCTCCCCTGCGGCGAGGTTGACGAGACGGGGTTGGAACGGGGCATTCGCTTCCAGCAGGGCAATCTGCACGGCCATGGCACAAGTGCCGGGAGCGAAGTAGAGGGTCAGATCGGACATGAATACTCCTGATTGGCTCAGGCCACCCGCGGTACAAGTGAAAAACGTGTTTCTCGTAGTACCACGAGCGGTCATGAAAAAAGAGAGGGGGCAAATTTTGCCCCCTCAACCAATCTACACCCCAGAGGGGCGATGAAAAAGCACAGAATTAATCGGCTTTGGCCACCATGGCTTTAAGCTGCAGGAAGTACTGCTCGTAGAGGCGGGAGGCATCCCCCACATCGGACTGGAACTCCCCCTTGCGCTTGATCTCGTCGCTCGGGAAGACCATGGGGTTGTTGCGAAACGCCGGGGTGAGCAGGGGAATGGCATCCTTGACCGGAGTGGGGTAGCCAATCGCCTCGGCTACTTTGGCGGCCACATCGGGGCGCATCAGGAAGTTGATCAGGGCGTGGGCCTCTTTCACATGCTTGGCCTTGGCCGGGATGGCGAGGTTGTCCATCCAGAGCACGGCGCCTTCTTCGGGGTAGGTCATCTGGATGGAGGGGTATTCGCGCTGGGTGCCGTAGGCCGAGCCGTTCCACAGCATGCCGATATTGACCTCACCGGCGATAAAGGGGTCGGCCGGGTTGTCGGAGTTGAACGCCTTGACGTTGGGCATCAGCTTTTTCAGGTATTCGAACGCTTCGGCAATTTGTGCCTTGTCCCGGGTGTTGGGGCTGTAGCCCAGCTGCACCAGCGCGATATGGAACACCTCGCGGGCATCGTCCATCAGCAGCAGGCTCTCTTTCCACTCCGGTGCCCAGAGCTGCTTCCAGCTGGTCACCGGTTGCTCGATGATGTCGGTGTTGGTGCCGATCCCGGTTGCGCCCCAGATATAGGGGATGGAGTAGCGGTTGTCCGGGTCGTACTCGTGGTTGAGCAGGGTAGGGTCGAGGTGCTTGAAGTTGGGCAGCTGGGCGCGATCCAGCGGCTGCAGCATCCCCTCTTTGGCCATTTTCGAGATGAAGTAGGTGCTCGGCACCACCACGTCATAGCCGTCGCCATGGGTTTTCAGCTTGGCGTAGAGGGTCTCGTTGGATTCGTAGGTGGAGTAGATCACCTTGATGCCGGTCTCTTGCTGGAACTGCTCCAGCAGGCCGTCCGGCACATATTCCGACCAGTTGTAGAAGTAGACCACCTTGTCGTCGGCCGCGTGAGCGCTCTGGCTCAGCAGCGGGGTGGTGAGGGTGAGGGCGGCTGCCAGCAGGGCGCCGGCCTTGTGTTGGATTGTCATCAACAACTCCTTGGGGTTATGGGGCCTTGCGGCCCACCGTGACAGAGTTCGCCAAAGGTGGCGGGGACGAAACGGGCAGGGTCAACCCTGCCGTTTACGCAGTAACAGTTGCGCCAGCAGCACCATCCCGAGGGAGGCGACCAGCATCAGGGTGGCCAGGGCGTTGACCTCGGGGGAGACCCCCACCTTGACCATGGAGTAGATCTTGAGCGGCAGGATCTCGTACGCCGGGCCGGTAACAAAGGAGCTCACCACCACGTCATCCAGCGACAGGGTAAAGGAGAGCAGCCAGCCTGCCATCACCGCCGGCAGGGCCAGCGGCAGTATGATGCGGCGCAGGATGATCCACTCGCCAGCCCCCAGATCCCGCGCGGCTTCCAGCATCCGCACATCGAAGCCACACAGCCGCGAGTAGACGGTGATCACCACGAACGGCAGGCAGAAGGTGATGTGGGCGATCAGCAGCGACCAGAAGCCCAGCGCAATGCCGGTCACCACAAACAGGGTCAGGAGCGAAATGGCCATCACGATATCGGGGGACATCATCACCACGAACAGCATGCCGCTCACGTACTGCTTGCCGCGAAAGCGGTAGCGAAACAGTGCCACGGCGGTGAGGGTGCCGATCAGGGTGGCTGCGGTGGCGGTGAGGGCGGCGATGGTCAGGGAGTGCTGGGCCGCCTGCATCAGGCTGGCGCTGGCAAACAGCTTCTCATACCAGCCCAGGGTAAAGCCGCGCCAGTCGATGCCATATTTCGACAGGTTGAAGGAGTTGGCGATCAGCACTCCGATGGGCACATAGAGATAGCCAAACACCAGCAGCAAGAACAGAGCCTTCAGTGCGCGCATCATGCCAGCTCCCCCTTCTTGCTGAGCAGCTTGCCCGCCCGCCAGTAGCAGTAGACCAACAGCGCCATCAGTACCGTCAGCATCACGCTGATGGCGGCGCCAAAGGGCCAGTCACGGCTGTTGAGGAATTGGGTCTTGATCAGGTTACCGATCAGCAGGTGCTTGGCGCCCCCCAGCAAGTCGGAGACGTAGAACATCCCCATGGCGGGCAGGAACACCAGCAGACAACCGGCGATGATGCCGGGCAGGGTGAGGGGCAGGATGATCCGCACCAGCCGCTGCCAGCCGTTGGCGCCGAGATCCCGCGCCGCCTCCAGCAAACGGCCATCCAGCTTCTCGATGCTGGAGTAGAGCGGCAGCACCATAAAGGGGAGCAGCACATAGACCAGCCCGATGATGACGGCCACCTCGGTATACATCATCTGCAGCGGCCGCTCGATAAGCCCCAGATCCAGCAGCCAGCCATTGATCAGTCCCCGGGTGCCGAGCAGCACTTTCAGCGCATAGGTGCGGATCAGGGAGTTGGTCCAGAACGGCACCACCACCAGAAACAGCAGCAGCGGGCGGATGCGTGTTGGAAGATGGGCCAACAGCCAGGCAAAGGGGTAGCCCACCAGCAGGCAGATGGCTGTGGCGAGCAGCGCCAGCCAGAGGGAGTGGAGCAGCACCTCGAAATAGAGGGGGTCCAGCAGGCGGCCATAGTTGCTCAGGGTAAAGAGCGGCGCGATAAGCTCGGACTCGTCACGGGTCAGGAAGCTAACGCCGATGATCATAAGGTTGGGCAGGAAGACAAACAGCGTCAGCCAGCCCAGGATCAGCGCGATGGCCCCGTTGCGAAAGCCATTGTGGGCAAAGCTGTGCGCTACCCGCAGATTAGTGAGGCTCATAGGGCAGCACCACCTCCCAGCTGTCGACCCAGTGGATCGCCACCTCTTGACCGAGACGGTAGTCAAAGTCGGGGTCATCCTCGTCGAAGAACTCGGAGATAAGCAGCTGTTTGCCACTTTCGAGCTCGATCACCGAATCCAGCGTCGCCCCCTTGTAGTTTCGCTCGCGGATGTTGCCCCGCAGCGCACCGCTCTGGTCGTCATCCTGATCGAGAATGCGCAGATCTTCCGGGCGCAGCAGCACCAGCACCTTGTCGTTTGGCTGGAATGGCAAGGCGGTATGAAGCAGGCATTCACGCCCCTCTACCTCGGCCTGCCAGATACCGGGCTCGCGCTGGCTGATCAGCTTGCCATCCATCACGTTGATCTCGCCGATAAAGCGGGCCACGAACAGATTGGCTGGCGATTCGTAGATATCGCGCGGAGTGCCGCGCTGGATGATCTTGCCGCCCTCCATCACCAGGATGCGATCAGACATGGTGAGCGCCTCTTCCTGATCATGGGTAACGAAGACAAAGGTGATGCCAAGGCGACGCTGCAGCGCCTTGAGCTCGCTCTGCATCTGCTTGCGCAGCTTGTAGTCGAGCGCCGAGAGGGATTCATCGAGCAGCAGCAGGCGGGGCTTGTTGACCACGGCGCGGGCAATGGCGACCCGTTGCTGCTGGCCGCCGGAGAGCTGATCCGGGCGTCGGTTGGCCAGCTCGGTGAGCTGCACCATGGCGAGGGTCTCCTCGACCCGCTGGCGGATCTCGCTGGCCGGTACTTTCTGCATCTCGAGGCCAAAGGCGACGTTTTCAAACACCGTCATATGGGGGAAGAGCGCATAGCTCTGGAACACGGTGTTGATGTGCCTGTGTTCGGCGGGGATATGGGTGATCTCGTCACCGGCCAGATGGATGGTGCCACCATCGACCGATTCGAGCCCGGCCAAGAGGCGCAGCAAGGTGGTCTTGCCGCAGCCGGAGGGGCCCAGCAGGGTGAGAAACTCACCGTCATAGATCTCAAGGTCAAGGTCGCTCAATATCGCCTTGCCGTCATAAAGTTTGCTGATCTTGTTCAGCGCGACAATTACCTGTGGATTGTTCATCATCCGCCAGTCTCACCCCAGCCAGTGGCCATCATGTTGAAAGAGGGCCGCATTCTATGCAGCCAATCCATGAAATTAAAGGCTTTTTGGCCGCAAGTGGTCAGGAAAAACGACTACGAATAGCAGGCCAAGTCGCTATAATGTGCCACCTGATTTGGTCGTTTTCGATGTTGGATAGTCAATTGAGTAACAGAATGCGTATTGGCGGCTCGCTCGAGCAATCTTTGAACAAGGGTTATCGCCTGGACCTGAAAGGGGTCATTCAAGAGGGGTGGCAACAGACCCGCCGTACCGGATTTGGCCTGCTGCTGGCGATTGTCGGCGTCACGGCGATCTGGATCCTGCTCAGCAACATGGTGCTGGTGCCCTATATCGGCGATGACAGCCAGATGAATGTGGCGATGGTCCTGAGCCTGCTGATCACCGTCATCATGGCCCCCATGACCAGTGCCCTCGACATGCTCGGTTTGCAGCAGTCGGTTGGCGTGCGGGCCCGGGCGAGCCAGGTGTTCGATTTCTTCCGCCACTTTGTGCGCCTTGGCATGCTGAGTCTGCTCGGCAGTCTGCTCACCAGCCTGTTTGGCCCGCTGTTCGAGCTGATTGGGTTGCCGGTGATGTTCTCGTTTATCCCTTCCGCACTGATTGGCATGGGGCTGCTCTTTACCGTGCCGCTGGTGCTGGAGCGCGGCATGACGCCGCCGCAGGCCATTGTGGTCTCGCTCAAGATCTTCTTGCGCGGCTGGCCGAGCCTGCTGCTGTTTCACGGAGTGATGGCTGCACTCTTCTTTGTGGCCCTGATCCCGATGGGGTTGGGTCTTATCTGGGTGGCACCACTCTACTTCAACTGCAAGGGGATCCTCTATCGGGATCTCTGCGGGGTGGCGGTAGAGGTTAACGAGGTGGCTGAAGGACCCAACCATTTCAATGCATGATGCAAAAGGACGCTGAATGACCTGTCGATATGGAGTGATCTCTACCGTACGTCGTACCCTGCTGGCCAGCCTGTTGCTGCCGACACTGGCGATGGCTGGGCAACCTGTGCTGGAGCTGCAATATGGCGCCTTCTACAGCCAGATGAAGACCTTCGCCAAGGGCGAGTTTGGCCATGCCAGACTGGGGTTTTATCTGACCGATCCGCAAAATGGCAAGCGCTGTGCGCTCGACTCTGCCCGGGTCTCGACACAGGACAAGGATGTGAAGGGGGAGGTAACGATCGACAGCGAGCTGCGTCTGCCGTTCGATGACGACCTCAATCTCGACAAGGCGGTGGTTGCGGTCACCCTGAAAGAGCCGCACGCGACCTGCGATATGACGGTGCAGGTGATGGCCGATGCGCCGGCCGTTCCCGACATGCCACTGGCTGAGCTTGCCAAACGTCAGCAGCAGATGCAGCAGCTGCTGGACAAGATGGCTGGCATGGTCGGCAAGTACTTCTTGCCGAAGATGGAGGGTATCCGGATCGCGCTGGTCGAGCCGCAGGGGACTGCCTACCTTGTCGATGGGGCCCGGCAGGAGCCCGTTGCGTGGCAGCATGGCCAGTTGCTCTTGAGCAATGCGCAGCTGAGTGCATTTGCGGGTGGTACCTTGCGTCTGCAGGGCGAGGTGTTGCGACTGACCCCCTGGCTGCACAAAGGCTGATGCCAACGGTGCTGTTACATTCGTAGCAGGCAGGTCATGAAAGCAAAAAAGGAGCGATTATCGCTCCTTTTTTATTGTGTGGCGTTTGCCCTGTGAGCGCGGTTTAGCGCACTTCAATTACATCCAGCATGTCCATCTCGTCGATGTCCAGCAGCGGTGCTTTTGGCATCTCGGGCGGATCAAAGGCCTTGTCGCCACCATCGATGATGCCGGAGTCGCGGTTGATGCTCTTGAAGTCAAACAGCTTGTGGTCGAGCAGGTGGCTCGGGATCACGTCCTGAATGGCGGTGAACATGGTCTCGATGCGACCCGGGAAGCGGCGATCCCAATCCTGCATCATCTGCTTGATGGCCTGACGCTGCAGATTCTCCTGCGAGCCGCACAGGTTGCACGGAATGATGGGGAAGGCTTTGACATCGGCGTAGCGGATCAGATCCTTCTCTTTGCAGTAGGCCAGCGGGCGGATCACCACGTTCTTGCCATCGTCGCTCACCAGCTTGGGCGGCATGGACTTGAGCTTGCCACCGTAGAACATGTTGAGGAACAGGGTCTCGAGGATGTCGTCGCGGTGGTGGCCAAGGGCAATCTTGGTGCAACCCAACTCCTGAGCTGTGCGGTAGAGAATACCGCGGCGCAGTCGTGAGCAGAGGGAGCAGGTAGTTTTACCTTCCGGTACCTTCTCCTTGACGATGGAGTAGGTATCCTCTTCGACAATCTTGTACTCGATGCCGAGGGAGTCCAGATACTCGGGCAGCACGTGCTCGGGGAAACCGGGCTGCTTCTGATCCAGGTTGACGGCAACCAGATCGAAATGGATGGGGGCACTGGCTTTGAGGCTCATCAGTATGTCGAGCATACCGAAGCTGTCCTTGCCGCCGGAGAGGCAGACCATGACCTTGTCGCCCTCTTCAATCATGTTGAAGTCGGCAATGGCCTGACCTACGTTGCGCCGCAGGCGCTTTTGCAGTTTGTTGAAACTGTATTTTTCTTTGGCGTTCAGCTCTTCTAGCATGCTCGTAAAACCCGGGACACAAATAAGCGCGTTATTATAGCCATGTCCCGGGGGAGGGCAAGGTGCCAGGCACCTTATGATTGATTGCGACGGCTGTCGACCGGGCAGCTGTAGTCGGCCGGTTTGAGGATCAGCAGGTCGCAGGAGAGGCGGTCGATCACATGCTCGGCGGTATTGCCGAGCAAGGCAGCCGAAAGGCCGGTGCGGCCGACGCAGCCCATGATCATCAGATTGGCATCCAGCTCTTCAGCCATGTCCGGCAGCACCTCTTCCGGCAACCCTTCCGCTACCCGGGTCCAGAGATGGCCGATACCGAACTTGTCGGCATGGCTCAGCAGCAGGGTCTCGTGGTGTTTGCGGATAGCCTCGTTGTAGGCGTTGGGATCAAACTCCGGCAGCTCGATGGCCACATTGACCGGGGTTCCCGGATAGGTGTTGACCAGATAGAGGCTCGAGCCGAGCAGCTCGGCGATATCGCCACCTTCCTGGGTGATCCGCTCGTTGAGCAGCTTCTGATCCGGATCGTCGCTGGAGCAGTTGATGGCGGCGATGATATTGCCGCCCCGTTTCCAGTGCCCCTCTTTTACCAGCAGCACCGGACAGGGACATTTGCGCAGCAGATGCCAGTCGGTCGGCGTAAAGATGAAGGTTTGCAGGAAGCTGTGATGGTGGGTGGCCTTGACCACCAGATCGTGACGTTGCTCCAGCACCTCCTGAATGACGGATTCGAAGGGGCGGTTGTGCCAGATCACTTTGACTTCGCAAGCGATCCCTTGCGAGCGGTAGGGGGTGAGGATTTCGTCCAGCCACTCTCGCCGTTGGGAGATGACGCCGTTACGCATCTCTTCGCGCTCCTCGACGGAGAGCATGGCGGTCATTTCATACGAGAAGTCATAGATGGTGAGCAGCAGGGTCAGGCGGGCATTGTCGTCCAGCTCGGCGATCTTGACGGCCCGTTCGAGGGCGATTTGGCGCTCCTCTTCTGGATTGATAACTACCAGAATATTCTGATATTTGACCATCTTCTCCTCCTTGGAAAAGTCCAATGACGGCAGAATCTTAGTCATTACAGCTTAGCGCAGGAGGAGGGGGGCTGGAACGTACCGGATCACATTCCAGAGGAAAGGATCCGGCCGGGAAAGCGGAATAAAAGCGGGGTTGTAAGGGGAAAAATCAGCCGCAGGGCGGACGGGTAGCTCCGGCCATCATGCCCAGCGCGACCTGGTCCAGCACGGTAATGTATTTGCCTTTGACGCTGATGAGACCGGACTTCTGGAAGCGGCCGAGCAGACGGCTGATGGTCTCGACGGTCAGACCCAGATAGTTGCCGATATCGCCACGGGTCATGGCCAGACGGAACTCTTTGGCAGAGAAGCCGCGTTCGGAGAAGCGCACCGAGAGGTTGTGCAGGAAGGCTGCGAGGCGTTCTTCGGCATTCTTCTTGGAGAGCAGCAGGATCATCTCCTGATCGCCCATGATTTCGCTGCTCATCAGGCGCATGATCTGCTGGCGCAGTTTGGGCATCTTGCCGGAGAGATCATCCAGCACTTCAAAGGGGATCTCGCACACCATGGCCGTTTCCAGCGCCTGAGCGAAGGAGGGGTGAGCTTGCTTGTTGATGGCGTCAAACCCGACCAGGTCACCAGCCAGGTGGAAAGCGGTGATCTGCTCATCGCCCTGTTCGGTGATGGTGTAGGACTTGATGGTCCCGGAACGAATGGCGTAGAGCGACTTGAACTCATCACCAGCCTTGAACAGCTCCTCACCCTTCTGGATCGGCTTTTTGCGCTCGATGATGCTATCGAGCTGATCAAGCTCGTTGTCGTTCAGGGTGAAGGGGATACAGAGCTGACTGATGCTGCAATCCTGGCAATGAATTGCACAGCCACCGCTCTGGATACGTCTGCCAGGTTTCTTTTCCGGGATCATAGGCTCATACGAATAATTGATTTATATCAAACAAGTTTACCACCAACTCATCCGTTTTGGATAGGGTTTCAAAAGGCAGCTATGCCAACCCACAGGGTATGAACCCCGAACAAAATGAGTAACAGAGAGCCGCCAAGGCGCAAACTGCGCAGGGTTAACCAGTATCTGAGGCGATCGGCAAGGCCCCCCAATGCAAACAAGGTCGGCAGGGTGCCAAGACCAAAAAATAGCATGATCAGTGCCCCACCAGCGGCAGAGCCGGCAGCTGCGCTCCAGGTCAGCATGGAGTAGACGAGCCCGCAGGGGAGCCAGCCCCAGACCATGCCAAAGGGGAGTGCCTGCAGCGGCGAGGTGAAGGGGAGAAACTTGCCGGCAAGGGGTTTGATATGGGGCCAGAGTTTGGCGCCGAGGCGCTCCAGCAGCAGGATCCCCTGCCACCAGCCGGCCAGATAGAGACCAAGGGCGATCATCAGCAATGCGGCTACCAGACGCAGCCCTTCGATGGCATGTTTGCCTGCGCCCAGTTCACTGGTGGTGGCGAGCAGGCCGCCCACCAGCGCGCCTGCCAGCACATAGCTCAGGATCCGCCCCAGGTTGTAGTTGAGCAGGTAGCCAAGGCGTCCGCTGAAGTGCTGCTTGTCGGCCGGGATGGCCATGGAGAGGGCGGCGGAGACGCCACCGCACATGCCGATGCAGTGAGCCGAGCCTGCCAGTCCTACCAGCAGGGCACCAAGCAGATCAAGGTTGTGAGTCATGGGAGGAGGGCTTTACCACTTTTTGTTGGGGTTCATCTTCATCGAACAGGATGTTGGAACCCTGGCGATCGAGATCTTCAAATTGTTCGGAGCGAATGGCCCAGAAAAAGACCACGCCGGCGATGACGACGAAGAGAATGGCGATGGGGATCAGGACAAAAATTATGTTCATGAGAGGTACCTTGGCATTCATCCGTGGCAAGCGTCCTCCATGGTAACCCCGTTCGGGAGGAGGGCCAGCCGCTATCGGTCAAAAATGTGGCCTGCATCGGAGGCAGGCCACTATTTCAGCTATTTTCTTGCAGTTTGTTTATCTATTGAGGCGCATCGAGTTGGTCACCACGATGAGTGAACTGAGCGACATGCCCGCGGCTGCCAGATAGGGAGGCAGCCAACCACAGGCTGCCAGCGGCAGTACCAGCAGGTTGTAACCGATGGACCAGGTAAAGTTCTCGATGATGATCTTGCGGGTGCGCAACGCGAGCCTCCTGGCATCGAGCAGACGACTGAGATCATCGGCCAGCAGAATGGCATCGGCGCTGTTTTTGGCCAGGTCAGTGCCGCCCGCCATGGCAAAGGAGGCATGCGCTCCGGCCAGCACGGGGGCATCGTTGATGCCATCACCCACCATGATGCTGATCTCGCCCTCTGCTTCACGGGCTTTGAGATACGCCAGCTTGCCATCCGGCGTCACCCCCTTGACCAGCTCGTCGACCCCAAGGGTTCGGGCAATCTCGTCAGCCTGGGAAGAGCTGTCACCGGTCAGAATAGTCGTCTGCAGACCGGCAGCCTTGAACGCGTCGATCAACGCTTTGGCATCCGGGCGCAAGGTGTCATCCAGATCGAAACGGGCGAGGAGTTGCTGTTCGTCGGCAAGGTAGATGGCAAGACCATGCTGGGCGTTATCGTCACTCTCGATACCAAGCCAACTGGCGCTGCCGATACGATAGCGCACGCCGTCTACCAGCCCGGTGATGCCGTGACCGATGACTGGTGTGATCTCGCTTGCTTGCGGCAACTGCGCCACTTCATCGGTGGGTAGCCTGAAAGCGCGAGCGATGGGATGCTCGGACTGGGCCTCCAGCGCCCGTGCGATGCTCAAGCAGCCGTCTGCATTGAGCGTGCTGAGCGCAGTGGTTGCGGACAGGCGGATCTCACCGGTGGTGAGCGTGCCAGTCTTGTCCATCACGATCCGGTTGGCCTTGGTCAATATATCCAGCACATGGCCACGGCGCAGCAGGATGCCGTTGCGGGTCAGATTGGCGGTCGCCGAGGTCAGCGCGGTCGGTGTTGCCAGCGAGAGCGCGCAGGGGCAGGTAGCCACCAGCACGGCCAGCGCGATCCAGAATGCCTGTTCCGGTTGGTGGAAGTGCCAGAAGGTCCAGACCGCCGCGGCAATGATAAGCAGCACCAGAATAAAGTGGCGCGACAGCTGATCCGCCATCTGGGCGATGGCCGGTTTGTCATCGAGGGCATGATCCTGCAGGCGCATGATCTGGGAGATGCGCGACTCTTCGATGCGGTGGGTCACCCGGATCTGCAGCGGCGCATCGGTGTTGATGGTGCCGGCATAGACCAGATCGCCGCACTGCTTGAACAGCGGCAGCTGCTCGCCAGTCAGCATCGCCTCGTTGAGGCTTGCCTCTCCCGCCACGATGACGCCATCCGCGGGCAGCGTCGCCCCTGCCAGTACTCGCACCCGATCGCCGACTTGCAGGGTCTTGGCTGCCACTTCACGCTCGCTATCCTGGTCGATCAGGGTCGCCATGATGGGTACCAGCCGAGCCAGGTTGGAGCTTGATTCGGAGGCTTTGCGCCGGGCCCGCAGCTCAAGAAAACGGCCGAGCAGCAGGAAGAAGACAAACATGGTGATGGAGTCGTAGTAGACCTCACCGGTATTGAACACGGTGGCCCACATTGAGGCGATAAACGCCCCGATCAGTGCCAGCGATACCGAGACATCCATCGACAGATGCCCCTGCTTCAGGCTGCGCCAGGCGTTGATGTAAAAGGGTTGGGCCGAGTAGATCATGATGGGGGTGGAGAGCAGCAGGCTTATCCACTTGAAGTAGACCATGAATTCATCTTCGACGCTGATAAAGAGGTCCATGTAGAGCGCGACGGCGCACATCATCACCTGCATCGACCCCAGCCCCGCCAATGCCAGCCGGAACATGTAGCTGCGCACCTCTTTGGCGTAGAGGGCTTCCTGCTGATGGGTCTGGAAGGGGTAGGCGCGATAGCCAATCTTGGCGAAGCCCTTGAGAATGTCGCTCAGGGAGAGCTGGGCCGGATCCCATTTGATACGGGCGCGATGGGTCGTGGTGTTGACGTTGATGTAGCGCAGACCGCTTAACGTCATCAGATGGCGCTCGATAAGCCAGGCGCAGGCGGCGCAGGTCAATCCCTCTACCGTCAGCTGGATTTCACGCGTTGTCTCGCGACCCGTGCCGCTGTCGGTGACAAACTCCTGCTGCACTTCCGCCAGATCGTAGTGGGTGAGGGCAGCGAGTTCCTCGGGCACCAGTTCCCCCTTGATGCCGGGGGCGGTGCGGTGGTCGTAATAGCTGGCAAGGCCGCACTCCATGATGGTCTCTGCCACGGCCTGACAGCCGGGGCAGCACATGGGCCTGACGATCCCCTTTATTTCGAGGGAATAGCCGCTATTGGCGGGAACCGGCTCGCCACAGTGAAAGCAAGGGGTCATGATTTATGTTCCCCTAAATGCAGAATGCAAGCAGCACGGTTGCTGGCGAGAACCAGCTCACCACAGTGAGAACAGCCGGTCATGACTTAGCGTCCTTTCGGATCGAGTTCGACAGGTACCTGGGTGGGCAGTTGTACCGTCTCTTGCAGGCGCCACTCGTGGTTGAACGCATCCACCCGGATGTGCCATTTACCTGTGAGCGGTTTGTCGAAGTGGAGGCGATAGGTGCCGCTCGCATCGGCAGTGATCATGTGTTCGCTATCCAGCCCCGCCAGAGTGGGGTGGAAGAGCGACAGATAGAGGGCCTGACCCGGCGGGATGTCACCGCTGACGGGCTTGAGGGTCAGCTCATGGCTGTTGACCTCAAGGGCGAAGCGGATATTGAGGGCCTCGGAGCGATCGAACTTGCTCAGATCCTGATTGATCTCTTTCCCTTGTTTGTAATAGTCCTCGGCGACCAGATTGACCCCATCCTTGCTGGCAATGATGGCGGTAGAGATGCTGCCGACAACGGCGGCAGTGGGGAGGGCGATGATAAACCAGGGCCAGAATTGGCGATACCAGGGTTTGAATACAGGTTGGGTCATGATGCTACTGCCGTGAAACGAATGATTAACGAGTAAGAGAGCTTTTCTGCAACACAAGATAACAAAAAGCCTCGAGGAGTCGAGGCTTTTTGCTGTGTAATCACGTGTTTATCACATGTTACGACTTATGTGAGCGACCTTTATTTAGCAGGCTGATGGGACAGGCTGTAAACGTAGGAAGCCAGCAGGTGTACCTTGTCTTCACCCAGGATGTCTTTCCAGGCCGGCATCACACCGTGGCGACCGTGGGTGATGGTCTGCACCACCACTTCGCGGGAACCGCCGTAGAGCCAGGTGTTGTTGGTCAGGTCCGGTGCACCAACGGCGATACCGCCCTTGGCATCGGGGCCGTGGCACGCAGCACAGATGGTGAAGCGCGCTTCGCCCTTCTTGGCTTCGACCAGATCGACCTTGCGACCGGAGAGGCTCAGCACATAGGACGCCACCTCTTGCACACCGTCTTTACCGAGGATTTCACCCCAGGCAGCCATGATACCCTGACGACCGCCCATGATAGTGGTCTTGATTTGATCAGGCTGGCCGCCCCATTGCCATTCGCTGTCGGTCAGGTTCGGGAAACCGCGACCACCGCGGGCGTCAGAGCCGTGGCACTGGGAGCAGTTCTGCAGGAACAGACGCTGACCCACTTTGAGGGCTTCCGGATCCTTGGCGATTTCGGTGATGGCGCGGTAGGTCTTGCCATCAGCCTCATAGGTCAGTTCACGGAACTTGGCGCCATAGATCTCGTCAGCCTTGGCGACCTCACGGTCGTACTCCACGGCGCGACCTTCAGCCTTGGCTGATTCGGTTGCCGCCTTGGACTCGGCCAGCGAGCGTACGTCCTGGTTGGAACTTTGCCAGCCCAGCAGGCCTTTGAAATTGCCAAGACCCGGGAAGGCGACCAGATAGACCAGACCGGTGACGATGAAGAAGAGGAACATGTAGGTCCACCACTTCGGCAACGGGTTGTTGATCTCCTCGATACCATCGAAGGAGTGGCCCATCGGCTTGCCTTCTTCAACGCCCATCTTGTCCTTGAGGCACCACATCAGCAGCAAGAAGCAGCCGAGGATGGTCCCCAGGGTGATGACGGTTACGAAAATACTAAACAGAGTGCTCATTCTTGTTTCGCTCCTGCGTTCTTTTTATCAGCACCGGCTTGCTCATCATCGGCAAACACCAGATTGGCGGCCTCATCAAAAGAGGTCTTGCGGCGTTTGCTGTAGGCCCAGACGATGATGCCAATCATGATGGCCATCAACAGCAGGGTATACAGACCGCGAAATGTGCCGTAATCCATCTCAGGCTCCTTATTTCAGGGCATGGCCCAGTGATTGGAGATAGGCGATGAGGGCTTCCAGCTCGGTCTTGCCTTTAACTGCTTCCCCTGCACCCTGAATATCCGCATCGGTATATGGCACACCGAAGTGATCGCGGAACAGCGCCAGTTTTTTGCCAGTCATTTCGCCGGTCAGCACATTGGTGTCGAGCCAGGGATAGGCAGGCATGTTGGACTCGGGAACCACATCACGCGGGTTGATGAGGTGAGCATGGTGCCATGCATCGGAGTAGCGACCACCTACGCGGGCCAGATCCGGGCCGGTACGCTTGGAGCCCCACAGGAAGGGGTGCTCCCACACGCTCTCGCCGGCAACCGAGTAGTGACCGTAACGCTCGGTTTCGGCACGGAACGGGCGGATCATCTGGCTATGGCAGTTGGTGCAGCCTTCGCGAATGAAGATATCGCGTCCTTCCATCTGCAGTGCGGTATAGGGCTTGAGGCCCTCAACCGGCTCGGTGGTCTGCTTCTGGAAGAAGAGCGGGGTAATTTCAACCAGGCCCCCCAGGCTGATGGCGAAGATAATGGCCACCACCAGCAGAGGAACGTTCTTTTCAAGGATCTCGTGACGGTTATTGTTGCTCATTCTTGGACCTCTTCAATCATGCTGGCTGGGCGACAGGTTCCAGGGAACCTTTGGGCGCAGTGATGGTGCGATAGGCGTTGTAGGCCAACAGCAGCATACCGGTGACGAAGAAGCAGCCACCCAGGAAGCGCACGAAGTAGAAGGGATAGGAGGCCTGCAGCGCTTCTACGAAGCTGTAGGTCAAAGTGCCGTCTTCGTTGACTGCACGCCACATCAGGCCTTGCATCACGCCGGAAATCCACATGGCAACGATGTAGAGCACGGTACCCACAGTCGCCAGCCAGAAGTGGACGTTGATGAGCTTGATGCTGTACATGCGGCCCTGACCGAACAGGTTCGGGATCAGGTGATAAACCGCACCGATGGAGACCATGGCTACCCAGCCCAGCGCGCCGGAGTGAACGTGACCTACGGTCCAGTCGGTGTAGTGGGAGAGGGCGTTGACAGTCTTGATCGCCATCATCGGGCCTTCGAAGGTCGACATGCCGTAGAACGACAGGGAGACGATCAGGAAGCGCAGGATGGGGTCATAACGCAGCTTGTGCCAGGCACCGGAGAGGGTCATGATGCCGTTGATCATGCCACCCCAGGAGGGCACGAACAGGATCAGGGACATGACCATGCCGAGGGACTGGGCCCAGTCAGGCAGCGCAGTGTAGTGCAGGTGGTGCGGACCGGCCCAGATATAGAGAGAGATCAGCGCCCAGAAGTGGACGATGGAGAGACGGTAGGAGTAAACCGGACGTCCAGCCTGCTTGGGCACGAAGTAGTACATCATCCCGAGGAAGCCTGCTGTCAGCAGGAAGCCTACCGCGTTGTGGCCGTACCACCACTGCACCATGGCGTCCATGGCGCCGGAGTACATGGAGTAGGACTTCATGGCACTGAGCGGTACTTCCATGTTGTTGACGATGTGCAGCACGGCGACCGTGATGATGAAGGCGCCGAAGAACCAGTTCGCCACATAGATGTGGGAAGTGGTGCGCTTCATTAACGTGCCGAAGAAGACAATGGCGTAGGCGACCCACACCACAGTGATGGCCAGGTCAATCGGCCACTCCAGCTCGGCATACTCCTTGGCGGAGGTGTAACCCAGCGGCAGGGAGATGGCAGCCGACAGGATGATTGCTTGCCAGCCCCAGAAGACGAAGGTCGCCAGCGGGCCACCAAACAGCCGGGTTTGGCAGGTGCGCTGAACAACGTAGAACGACGTTGCCATCAGAGCGCTGACGCCAAAGGCAAAAATCACCGCGTTGGTATGGAGGGGCCGCAGACGACTGTAGGTCAGCCACGGAGTGTCGAAGTTAAGAGCAGGCCAGATAAGCTGGGCTGCGATCAGTACGCCAACCGACATGCCGACAATTCCCCAGACAATCGTCATGACGGTAAACTGGCGAACAACGGTGTAGTTGTACTCAGGATGGTTAGTTGTATGGCTCATCGTTATATTCCGCTTCCGATGCTGCTGTTGTTTGGTTTTTTGTCCGGCAAACCGGACGGACTTCATCGCGCTATCTTCAACCACTTGTTAACACCTGTTAACGAAAGGAAAAGTAAAAGATGGCTAAATGAAAACTCCATGGGAATGATACTGAACTGACAGGTAAAATAACAGTATAAACAGTGATATATTTGGCTCCGCCCAGTCTCGTTTACACGCTTGTTTTACCTTGTTCGAGATCAAAAAAAGACCATTTTTATTACATCTTTACAGGGTGTTTTTGATGAAAGAGAGACTGACTGCACAGAAAGTAATGCATCTTGTGCTAGTGCTGGCCGTTCTGGTGGCGCTGGTGAGCTATCGCACCTGGTTTGCAGCCGATAACGCACAAAATTCCGAGCCCAAAAAAGATCAAATTTGTGATCTTTCCCACAGCAGTTGTGACCTATTAATTGGTGAAAAGTCGATGGCAATTGCTATTTCACAATTACCTGTGCGCGCTGAACGCGATTTTATTATTCGATTGGAGGGCGGGGACCCCGGGATTAAACCGATCAAAGCCTGGCTCGAGGGGCGAGATATGTTTATGGGCTCCATCCCTGTCAATTTTGAATCAAGTGGCAATGGCTGGCAGGCAAATGCGCTGGTAGGAAGCTGCACATCCCCCATGATGGTCTGGTTGCTCAATATTGAGTGGAGCAATGGCCAGCGCCAGCAGCTGGCACTTTCAGTCGCTCGGGAATAGTGATGTCGTGGCAGGGAAGGGGGACTCTGGAAAAAATATTTGAAATTTTTGTCTCAGAGGTTACCTTCCCTTCAGTCTACAGGGAGTGAAGTGCATTTAATCATGAGTGACAAGAACGCCTTTTATCGTACCCTCAACCGGCAAGCGCAGGCGCTGCTGGAAGGGGAGCCAGATCTGATCGCCAAACTCGCCAACCTCTCCGCCTTGCTCAATCAGGAGTTGACTGGTATCAACTGGGTCGGTTTTTATCTGTTGCAAGGGGATACTCTGGTGCTGGGGCCCTTCCAGGGCAAGCCGGCCTGTGTCCGGATCCCGGTTGGCCGTGGTGTCTGCGGTACGGCTGTTGCCCAGGGCAAGACCCAGTTGGTGGATGATGTGCACCAGTTCGAGGGACATATTGCCTGTGACGGTGCCAGCAACGCTGAAATTGTGATTCCGCTGCGTCGGGGTCACGAGATCATCGGGGTGCTGGATATCGACAGTCCGATTTTTAACCGTTTCGACCAGGAAGACCGGATTGGTCTTGAAGAAACGGTGCAAATTTTGGAAAGCATGCTTTAAGTCATTGCTAGATGGTTCGCAAAAGGCCCCAAGCTCTCTATAATGGGGCCTTTGTTGTGCTCGGGAAGTGCCCGTGCGTTTATTGAAAGCCAAGGTTATACATGGAAAACACTGAGAAGCTGAAGAACAGTAAAGAGATCGTTGCCTACCTGGTCGAGAAATTCCCGGCCTGCTTCGTTGCTGAAGGAGAGGCCAAGCCGCTCAAGATTGGCATCTTCCAGGATTTGGCCGAGCGTCTTGCTGACGATGCCAGAGTCTCCAAGACCATGCTGCGTTCCGCACTGCGTCAATACACCTCCAGCTGGCGCTATCTGCATGGGCTCAAAGCCGGTCAGGCTCGCGTTGATCTGGATGGTAACCCGGGCGAACTGCTGACCGAAGAGCACATCGAGCACGCCAAGCAGGCTCTGAAAGAGAGCAAAGAGCGCGTCTTTGCCAGCCGTCGCACCAATACCAAAGAGAAGGATGAAAAGGCCAAGAAGCCGCGTCGTCCTGCTCCCCGCAAAACCGAAAAAGCTGATGTAGCTGCCAAGCCGAAAGCGCAGGAGAAAGCACCGGTCGCTGAAGCTCCGCTGGTAAAAGTGGATGCCGCTACGCTGAAAGTGGGTCAGGGGGTGCGCGTTGTTATGGGTAAATCCCCGGTTGCGGCCACCATCAAGGAAGTGACCAAAGATGATGTACAGGTCCAACTGCAGACCGGCATGATGCTGCGGGTCAAATCAGAGCACTTGGTTCTCTAAGGAGACAAATGTTGAAGCATGGCGTAATTCGTTTTTCCCTCGTTGCCTGTAGCCTGGCGTTTGTCGGGCTTGCACAGGCCATCGAGCCGGTGCTCAAGGAGAGTGATTTGCCTGTGTTGGCTCAAGAGAGCCAACATGCTACGGCCAGCAAGCGAATTACCAATCTGTTTACCCGCTCGCACTACAAACAGTTCAAGCTGGATGATGCCTTCTCCTCCGTGATCTTCGACAAGTATCTGGAGAACCTGGATTACAGCCGCAACCTGTTTTTGGCCTCTGATATCAGCCGTTTTGAAAAGTACCGTAACGGTTTTGACACCGACCTTGAAAGAGGCCGTCTGGCGCCCGCCTACGAGATGTTCAACCTGAGTCAGCAGCGACGTTATGAGCGGTACGAATACGCCCTCAAACTGCTCGATACTCCTTTTGATTTCACCCAGAACGACAACTATGTGTTTGATCGGGAAGGGGCGGCTTGGCCAAAAGATGAGGCTGAACTCAATGAGTTGTGGCGTCAACGGGTCAAGTTCGATGCCCTGAGCCTCAAGCTCAGCGGCAAGGAGTGGCCCGAGATCAAGGAGCTGCTTGGCAAGCGTTACAACAACGCCATCAAGCGGATGTCCCAGACCGAGAGCGAGGATGTATTCCAGCTCTTCATGAACTCCTTCGCTCGTGCCATCGAACCGCACACCAGTTATCTCTCTCCGCGCAGTGCCGATCGTTTCAATACCGAGATGAACCTCTCGCTTGAGGGGATTGGTGCCGTGTTGCAGGCAGAGGATGATTTCACCGTCATTCGCTCGCTGGTTCCCGGCGGCCCGGCTGCCAAGTCCAACCGCCTCAAGCCTGATGACAAGATCACCGGGGTAGGGCAGGACGATGGCAAGATTGTCGATGTGATCGGCTGGCGTCTTGATGACGTGGTCGAGCTTATCAAGGGGCCCAAGGGGAGCAAGGTCAAGCTAGAGATCCAGCGTGGCAAGGGGGCAACCGCCAAGACCGAGCTGATCGACCTGACCCGCGACAAGGTGCGCCTCGAAGATCGCGCGGCCAAGTCGAAGGTGATTAACGCCGAAGGCAAGAAGATCGGTGTTATCGAGATCCCGAGCTTCTACGTCAATCTGCACGACGACGTGATCAAGGAGCTCTCCACCCTCAACAAGCAGAAAATCGACGGCCTCATCATCGATCTGCGCGGTAACGGTGGTGGTGCCCTGACCGAAGCGTCTGCCCTGAGCGGCCTCTTCTTCGGCAGTGGCCCTGTGGTTCAGATCCGTGATCACATGGGTCGTATCACGGTCAACGGCGATGATGATGGCAACGTCTATTACGGCGGCCCCATGACTGTACTGATCGACCGCTACAGCGCGTCGGCTTCCGAGATCTTTGCGGCAGCCATGCAGGATTACGGCCGGGCCCTGATCTTGGGTGAAAACTCGTTCGGCAAGGGGACGGTGCAGCAGCATCGCAGCCTCGCCAAGGTCTACGACTTCTACGAGCAGCCGCTGGGTCACGTGCAGTACACCATCGCCAAGTTCTACCGGATCAACGGTGGCAGTACCCAGAACAAGGGGGTTGCACCGGATATCAGCTTCCCGACACCGGTTGCACCGGAAGAGACGGGTGAGAGCCGCGAGTTCAATGCTCTGCCTTGGGACAAGATTGCGTCGGCCAAGTATGACAAGCTCGGCAACTTTGCCAGTTTGCTGCCCAAGCTGAAGTCGGCCCACGATGCACGCATCGCCAAGGATCCCGAGTTTGCCTACGTGATGCAGGACATTGCCGACTACAAGGAGGAGAAGGACAAGAAGTCAGTCTCCCTCAATGAAGCGGTACGTCTGGCAGAGCAGGCCAAGCAGGATGAGAAAGCGCTCAAGCGTACCAATGAGCGACTGGCTCGCCTTGGCAAGCCGCCGGTGAAGAGCCTGGATGAACTGCCTGCCGATTTTGAGGCCCCTGACGAATATCTGGTCGAAGCGGCCAATATTACGGCAGATCTGGCCAAGACCGGCAAACGCAGCTGATCTGACTGAGATAACGAGCAAGGGCGACGCAAGTCGCCCTTTCTTTTTGTCTGCTGCAAATTGTTTGACCCTGCCAGTTGGTTGTGACAGCCTCTTTCTCGCCTTTAACAAGCGTGGAAGCAGACAATAATGAACGATCACTCCCAGGCCATGACGGCCAAATATCGTCAGGACTATCAGGCACCGCTCTACTGGATCGACACCATCGACCTCGATTTCCAGCTGCAGGAGCCACAGACCCGGGTCACTGCCATTACCCGTATCCGCCGAAACGGCGAGCACAATGCGCCGCTGGTACTGGATGGTGAGCAGCTGACGCTAGAGAGCATCGCCATCGATGGCATCCCCTGCGAACACTACGAGCAGGGCGAGAGCTCCCTGACCATCTTCAATCTGCCCGCCGAGTGCGTACTGACCATCGTCACCCTGCTGGATCCGGCCGCCAACACCGCGCTGGAAGGGCTCTACAAATCGGGTGATGCCTACTGTACCCAGTGCGAAGCGGAGGGCTTTCGCCGCATTACCTACTATCTGGATCGCCCCGACATTCTGGCGCGCTACAGCACCCGCATCACCGCCGACAAAGCCAAATATCCCTTCCTGCTCTCCAACGGCAACAAGGTAGATAGTGGCGATCTGGGCGACGGCCGCCATTTCGTGCAGTGGCAGGATCCGTTCCCCAAGCCCAGCTACCTGTTTGCCCTGGTAGCCGGTGATTTCGACGTGGAGCGCAACCATTACGTCACCAAAAGCGGTCGCAAGGTGGCTCTCGAGATCTTCGTCGACAAAGGCAATCTGGATCGCGCCGGTTTTGCCATGGAGAGCCTCATCAACTCGATGCGCTGGGACGAGCAGCGCTTTGGCCTCGAGTATGATCTCGACATCTACATGATCGTTGCAGTGGACTTCTTCAACATGGGTGCGATGGAGAACAAGGGGCTGAATATCTTCAACTCCCGTTTCGTACTGGCCAACCCGGCGACCGCCACCGACAACGACTACAACGATATCGAACGGGTGATCGGTCACGAATATTTCCATAACTGGACCGGCAACCGCGTGACCTGCCGCGACTGGTTCCAGCTCAGCCTGAAAGAGGGGTTGACGGTGTTCCGGGATCAGGAGTTCTCCTCCGATCTGGGCTCTCGTGGCGTCAACCGCATCGACAACGTGCGCACCATGCGCGGGCCGCAGTTTGCCGAAGACGCGGGCCCCATGGCGCACCCCATCCGTCCGGATGTGGTGATCGAGATGAACAACTTCTACACCCTGACCGTCTATGAGAAAGGGTCGGAAGTGATCCGCATGATGCACACCCTGCTGGGGGAGACCGCCTTCCAGGCGGGTATGCGCCTCTACTTCGAGCGTCACGATGGTTCGGCGGCCACCTGCGATGATTTCGTGCAGGCGATGGAGGATGCCTCCGGGGTTGATCTCGGCCGTTTCCGCCGCTGGTACAGCCAGTCCGGCACCCCCGAGCTGAACGTGACCGACGAGTACGATGTTGCGAGCGGTGTTTACCGTCTGCACGTGAGCCAGCACACGCCGCCGACTCAGGATCAACCGCAAAAGCTGCCGCTGCACATTCCGCTCGATATCGAACTCTATGACGAGCAGGGCGCCGTTATTGCGCTGCAGTATCAGGGCAAGGCCATCGGCAACGTGCTCGACGTGCTGGAGTCAGAGCAGACCTTCGTGTTCGATCAGGTGCCGGTCAAGCCGGTTCCCTCCCTGCTGCGGGACTTCTCCGCGCCGGTCAAGCTGCATTTTGATTACAGCGATGAGGCGCTGGCCTTCCTGATGCGCCATGCCCGCAACGAATTTGCCCGCTGGGATGCGGCGCAGATGCTGATCAACAAGGCGGTTATCGACGGGGTAGCCCGGGTGCAGCATGGACAGGGGGTTGAGCTCTCCCAAACCCTGCTGACAGCCTTTATCGCCATTCTGGAAGATGCCGAACTCGATCCGGCGCTCAAGGCGGAGATCCTGACCCTGCCGGGTGAGGCGACCCTGGCCGAACTGTTTGAGGTGGCGGATATCGATGCCATCCATCAGGTGCGCAACGAGATCACCACCTCGCTGGCGCAAGCCTTTGGCGACCAGCTGCTGGTGACCTACGAGAGCCTTCATCTGCCGGGTTATCAGGTGGTGCATGCCGATATGGCCAAACGCGCGCTCAAGAGCGTGGTGCTCGGCTATCTGGCGGCCCTCGATGCTGGCAGTGCCGACCTGCTGGTGCGCCAACAATATGCCGCCGCCGACAACATGACCGACACTCTGGCGGCGTTGCAGGTCGCCAACAGCTATCTGTTGCCGTGCCGCTCCGAGCTGCTGGCCGATTTTGAAGGCAAGTGGGCCCGGGATGGTCTGGTGCTGGATAACTGGCTGCGTCTGGTGGGTAGCAAGCCGGCGGAAGATGTGCTGAGCGAGGTGCAGCAGGCGATGGCTCACCCGACCTTCAGCATTCGCAACCCGAACCGTCTGCGTGCACTGGTCGGCAGCTTTGCCATGAACAACCAGGTGCAGTTCCACGCCATCGATGGTCGCGGCTATCGCTTCCTGACCGATCTGCTGATCGAGCTCAACGAGGTCAACCCGCAGGTCGCTTCCCGCCTCATCACCCCGCTTATCCAGTTCAAGCGACTCGATGAGGGGCGCAAGGGGCTGATCCGTGCCGAGCTGACCCGCCTGGCCAACCTCGAAGGGTTGGCGCGGGATCTGTTCGAAAAAGTGAGCAAGGCGCTGCAGCAGTAACATCGACGGGGCAGGGGAGTGTCATCCTCTGCCCCGTTTTTTGATCCTCTCTGCTTGCCAGCGGGGTAAACAGGGCATCTATCGGGAGTAAACGTGAAGCAATTTACCTTTCGGCTGTCGCTGAGCAGTGACGAGGTGATGTTGATGTATCAGGGGCACGCCAGACGACTGGTGGTGCGCAGTGAACAGGGGCTGACCATCGAGCTTGGCATCGATAAAATCCGGCCTTTTGTCGCTATCAGCGGGGTACATGGCTATTTTCGCCTCAAAACGCAGGACGATTATCGCTTTATCAGCCTCGAACGCATAAGTTAACAAAAAACGAACAGTTTACCGACTGATTATCTGATTGTGCTCACTATCTATCCGGAAAAGTGGCACAAAGGCAGTGGGAATTTCTGTTTTTTTGCCTGTTGGCAAAATATCTCACAGTTTAAGCCGTGATCTGCACCTTGTTTTTAACAGTCCGTTAGCATCTTCTCTCGCCTTCCTTGATCCAAGCCATTACACTTCGCAACAACTCTGCACCAGCGGGTAACCAGGGTGGTTGCCTCTGCGTCGGTGGTTAATGTCGTCCGATAAGGAATATAAAAATGGCATTGAAAGACGCCCCTACCTCAGTTCTGCTCGAAAACGTTCTCGGCCTGATCCATCAAAAACTGCCCAAGAAGAGTGCCTCTCTGGTCGAATGCTTCGTGGCCAAGTTTTACGGCAACATGGCGAGCTCCGACATGCATGATCGCAACGACAGCGATCTCTACGGCGCGGCGCTTAGCCTCTGGAATGCCCTCAATCAGCGTAGCGGAACCGAACCCTATATCCGGGTCTACAACCCCGAGCTGACTCGCCATGGCTGGCAGTCCCCCCACACCATCGTCGAGGTGATCCTGCAGGATTCTCCCTTCTTGGTGGACTCCATCCGGATGGCGCTCAAGCGTCTCAATATCACCGCCCACATGATGCTGCACCAGCCGCTGCACCTGATCCGCGGCGAAGAAGGCAAGATCAGCGCCATTCTGGATCTCGGCAATACCGACGGGCAGACATCGGTCGAAACCGCCTTCCTCATCGAAATCGATCACCTTACCAGCGAAGCGCAGATGGAAGCGCTGGCAGCCGAACTGAAATCCGTGGCTGGCGAAGTTGCGCTGGCGGTCGGCGACTGGCAGCCGATGCTGGCCAAGCTCAATGAAATCATCGACGAGCTGCCAAAGCGCAACCATCCGGTGAGTCAGGAGGAGGTCAACTCCTGCATCGCGTTTCTCAAATGGGTGGCGGCCCATAACTTCACCCTGATGGGCTATCGCCGCTACGACGTCAAGGCGGTGGAGGGGGATCACGAGATCCTGCCGCAGGCGAACTCCAGTCTCGGCCTGATGAAGAACTCCATCAAGGATGAGGGGCAGCGCCTTGGCAATATGCCGGCCAGCGCCCGTCACGCAGCGCTGAGTCAGGATCTGCTGATCCTCACCAAATCCAACAGCAAATCCCGTGTTCATCGCCCGGCTTATGTGGATTACATCGGCATCAAGCGCTTCGACGAGCATGGCAAGGTGGTGGGGGAAGATCGCTTTATCGGTCTGTATGCCTCCTCCATCTACAACACCAGTGCGACCCAGATCCCGCTTATCAGCCATCGTCTCGAGCGCATCATGGCCTCTTCCGGCCATGAGAAGGGCTCCCACGCCTACAAGGCGCTGCTGAACGTGCTGGAAACCTATCCCCGTGACGAGCTGATCCAGGCCCGCGAAGAGGAGCTGCTGGCTACCGGTCTGGGTGTGCTGGAGATGCAGGAGCGGGACATGCTGCGCCTGTTTGTGCGCCGCGATGTCTATGGTCGCTTCTTCTCCTGCATGGTTTATGTCACCAAGGAGCGCTACAACACCGCGCTGCGGATCAAGACCCAGCAGATCCTGCAACAATATTTCGGCAGCAGCGAAGAGGTGGAGTTCAACGTCTACTTCACCGAGGGCGTGCTGGCACGGACTCACTACATAGTGCGGGTTAACAACAACAACGTGGATGTGGATGTGAACGAAGTACAGAACAACCTGATTGAAGCGGCCCGCAGCTGGGATGACAGACTCGACTCCGTGCTGCTCTCCCACTATGGCGAAGCGCGCGGCAACGAACTGCGTCGCCGTTTCAGCACCGCCTTCCCCCGCGCTTACAAGGAAGATGTGCTGCCGGGCTCTGCCGTGGCCGACATCATGGCGCTGGACAACTTGAGTGAAGCCGAGCCACTCGGCATGTTGTTCTACCGTGCTCAGGAAGAGGAGAACGATCGCCGGGTACGCCTCAAGCTGTTCCACCGCACCGAACCTATCCACCTCTCCGACGTGTTGCCGATGCTGGAGAACATGGGGCTGCGTGTCATTGGCGAGACCCCCTATCAGGTGCGTACTCCGGCGGGCGAGCTGTTTTGGATCCTCGATTTCTCCATGCTGTTACACAGCGATCAGCCGTTCGATCTGGAGCAGAGCCAGCAGCGCTTCCAGGAGGCCTTCGCGGCCATCTGGAACAAGCAGCTGGAAGATGACGGCTTCAACCGACTGGTACTGGGGGCGGGTCTCACTGGCCGTCAGGTCTCGGTGCTGCGCGCCTATGCCAAATACATGCGCCAGACCGGCGTCTCCTTCAGCCAGTCCTATATCGAAGAGACCCTGACCCGCTATCCCGATATCGCCGGCCTGCTGTTTGGGCTGTTCGAGCAGCGTCTCAATCCGGCCATGCCCCGCCATGCGGAAACCGGGGCCAGACTGCACGAGGAACTTGCCGCCAAGCTGGATCAGGTGGCCAACCTCGATGACGATCGTATCATTCGCCGCTACGTGGAGATGATCGACGCCACCCTGCGCACCAACTACTACCAGCTGGACAAGGCGGGCAACATCAAGCCCTACATCTCCTTCAAGCTGGCGCCGTCCAGCATTACCGACATGCCGCTGCCGCTGCCCAAGTTCGAAATCTTTGTCTACTCGCCACGAGTGGAAGGGGTACACCTGCGCTGGGGCAAGGTAGCTCGTGGTGGCCTGCGCTGGTCCGATCGCAAAGAAGACTTCCGCACTGAAGTGCTGGGTCTGGTCAAAGCCCAGCAGGTGAAGAACACCGTCATCGTGCCGGTGGGGGCCAAGGGTGGCTTCTACTGCAAGCAGATGCCGGCAGGCGCCCCCCGCGCCGTTATTCAGGAAGAGGGCAAGGCCTGCTATCGCCTGTTTATCCGCGGTCTGCTCGATGTGACCGACAACATCATCGCTGGCGAAGTGATCCCGCCCAAGGATGTGGTGCGTCACGACGAGGATGACTACTACCTGGTGGTGGCTGCCGACAAGGGGACGGCCACCTTCTCCGATATCGCCAACGAAATCAGCTTGGAGTATGGCCACTGGCTGGGTGACGCGTTCGCCTCCGGCGGTTCGGTCGGTTATGACCACAAGAAGATGGGCATCACCGCCCGCGGCGCATGGGAGTCGGTCAAGCGCCACTTCCGCGAGCTGGGTATCAACTGCCAGACCACCGATTTTACCTGCGTCGGGATTGGCGACATGGCGGGCGACGTGTTCGGCAACGGCATGCTGCTCTCCGAGCACACCCGACTGGTGGGCGCGTTCAACCACATGCACATCTTCGTCGACCCCAACCCGGATTCGGCCAGGAGCTTTGTCGAGCGCAAGCGTCTGTTCGAGCTGCCGACCTCGACCTGGGATGACTACGACAAAAGCCTGATCTCGGCAGGGGGCGGCATCTTCCTGCGCTCGGCCAAGTCCATCAAGCTCACTCCTGAGATGCAGACCCTGCTCGGTACCGACAAGGCCAGCATGGCGCCGAACGAGCTGATCAAGGCACTGCTTTGCCTGAATATCGACCTGCTGTGGAACGGCGGTATCGGCACCTACGTGAAGAGCGCCCGCGAGAGCGACGCCGAGGTCGGTGATCGCAGCAACGATGCATTGCGGGTCAATGGCCGCGATCTGCGTGCCCGCATCGTGGGTGAGGGCGGTAACCTCGGCTTTACCCAGCTTGGCCGGGTGGAGTACGCCAGTCAGGGCGGCCGCATCAATACCGATTTTACTGACAACGTGGGCGGCGTGGACTGCTCCGATAACGAGGTGAACATCAAGATCCTGCTGAACCAGTTGGTGGCAGCCGGGGATATGACGCTCAAGCAGCGTAACCAGATGCTCTTTGATATGACCGACGATGTGGCGCAGATTGTCATCACCAACGCCTATCGCCAGTCCCAGTCCATCTCGGTCACCAGCTTCCGCGGCTCTGAACAACTCAAAGAGCAGCAGCGCTTTATTCAGGGGCTGGAGCGGGAGGGCAAGCTCGATCGTGCGCTGGAGTTCCTGCCATCCGATGAGGAACTCTCCGAGCGGATGGCGGCAGGGCAGGGGCTGACCCGACCCGAGCTGGCGGTGCTGGTGGCGTACGGCAAGATGGTACTGAAAGAGCAGCTCAACTGCCCGGAAGTGACCGACGAGCCGTTCCTCGCCAACATGCTGGTCACCAGCTTCCCGCCCAAACTGCAGCAGCAGTTCGGTGCGGCACTGGCCCAGCATCCGCTGCGGGGCGAGATCATTGCGACCCGGGTCGCCAACATGCTGGTCAACGACATGGGGCTCAACTTCGCTAGCCGGATGAAGGACGAGACCGGAGCCTCGGTCGCCGAAGTGGCCTGCTGCTTTGCCATGGCCCGCGAGGTGTTTGGCATGAACCGGCTGTGGCGCGACATCGAAGGGTGTGACAACCTGGTGGGGGCAGAAACCCAGCTCGAGCTGATGTTCTACAGCCGCCGCATTGTGCGCCGCGCCACCCGCTGGTTCCTGCGTGCCCGCAACCGCAGCTGGAGCATCAGCGAGAACATCGCCTTCTTCCGTCCGGCCTTCGAAACCTTGAGTCAGCACCTCTATGAGGTCATGGATGAGAGTGAAGTAGCCGAGCACAAGCTGGCAGTGCAGAAGCTGGTGGAGAAACAGGTGCCGGAGGCCATCGCCCGTCAGGTCGCTCATATGAGCAGCCTTTTCTCCACTCTGGATCTGGCGCAGATTGCCGCGGAGCACAAGACCGACATCCTGCGCGCCGCCAATGTCTACTACCGCCTTGGCGCCAAGCTGGATCTGCACTGGTTCCTCGACCAGATCAACCATCAGCCGGTTGGCAACCACTGGCAGGCGATGGCGCGAGCCTCCTTCCGCGAAGATCTGGACTGGCAGCAGCGCAGCCTCACTTCCGTGGTACTGGAAGGGTGCAAAGATCAGGGAGAATGCGCTACCATACTGGCCGACTGGATTTCGGAGCATGAACAACTCTTGTCCCGTTGGACCCATATGTTGGCCGACTTCAAGACCACCAGCACTCACGAGTTCGCCAAGTTCTCGGTGGCCTTGCGAGAGTTGAACCTGCTCCAGTTGAATTGCCGATCACTGTAATTGCCTGAAAGCATAACAGCGGCATAACACCCAAAGCCCCGGCCAGTTGCCGGGGCTTTCTTTAAGGAGCAAAGATGTTGTACCCCATCGCCAGGCATTTCCTGTTCAAACTCAATCCGGAACAGGCTCACGATCTCTCCATGAAATATTTGCCCCGCCTTCTCGGTACGCCACTCGATTGTTTCTTCCGCCAGAATTTGCCGAAACGCCCCGTCACTGTTATGGGGCTTTCTTTTGCCAATCCGGTGGGGTTGGCGGCCGGTCTGGATAAAGATGGGGAGTGTATTGATGCATTGGGGGCCATGGGATTTGGCTTTATCGAGGTAGGTACCGTTACCCCCAGACCGCAAAGCGGCAATGACAAACCGCGCCTGTTCCGGGTTATTCCAGCAGAGGGGATCATCAACCGGATGGGATTCAACAACAAGGGGGTTGATCATCTGGTCGCGCGGGTCAAAGAGGCCAAATATCAGGGGGTAATTGGCATCAATATCGGCAAAAACAAAGATACACCCATCGAGCAGGGCAAGGATGATTACCTCTTCTGCATGGACAAGGTGTATGACCATGCCGGTTATATCGCCGTCAATATCTCATCCCCCAACACCCCGGGTTTGCGTTCGCTGCAATATGGCGAGGCGCTCGATGAATTGCTCGCCGCGCTGAAAACCCGCCAACAAGAACTGGCTGCCCAATATAAAAAATATGTGCCGCTGGCGGTAAAAATTGCGCCGGATTTGAGCTTCGAGGAAATAGATCAGGTTGCCGCTTCGCTGGTTCGCAATGGCATCGATGGTGTCATCGCCACCAATACCACCCTCGAGCGCGAGATGATTTACGACATGCCCCATGCCGGTGAGGCGGGTGGCCTGAGTGGTCGTCCGCTGCAGCACAAGAGCACCGAGGTGATCCGTCATCTGGCCAAAGCGCTTGATGGCGCTCTGCCAGTTATCGGGGTCGGTGGTATCGATAGTGCCATGGCGGCGCGGGAAAAATTGGCTGCCGGAGCCAGTCTGGTACAAATTTATAGCGGTTTTATTTATAAAGGGCCGGGTCTGGTCAAAGAGATTGTGACCAATATTTAAGAAATAGTTGGGGAGCCCTTTATTTGACGTTGCTGATTTCCTGCATATGGAATAAAGTCAACTGGTAATTATCAAGTAAGGGCTCCCGCATGCTTATCCAACCGACCGATAGCTGGCAATGGCACTATGATGCCCAGAATGACCGTCTGATGTTGGACCTGTCTGATAACATGCTATTTGCCACCGAATATAAAGGGCGGCAATTGGTACCCAGTTCATTTACCACCCAGCCTTTTTGTGTCGATGATGCGGCGCTCTATTATCAATTGATGGATAAAGCGGCAGAACTGGCGTGGAGTATTCCTCATCAGGTTCAGTTGGTACTTAATGCCATCGCAGTGAGCCGTTTTTATAAACCCCTGATGCCACAAAGCTGGTTTTTTGGTGAACAACACTCGGTTATATCGCCACAAAATGGCGATCTGGTCTGGATGAATACACCCCACGGCAGAGGGGAGTTTATGGTCATTGAAGCGGGCGACCAGGCGAGTGTCTGCATGAACCTGACTCAGGATTTTGTACTGACAACCAGCAAAACCTTGTCCCGTTTTGGCGTTATCAAGGTGATGAATAACCGGATGACCCCTCGTATTGTCCTGACCGAGCAATATCGTCAGGTCAGCTAAAATCGTCAGGTCAACTAAAAGCGGCGCCCTGTCGCCGCCATTCTCAGTTCCATTTATCTGCCTCTATTTCCTCACAGTGTTACCCCGTTATTTGCTTATATTTCATTTTCCCGGATAGTGATGCCGCCGTTGTTTGGCAAATGGCTTGATTGCGTGTCTGGTAATCGAGACGGGGCGTTGCCCTGAGTGAAGTTGAAATAAAAAAGTGGCGGGATTGCCCGCCACTTTGCATCTGATCCTGTTTTGATCCCCTCTTACACCTTGAAGAAGCGGATCCCCTCGTCGAGCTGTTTGATGATGTCGGTCAGCTGGGAGGCATCGTGGTTGACGCTCTCGGCGGCCGAGACGTTTTCCAGCGACATCTGGGTGATCTCCTCGACCGACTGGGCGATCAGCTGGCTGGCTGCCGCCTGCTCATGCAGCATGGAGCTGATCTCCTGAATAAGGCCCACCACCTTGCGGGAGCTCTGATCGACCTGCGCCATGGTGTGGCTGGAGTTGTCGGTAGTCTCGCGTACCGTGCCCATGCTGTCGGAGCAGGCGTTCATCCCCTTGACCGCGCCGGTTGCCCCCTGCTGGATTGACTGGAGCATCTCGTTGATCTCCTGGGTGGCCTGCGTGGTGCGGGCCGCCAGCGTACGCACCTCGTCGGCAACGACCGCAAAGCCGCGGCCCATGTCGCCAGCCCGGGCGGCCTCGATAGCCGCGTTGAGCGCCAGCAGGTTGGTCTGATCGGCGACCCCCTGGATCATCACCGAGATCTGGCTGATGCGAGTGATGTCATCAAACAATCCCTGTACCTGTTTGGCGGAATCGTTGACCGCATTGGTAACGCGCACCACCTCCTGTGACGCCCGCTTGACCTGCTCCTCACCGGCGTGAGCGATTTCACCGGACTCCATTACCACGCTGTTGGCCTGATTGGCAAAGGAGGAGAGCTGAGAGACCGAGGTGGTCAGCTCTTCTACCGATGCGGCTGTGTTGGCGGTCGCCAGTGATTGCTGCTGGGAGCTGGTGTTGACTTGCTGCGCTGCGGCAACCAGTTGGGAGGAGCTGGCCGTGAGCCCTTCGGCGGCTTGCTGCATGGTGGATACGATGTTGCGCAGGCTGCGGCGGGCATTGCCCATGGAGATCTGCATCTGGGTGATCTCGTCTTGCCCGTCACGATTATCACTGCCAGTGAGATAACCGGCGGCCAATTGTTTCAATTCTTCCATGATGTTGCCAAGCGGCGGGTTGATGCTCTGACTAAGCAGCCAGCCAAGCACTACCGAGAGGGCGACCGAAATGGCGATGATGGTGTAGGTCGCTGTGGTGATATCGGCGACGATCACATCGCTATCGTCATAGGCTTTTTTAGCCAGCCCCTGGTTGATATCCACCAGCTTGCTGAGGATGTCATCGACGACCTGAAAGGTCGCAGCTGCTTCACCCTTCATCAATTTGACCGCGCTGTCGTTATCATTGACGTAGCTGGCCGCCATCGCTTTTTTGGCCGCCTCTTTGTAAAGGGGCCAGGCGCGATCAAAATCTGCCAGCACCACTTTTTCCGGTTCGGTCAGTTCGGTCGCTCGATATTGGTTGAGCAGCTCGTTCATCTTCTGCTCGTAGCCATCCATTTTATGAGAGATGGCATCCATGCCCGGTTTGGTTGGCTCAATCACATAATCAAACAGGGAGCGGTTGTGATAAATAGCCTGCATATTGGCGTTGGATAGATCCTTTATCGGGACCAGCATGTTGAGATACATGTCATTCAACATGTCGTTGACGGTTGCAGTATTTTGCTTGCCGTAAAATCCCACCCCGATCAGGATCAGGTTGACTAGCAAAAAGGCGAGCATTAGTCGCATTTTTATCGATACAAGACGGATCAGATTTATCATATAGAGCCTCATGCTGATGTATTTGCATTCCATGCCGAAATTACACGACACCTTAAATTTAAGTTATTTTCCCAATCAGGGTTGGTCTGCCGGATAAATAGCGTTTTTTGCCTGCCACTCGCCGAACCAGTGTGCAATCTGTTCAACCGGCAGCGGGCGACTGATGTAATAGCCCTGGGCTAAATCACACCCCAGCAAGGCCAGCTGATCCCAATCCTCTTCGCTCTCAACTCCCTCAGCGACGGTTTTGAGCCCCAGTTTCTGGCTCATCACAATGGCGGAGGTGAGGATGGCCAGCTTCTTGGGGCTGGTATGGGCATCGTGGACAAACTCCTTGTCTATCTTGATTTCGGTAAACGGGCAGCGGGACAGCTGCTTCATCGAGGAGTAGCCGGTGCCGTAATCATCCATTGCCACACCGAAGCCACGCAGCCGCAGGCGGGCGAGGGTACCGAGCGACACGGCGAGGTTGGACATGAAGGTGGTCTCGGTGACTTCGATGATAATCGCCTGACAGGGCAGGCGATGGCCCTGCACGACCTCTACCATGGTTTCCACCAGCTTGTCGGTCGTCAGCAGTGAGACCGGCAGGTTGATGGAGCAGCTGAGCTGGCCGGTTTGCAGAGTGAGTTTGTTGAGTGCCTCGCAGGTGGCATGCAGGAAGGCGTAGAAAAAATCGAGCGCCAGCGGCCCCTCTTCCAGATGATGAACGAAACAGACCGGGGGCAGGGTGCCATGCTCGGGGTGATGCCAGCGCACCAGCGCCTCGAAGCCATAGAGGCTGGCATCGCTCATGGTGATCTTGGGCTGCAAAAAGGGAACCAGCTGGCCTTGCTCCAGAGCATGGCGGACATCGTCGCTGGTGAAGGTGAGCTGCATCCATTTGTTGCTCTCCCGATGGACCCGCGGATCGCAGTGCTGCAACATGTTGCGCAGATCCTGGGCTCTGAGCGGTTTGGCCAGTACGCCGATCACCTCCAGCGTGCCGGCATCGGCGATGGAGTGGATAACATCCAGCACATCCCGATCCACGGCGCTCATCACGGCGACAAACATCTGATAGCCGGTGTGCTTCTCCAGCTGGCTGATGAGCTCGACCCCATCCATGCCCGGCATGTTGAGATCGGTCAGCAGCAGATCGACATGCTCCAGTTGCTGCAGCTTGTTGAGGGCATCCTGACCATCGTTGGCCAGATGGATCTGGCCAAAGCCCAGCTCTTGCAGCAGACAGGTCACCTCATACTGCTGGGTACGGGAGTCATCGACCACCAGGGCGCTGCGGCCCTGCCATTGTTCTAGGGACATGGTGGTTCCTCTCAATCGGGACGGCCAAGCGTCTGGGTTATCTGGGCAAGGGACATCACTTCATCGATCCCGCCATGGGCGATTGCCTCTTTGGGCATGCCAAAGACCACACAGCTCGCCTCATCCTGTGCGATGGTGCGAGCGCCGGTGTCATGCAATTCGCGCATACCGCGGGCGCCATCATCCCCCATGCCGGTCATGATGACGCCAAGGGCGTTATGACCGGCACTGACCGCCACCGAGCGAAACAGCACATCGACCGAGGGACAGTGACGAGAGACGGGGGGACCCTCTTTCACCTCAGCCAGATATTGGGTTCCGCTGCGCTGGATCAGCAGATGTTTGCCACCGGGGGCGATCAGCGCTACCCCGGGCAGCAGGCGATCGCCGGTGGCCGCTTCTTTGACTTCGATCTTGGAAAGGCCGTTCAAGCGCTCCGCAAACGAGGCGGTAAAGCGCCCCGGCATATGCTGCACGATGGCGAGCCCCGGGCAGGTGACCGGCAGTCGGGTCAGCAGATACTCAAGGGCCTGGGTGCCGCCGGTGGAGGTGCCAAGGGCGATGATCCGGTCGGTAGTGCGAAATTTGACCCGCTCCGGCGGGGGCGAGAGCATGGCATCGGCGGTGCGCTTGGGAGGGGGAGTAAAACCGGGTTGCTGGTGGTCTGGCAGCAGGTTGCGCAGCTTGGCGTTGACGGCGGTACGGATCTCCTGGATCAGCTCGTTGGCCGATTGCTGCAGGAAGTTTTTGATGCCGACAGCGGGCTTGGTGATGATGGAGATGGCACCGGCAGCCATGGCATCCAGGGTAATGGTGGCGCCCTCTTCGGTCAGTGAGGAGCAGATGATGACCGGCGTCGGGCGCTCGCTCATGATCTTGCGCAGGAAGGTGAGGCCATCCATACGAGGCATTTCGATATCGAGAATGATCACATCCGGCCAGCTCTTCTTCATCTGCTGCATGGCGAAGATGGGATCGAATGCCGCCCCCATCACTTCGATATCGGCGGCCTTGCCCAGCATCTGGGTCAGCACTTCCCGCACCAGTGCCGAGTCGTCCACGATCAATACCCGTATGGTCATGTTTCATCCTTGAAAAGCTGAGGTTGGCAGCGATAGCGCGAAGGGGCCTCCTGCACCAGTGGCAGATCCTGCTGACGGATGATCTCCGAATGGCCGACCAGCAGATAACCACCGGGCCTGAGCAGCTCACACAATTGAGAGAGCACCTGGCCTTTGGTCTCTTCGTTGAAGTAGATAAGCACATTGCGCAAAAAGATGACGTCGAACTCCCGCTCGATAAAGTTGCTGCAGGTGAGCAGGTTGAGGTTGGAGAATGACACTTTTCTCGCCAGCTCGGGTCTCACCCGCACCTTGCCTGCATATTCGTCGTGACCGCGCTGGAAATAGCGCATCCAGAGGTGGGGCGGGACATGCTGGGCCCGCTCCACGGCATAGATGGCACGTTGGGCAAAGGGGATCACCCGGGTGTTGATGTCGGTGCCGTAGATCCGCCAGCGCTCGTTGATGCCGAGCTGTTCGGCCAGCACCATGGCGGCTGAGTAGGCCTCCTCACCGGTGGAGCAGGCGGCAGACCAGACCCGCAGTGGTTGATGGCGGCTAGCGTGCAGTTGTTCGGCATGGTGTTTGAGCCAGCTGAAGTGTTGTGCCTCGCGGAAAAAATAGGTTTCGTTGGTAGAGAGCAGGTTGATGGCGAGCTGTCGCTCCTGCACATTCTGTGGCTGGTTGATCCGCTCCCAGTAGCCGTAGTAGCTGGTGAGATTGAGCGCCCGCAGCCGCTTGGCGAGGCGGGATTGCACCAGCGCCCGCTTGCAGGGAGCGAGATCGATGCCGGCGGCGGTGAAGATAAAGCGCCGGAACAGTTCGAACTCTCTTTGAGTGAGCACCGGCCCCTGATCCGGGGTGGTGAGGGATGCCGCCACTAATAGCCCCCTTGCTCGCTGTTGAAGAGCTGGCTGGTGGTGGCCTCGGCCATGGCGCTCAGCTCGGCGATGGAGAGCGCCTTGTGCATGTCGAGCAGTATGGCGAACTGCTGGGCGATGGTGACCACCCCCTGGATGAAGTCGCCGCGAATATGGGCGCCAAAGGTCGGGGCCGGCTCTATGGTGTCGGTGGCAATCTCCAGCACCTCGCAGACGGAGTCGAGCAACATGCCGATCTCCTGCTCTTCGCCATTGCTGTTGGGCAGCGAAAGGATTGCGACACAGGTGGTGGGCTGGATCGGAGTCTGCCCCCGACCAAAGCGGATCGAAAGGTCGATGACCGGCACCACGGCGCCCCGCAGGTTGATGATACCCCTGACAAAGCGCGGCATCATGGGCACCGGCGTCATCCCCTCGAACTCGATGATCTCGCGGATGCAGCCGATATCGACCCCGTATAGCTCCCCTCCCAGCATGAAGGTCACGCAGTGGAAGTGGGAGGTGACAGTATCAGGGGCATGTGTTGTGCGCATTGGGCTGCTCCTAATAGTTGCTGAACTTGCCATCGTCCACTTCCCGCTCCAGATCGTCGTCATGGTGCAGGTGCTGGCTCAGCGTGCTCTTTTTCGGGATGACCGGTCTGGCACTGTAACCGGCAGCATGAAACTGGGTGGGCTGACGGTTGTTGCCACCGCGCAGGGTGAACTGCCGCATCAGCTCCTGCAGCTGCAAAGCGGTGGAGCTGAGCTCTTCCGAGGTCGAACTCAGCTCCTCGGCCGAGGCAGCGGAGGCCTGCATGCCATCACTGATCTGGGTCACCGCAATATTGATTTGGGAGACGCTGGCCCGCTGTTCACGGGAGGCCGATGCGATCTCCTGCACCAGAGTGGCAGTCTGATCGATCCCCGGCAGCATCTCCCGCAGCAGGGTGCCGGCCTGTTCGGCGACGCTGACCGAACGGCCAGCAAGCTCGCCAATCTCCTTGGCGGCATTTTGCGAGCGCTCCGCCAGTTTGCGTACCTCGGCCGCCACGGTGGCAAAACCCTTACCGTGTTCACCGGCGCGGGCCGCCTCAATGGCGGCGTTGATGGCCAGCAGATCGGTCTTGTTGGCGATGTCATTGATGACGGTGATGCGCGAGGCGATCTCCTTCATGGCGTGAACCATCTCGCCTACCGCCTTGCCGCTTTCGGTGGCACTGCTGGCCGCCTTGGTGGAGATGTTCTCGGTGACCTTGGCATTGTCGGCGTTCTGGCTGACGGTGGCCGCCATCTCCTCGACGGAGGCGCTGGTCTGCTCGACGCTGGAGGCCAGTTCGGAGGAGGTTTGCGACAGCGAGTTGGCGGTGGCAGCGACCTGTTCAGAGGCCGAGCCGATGGCCTCTGACATGGCGCCCACCTCGTTGAGAATATCGGAGAGGCGATGAGCCATGCTCTTGATGGCAAAGAGCAGGCTGCTGCTGTCATCGCTGCGCAGCTTGACCGGGGTCGAGAGATCCCCAGCGGCGACACGGGAAACCACCTGCACGGTATAGGAGGGGTCGCCACCCAGCTGGCGCAAGATGCTGCGGGTGACCAGCATGGCCAGGATGAGACAGATAACAAAGGCAGTGCAGGAGATGAGGATCAGCAGGCTCAGGTTGTCCTGATAGATATCTTCACTCTCTTGCAACGACTGGGTGGCGAGGCGGTCATTGATATTGACCAGCTCGGTCAGCAGATCATCTGACTTGTCAAAGGCTGGACGGCCTTGCTCGGCCATGATCTGGGCGGCCTTCTGGTTGTTGACATTGTCGCCGGTGTCCGACTGCGCGGTGCGCATGATGATATCGGCATAGGACTTGTAGGTGACCCAGGATTGATCGAAGCGGGCCAGCGCATCGATTTCCGGTTGGGTCAGATAGGTTTTGCGATAGGTATCGAGCAGTTTGTTGAGCTGACTCTCGTAACGCAGGATGTTGCCTGCGTTGAGCTTTCTGCTCTCCTCCTTGGTCTCCAGCACGTAGCGATAGAGAGCCCGGTTCATGTAGATCGCCTGCATGTTGGCGTTGGCCAGATCCCGAATGGGCACCAGTTGGTTGGCGTGCATGTTTTTAACCAGTAGTGCCATCGTTTTGGTGGAGTAGTAGCTGGTGACGGTCAAGGTCACCAGCAGCACCATCAAAATGGAAAACGAGAGCACCAGTTTTGTTCTGACTTGCAAGTTGTGAAACCAGTCCATGGTTTTGACTCCGTTAAAGCGGTTGATAACAGTATGTGGTCAATCAGGTTCGGTTGCCGGAGATGGCATCTGCATGCTGATGGATCAAGTGCAACTCTCGTCGTCTGGCCAGCTCGATAAGCTGTGGCACATCAAGAATGAGGGCCGGCTGGCCATTGCCCAAAATGGTTGAACCGCTGACATATCGCAGCGTCCTGAACAGCTCTCCGAGTGGTTTGATCACCGCCTGCACTTCGCCAATCAGACGATCCACCACAATGCCAGCGCGGTTGTCGGCATAGTCGACGATAACGACAAACTCGGGCTCGTCGGCGGGGGGAAGGGCAAACAGCTCGCGCAGCACGATAAAGGGCACCCACTCGCCGCGGATATTGATCTGGCGCGAGGGGGTATCGAGGGCATCCGGCGGCAGATCAATGCACTCGAGCATCATGTCGAGGGGGATCACCAGAGAGGAGTGATCCACCTCGATGCGAAAACCGTCGATGATGGCGAGGGTTAGCGGGAGCCGCAGGCGGAAGGTTGTGCCGCGGCCAGGATGGCTCTCGATGGTGGTCTCGCCCCGCAGGGACTCCAGATTGCGTTTGACCACATCGAGCCCGACACCGCGACCCGAAAGATCGCTGACACCGCTGGCGGTTGAGAAGCCGGGTTGGAACAGGAACTGGAATATCTCCTGCTCGCTCAGGATTTTTCCCTCCTGAGCCATGCCCATCGTCTGGGCCTTGGCCAGGATCTTGTCGCGATCGATGCCGCGACCATCGTCGCTCACTTCAACCACTACGGCGCCTGCGTCATGATAGGCGTTCAGGGTGACCACGCCGCCAGCCGCCTTGCCAGCCTCAAGGCGCTGCGCCTCATTCTCGATGCCGTGATCGACCGCATTGCGCACCAGATGCATCAGGGGATCGGTCAGCTTCTCGACCATGGATTTGTCGATATCGGTTTCGGCGTTGTTGATGTGCAGGCTGATGTTCTTGCCGGTCTGCTGGGAGAGTTCGTGCACCAACCTCGGAAAGCGGTTGAAGATCTCGTTGATGGGCACCATGCGCAGGGTAAGGGCATCATCGCGGATCCCCTCGACCAGGGTGTTGACCGCGGCCACCGATTCGACCAGCTCGGCATCTCCTCGCAATCTGGCCTGCAAGGTTGTCGCTGAGGTGGCGATCACCAGTTCGCCGACCCGGTTGATCAGCCGGTCGAGCTTCGCCGCCTCAATGCGAATGTAGTGTCCCTCACTGCGCAGCGGGGCTGGCTTGGGCTGAGGTGTTACCGGCAGTTCCGGCTCTGGATGTGCAGGTTGTGAAAATGATGCTGAAGGGGCGGCGGATGCGCTGTCTGTTTCGCTGGTTTGGCCACGGCGATAGTCGCCCCGTTCAATGGCGGCCGCCTCTTCACGGCTCAGGACGTCGGCTGCCTCCCAGCGGGCAAGCTGGGCCGTCAGTGGTTCGTTGCGCCACTGGGCCAGTCGTTCACCTTGCGCCGCAAACTCGGCGAGATCCTGATGAGGCGTCAGCAGGCAGATGATGCTGGCATGAGCCACAAAATCGAAGGTACTGCGGATCCGCTCGGGAGATTCGGCACTGCGCAGGCCAATTTCATAGCCAAGGAAACATTCGGTCGGATCGAGCAGCTGTAGGGGAGGCCATTCGTGCCAGACCGGTTCGATGAAGACGATCTCGCCCAGATTGCCGAGATAGCGGATAAAGGCCAGCAGGTCGAAGCCATCCTGATAAAGCGCGGGATAAAAACGCACAGAGAGATGCCAGCGCTTGAGATCCTGCGACGAAGTTACGTTCTGTGGCGGCACTACGACAGGGTGAGTTGGCAAATTTTGATGGCCTTGCAGTTGGGAAAGCAGGGCCAGGATCTGCTGGGTTTCGGTCTGCGGCAGCTCGGGGTTGTGCTCCGCCCCTTGCAACAGGTCGCGTAGCTGATCATTGCAGGCCAGCAGCAGGTTGATCAGATGCTCATCGAGCTGCAACTCGCCGCTGCGAAGCCGTGCCAGCATGTTCTCCATGGCGTGGGCGAAGCGTACCAGCATGGTGAGGCCCAGCATGCTGGCTGAACCCTTGATGGTATGGGCGGTACGAAACATCAGATTGTAGGTTTCGGGATTGGCCGGATAGCTTTCGCGATCAAGGAGCGCCTGCTCCAGATGATCACACTGCTCGTAGGCCTCCTCGAAAAAGAGGGTGCGCGCTTTATTGACGTCCATCTGGCCCCTCCGCTCTGGTCAGGGAAGAAAGCAACCCGAGCTGGCCCAGCGCCAGTTCGGCTTCACTGCCATCTCCCGTCTTGATCCGCAGCCGCTTGCCCTGGTTATTGGCCTCTTGTTGGAGTAGGGCGACAAGCTGGGCGCCGCAGCTATCGAGTACTTCAAGCTGGCTCAAATCCAGCAGGGCAACAGGAAAGTTGAGCAGACTGAAGAGATCGTCTTGCAGCTCTGCCACCGTCATGATGGTGAACTCCCCCGTGAGAATGGCAGTCGGAGGGGCGTGCATAATATCCAGTTCAAAACTCATACCTTGTGCTCCCGTATCATGGTTGCACCACCTTGTAGACATCATCGATAAGCTTCAGCGGCTCGAATGGCTTGGTCAGCCAGACACGGGCGCCGGCATCGAACCCCTCTTGGCGGATCTCGGGCGAGTCTTCCGTCGTCAGCATGATGAACGGGATATAACGGGTGGTTGCCTGTGCCTTGAGATGGCGCAGCAGTGTCATCCCGTCCATGCCCGGCATGTTGAGATCGGAGATGATGAGATGTACCCGCTGGCCATCGAGGCGGGAGAGGGCCGCGTTGCCATCATCCGCTTCGATCACGCTAAAACCGGCGCTTTGCAGCGTCATGGTAATGGTGGCTCTGATGCTGGCGGAGTCTTCCACAACAAGGATGGTTTTGGTCATAAGGGTGACTCGTTCACTGGCGTTATTTGTATCCGGGTAACATGGGTCGAGGCTTCCTAATTGTTGTCCAATAAGTTGATGTGTGTGGATTTTTTAAAACTGGATCGACGTGTGCAGGAGAAAAATCGGGGAAGGGGGGGACTGGCGGTTTTTAAGGTTCTACGGAAAGGGGTCAATAGACGCTTGTTACACCGTATCTCCTGTCATTGTCAGCCACTTTTGCATGCTCAGAGTGACCTGATGAGGTATAATGCGGGACTATTTTTATGGGTTCCCCGTGAGCGTGATGAAAGATTTTTTTGCAACCTGCCCCAAGGGGCTGGAAAACCTGTTGGCCGACGAGCTGACCAATCTGGGCGCAGAGCAGGTCCGTGAGACCGTGGCTGGCGTCCACTTCAAAGGCGAACTGGCGGTGGGCTACAAGGCCTGCCTCTGGAGCCGTCTGGCTTCCCGCATCGTACTGGTGCTTTCCGAGTTCCAGATGAACGACGATCTGGATCTCTATCTGGGTGCGCATACCATCCCCTGGGAAGAGCACTTCTCCGGCACCGCCACCATTGCGGTGGACTTTACCGGTACCAACGCCTCCATTCGCAATACCCAATATGGCGCCCTGAAGATCAAGGATGCCATCGTCGATCGCTTTACCAAGCGCGGTCATGTGCGCCCGGACGTGGACAAGAAATCGCCGGATATTCGCATCATGGCGCATCTGGGCAAAGGCAAGGCCAATATCACGCTGGACTTGTCAGGCCCGGCGCTGCATCAGCGTTTCTATCGTCAGGGCACTGGTGAAGCACCGCTCAAAGAGAACCTGGCGGTCGCCATGATTGCTCGTAGCGGTTGGGCCGGCGAGCCCATGATGGACCCGATGTGCGGCTCAGGTACGCTGTTGATTGAAGCGGCCTTTATCGCTGCCGACATGGCGCCGGCGCTGCGCCGTGAGCGCTTCGGTTTTGATCGCTGGCTGCAACACGATAGCGAGCTGTGGCAAAGCCTGATGATGGAAGCGCAAGTGCGAGCCAAACGCGGCATGCAGCGCTGCGAGGTGAAACTGTTTGGTTGTGATGCCGATTCGCGCGTGCTGCTCAAAGCCCGTGATAACGCCAAAGCCGCCGGTGTCGCCCATCTCATCACCTTCAAGCAGGCTGATGTCACCAAGCTGGAAAACCCGTTGCCGATGCCGGCTGTGGAAGGGGAGGCTCGTCAGGTCGGTATGCTGATCTCCAACCCGCCCTACGGCGAGCGTCTTGGCGAATTCCCGGCGCTGCTGGAAGTGCATCAAGCCCTCGGCGATGCCCTGCGTCGCAGCTTCCAGGGGTGGAGAGTCTCCATTCTGTCCGCATCTCCCGAGCTGCTCAGCTGTCTGCGCCTGCGCGCCGACAAGCAATATCGCCTGTTCAACGGTGCCCTTGAGTGTCAGCTGCGTAACTACCAGATCGCGCTCGATGCCGTCGCCTCGCAAAAAGAGGTGGCGCAGGACTTTGCCAACCGTCTGCGCAAGAATCTGAAGGCGCTCGAGAAGTGGGCCAAGAAAGAGAATCTCGACTGCTACCGTCTCTACGACGCCGACCTGCCTGAGTACAACGCCGCCATCGACCGCTATCAGGACTATCTGGTGGTGCAGGAGTACGCGGCGCCCAAGGATATCCCCGCCCAGAAGACCCGTCAGCGTCTGCTCGACATGGTGCAGGCCGCCATCAAGGTGACCGGCATGGACGGCGAGAAGGTGATCCTGAAAGTGCGCGAGCGTCAGGAGGGCAAGCAGCAGTACCAGAAGCTCTCCGAAGAGCAGCACCGGATGGAAGTGCAGGAGTACGGTGCCCGTCTGTGGGTCAACCTCTACGACTACCTCGATACCGGTCTGTTCCTTGACCACCGTCAGACCCGCCGCATGCTGGGTCAGATGGCCAAGGGCAAGCGCTTCCTGAACCTCTTTGCCTATACCGGCAGTGCCACCGTGCACGCGGGTCTTGGCGGTGCCAGTGAAACCACCACGGTGGATATGTCGCGCACCTACCTCAACTGGGCACAGGACAACATGCGTCTCAACTCGCTGGTGGGCCGGGAGCACAAGTTCGTGCAGGCCGACTGCCTGAAGTGGCTCTCTGAAGCGGACGAGCAGTACGACCTCATCTTCATCGATCCGCCCACCTTCTCCAACTCCAAGCGGATGGACGAGAGCTTCGACGTGCAGCGCGATCACCTGCTGCTGATGCAGCACTTGAAGCGGTTGCTGGCCGCGGGTGGCACCCTGGTCTTCTCCAACAACAAGCGCCACTTCAAGATGGATCTGGCCGGTCTCGAGACCATTGGTCTCAAGGCACAGAACATCACCGGCAAGACCCGGCCGAAGGATTTCGAGCGCAACCAGCACATCCACAACTGCTGGATCATCACCCATGCCGATAGCGAGGTTGAGGCCTGATGCTGACCCTGTTTCACACCGACGGTTGCCACCTGTGCGAACAGGCGTGGGCGCTGGTGGAGGAGGCGGGGGCAGGCGATGTGACCCGCCGCTGCGACATCATGGACGATGCCGGCTGGCTTGAGGCCTATCGGGTGCGTATTCCGGTGCTGCGGGACGAGGCAGGCCGCGAGCTGGGCTGGCCCTTCACACTGGTGGAGCTCAAGGGCTGGCTCGCTCGTCAGGGTTGATTTGTGATTTGACGATGAAACGGGGGCAGACCCAGTCTGTTGCCCGTTTTTTCATATGAGATAAGGAACGAACATGGCTCTTTTAACATTGCACGGCGGGTGTCTGTCGTTCAGTGATTTTCCGTTGCTCGACAAGGCCGAGCTGACCATCGAGCGAGGCGAGCGCCTCTGTCTGGTGGGCCGCAACGGGGCGGGCAAGTCCACCCTGATGAAGGTGATTGCCGGCGAATTGCCCCTCGATGATGGCCGTCTGGTGTTGCAGCAGGATCTGAAAGTGACTCGTCTTGAGCAGGATCCGCCCACCTCGAGCGAGCTCACCGTGTTTGATTACGCCGCCGAAGGGCTGGCCGGAGTCGGTGAGCTGCTCAAGCAGTATCACCACGTATCCATAGCGCTGGCGAGTGACCCGTCCGATGCCAACATTCGCAAGATGAGCCAGCTGCAGGAGCAGCTCGATTATCAGAATGGCTGGCAGTACGAGACCCGCATCAATCAGGTGCTGACCCTGCTTGGTCTTGATCCTGACGTGACCCTCGACAGTCTCTCCGGTGGCTGGCTGCGCAAAGTAGCGCTGGCCCGTGCATTGGCCTGTGATCCCGATCTGCTGCTGCTGGACGAACCGACCAACCACCTGGATATCGAGGCCATCAACTGGCTGGAAGAGTTCCTCAAGGATTTCCGTGGTGCCATCGTGTTTATCTCCCACGACCGTGAGTTTATCCACAAGCTGGCGACCCGGATCATCGACTTGGATCGCGGTGTGATCACCTCCTGGCCGGGTAACTATGACGAGTACCAGCAGGGCAAAGAGGAGTGGTTACGGGTCGAAGAGCTGAAAAATGCCGAGTTCGATCGCAAGCTGGCTCAGGAAGAGGTGTGGGTACGCCAGGGGATCAAGGCGCGCCGTACCCGTAACGAGGGGCGAGTGCGCGCCCTCAAGGCGATGCGCATGGAGCGTACCCAGCGTCGCGAACTGCAGGGCAAAGCCAAGCTGCAACTCGATGAGGCGAGCCGCTCCGGCAAGCTGGTATTTGAGGCGGAAGGGCTGGGGCTCAACTTTGGTGATCGCACCCTGTTCGAGGGGCTGGATCTGCAGGTGCTGCGTGGCGACAAGATTGCGCTGGTCGGCCCCAACGGTTGCGGCAAGTCGACCCTGATCAAGCTGTTGCTGGGCCAGCTAGATGCCACTCGTGGCTCGGTGCGTCAGGGCACCAATCTGGAAGTGGCCTACTTCGATCAGTACCGCGAGCAGCTCGATCCCGAGCAGACGGTGGTGGACAACGTCGGGGAGGGCAAGCAGGAGGTGATGGTGCGCGGTCGCTCCCGCCACATCCTCGGCTACTTGCAGGACTTCCTGTTCGAGCCCAAGCGGGCCAGAACGCCGGTCAAGGCGCTCTCTGGCGGTGAGAAAAACCGACTGCTGCTGGCCAAGCTGTTCCTTAAACCCAGCAACCTGCTGATCCTCGATGAACCGACCAACGACCTCGACGTCGAGACTCTGGAGCTGCTGGAAGAGCTGCTGGCGGACTATCCGGGTACTCTGCTGCTGGTCAGTCACGATCGTCGTTTCATCGACAATACGGTAACCGGTTGTTGGCTATTTGAAGGGGATGGCCGCATCAGTGACTACGTGGGCGGCTATGCCGACATGATGGCGACCCGTGAGCAGCAGCGTGCTCAGCAACAGGCCAAGAGCACACCGGTCAAGGCTCCCGAGCCGGTAGCCACAGTGAGCGAAGCACCGAAGAAAGGCAAAAAACTCTCCTACAAGCTGCAGCTTGAACTGGATGGTCTGCCGGCGCGTCTTGAGCAGCTGGAAGCTGAACTTGACGCGCTGCAAGGGGAGATCAACCAGCCCGGTTTCTTCTCCCTGCCAAGCGAGCAGACCCAGCCCAAACTGGCCGCATTGAGTGCCGCCGAGACAGCGCTGGAGGAGGCATTTGCTCGCTGGGAAGAGCTGGAAGGACTCAAAAATCAGGAATAAGTTTCCTGTAATTTAAATTTAATTGAGTTCAGTGCCTTATGTCACAGAGGGGGGTTAGCATGGAAATTTTTGTTTGACCCTCCCTCCCTGCTGGGGTAAAGATGAAAGCGACCGATGAAGAATTGGTCGCTTTTTTTGTTCCACGAAGAGGGTCGTAGATGATGAAGAGACAGAAACGGGACCGTCTGGAAAGAGCTCGTGCTCGTGGTTATCAGGCTGGCGTGGTCGGCAAACAGAAAGAAGCGTGTCCGTATCAATGTCTGGATGCCCGTGGGCACTGGCTTGGTGGTTGGCGAGATGCCATGGAAGGGCGGGGCTCAGGCCTCTTCATGAAGTAAGTTACTTCATTACACTCATTACAAAAGGAAAGGGGCCGTCGTGGCCCCTTTGCGTTGTGGCTTTCGCCACATTCAGAGTCACATCAATCAGAATGCGGTGGTGTCCTGGAACAGGCCCACTTTCAGGTCAGTTGCGCTGTAGATGGGGCGACCGTCAACTTCAACGACACCGTCGGCAATGCCCATCACCAGTTTGCGGTTGATGACCCGCTTGAAGGTGATCTTGTAGGTCACTTTCTTGGCGGTCGGCAGGATCTGGCCGGTAAATTTCACTTCACCGACACCCAGCGCACGGCCTTTTCCCGGGCCGCCTTTCCAGCCGAGGAAGAAGCCAACCAGCTGCCACATGGCATCCAGACCGAGACAGCCTGGCATCACGGGATCACCCGGGAAGTGGCAATCGAAGAACCAGAGATCGGGGGTAATGTCGAGCTCTGCCAGGATCTCGCCCTTGCCGTGCTCGCCACCGTTGTCATTGATCTTGACGATGCGATCCATCATCAACATGTTGGGGGCGGGCAGCTGACTGTTACCCTCACCAAAGAGTTCGCCACGGCTGCAAGCCAGCAGCTCTTCACGGGTAAAAGAGTTCTTGCCCTGTTCACACAGGGAAAGGCGGGCTTCCAGGGTCGAATTGTCTACGGTCACGCTGAGTTTCCTTCAAATGAGTAAAGCTGCGCCAATTTAGCGTACAGATGTGCGCTAAACAACTCCGATCACTTCATTAGCGGCCAAACAGCCGATCAAGAAGGGCGCGTAGCAGCCCGACTTTCGCCGTGCTGCCGTTCAGCTCATCCAGTCGCTCCTGAATGCGGCCGAACAGGGTATCGGGCATGTCAGGCTCACCCGCCACACAGCCAGTCAAGAGCTCGATGGCCTCTTCCACATGATCCACTGGGTGGATATGGAACTGACCCGCTTCAACGGCGGCGATCACCTCATCAGAGAGGTTAAGCTGTTGGGCGTTGGTGCCGGGCAGCAGGATGCCTTGTTTGCCGGTCAGACCGTGGATCTTGCACACCCGGAAGAAGCCTTCGATCTTCTCGTTGACGCCGCCAACGGCCTGCACATTTCCAAACTGGTCGACCGCACCCGTTACCGCAAAGTGCTGATAAATGGGCTGGCGGGCGAGGGCAGAGAGCAGGGCACACAGACCGGTCAACGAGGCGCTGTCACCATCAATTTCATGGTAAGACTGCTCGAACACCAGATTGGCGGAGAGAGGAGAGGGGTTCTCTGCGCCAAACTTGTTGGAGAGGTAGCCGTGAATGATCATCATCGCCTTGGCATGGATGTGGCCGGCCAGCTCCGCCTTGCGTTCGATATCCGCCACGTCGCCATCACCCAGATGAACGGTGGCGGTCAGACGTACCGGTTCACCGAAGTCATATGGGTGACCGGAGACCTGAATGACGGAGAGACCATTAATTTGGCCAATCTCTTCACCATCGGTCTGCAGCAGGATCTGCCCATCGATAACCCCCTGATCGGACTGTTCGACCAGATAGTTGAGGCGGTAATCCTGCTCCTCAAGCGCACCGCGGATATGCTCGTCGGTGACGACCTCCGCTTCCAGCTCGCGTGCCAGACTATCAGCCATCCGCATGATGGCGGAGAGTTGCACCTCGGAGAGGGAGAGCCACTCTTGATGATCGCACAGACGGCTGGCGTGCCGGCATAGCGCGGCGAGGGCGGCAGGAGTGAAGTCCAGCAGTTCCCAACGCTCGCGCAGCCAGGCGAGATATTGCAAAAACTCCTGCAGATCTTCTTCGATGTTCACTTCAGAGACCAAGTCAGCGCGCAGGAAGATACGCTCGGACATATCCCGATCCAGCATCTGGAACTCGGCCACATCGAGACGATCACCCACCAGAATGAGCTTGAGCTTGATGGGGGTCGCTTCCGGTGTGAAGAAGGGGGTCAGCGTCTTGCCTTCCTGATAGGCGTTCCAGTCCAGCTCGCCTTTTTGCATGGCATTTTTGAGCTTGAACCAGAGGTGGGGCTGATCGAGCAGTTCATCCAGTTGCAGGATCAGATAGCCGCCGTTGGCCTGACGTAGCAATCCGGGTTCCAATAGGTGCTGGTTGGCATAGACGGAGCCTTGCTCGGTCTGGTAGTTGATGGAGCCAAACAGGGTATCCCAGTTGAGGTCGCGGCCGTAGATCACCGGCGCTTCCTGCTCTTCGTGGTGAATGAGCAGATTGATCAGCACCGGATGCTGGAACTCCAGACCCAGAGCGACATGGGCAGACAGATCGGAGAGGAAGTCATCGATCTTGGGATCGTTGTTCTGCTTGCGCATGATGCGGGTCACCAGACGCTCGGCATCGAGGTGATGGCTCATCAGCTTGAGCAATTCACCAACCATCTCGCAGAACTCGATACCTGTGCCTGGTTGCAGGCGCAGCCAGATTGGTTTGAAGGGGTTGTTGAGGTTCTCGGTATAGCAGAGGTCGAACAGATCGCCATCCTTGCCGTTGGAGGCGGCAATCAGGGTACGGCAGACATCTTCGTAATCGGCGCCGGGAAACCCGTTGAGCAGCATGACCGGGCAGTCGCCATCAAAACTGGCTAACCGTTTGATGGCAGAAATGGCTCTGGGTTGCAGCGCAGCAAACGGAATGGGTTCTAACTCGCTGAGGGTTGGAAACTGTTCAATAGCAAAAGCAGGTTTTAATTGTTCTGATGTTAATTCAGCCACTTAAGACATCCGGTCGGAGAGAGGATCAATTGTTGCCATTATACACAGTTCACTTAGTGGGAACAGAAAACAAGATACATTATTTAACATAATATACATTATGCGCAATCACCCAGACAGACTGGCTGATGCCGATAAAGCTAGTTATCGGCATTAGCGAAGTAATCGCGGGCGCTCTGGCTCACTGCACAAGCCGCAATGACAGACAGATACACAGGAAGGCGCAGCAGCTGGCGCAACCAGAACTTAATACCGCGCTTGGGCGGCAGATAACGGCCTACAAGGTGCCATGGCGTGAGGTACGTAAAGGTGCCATGGGGATAGTTCGGGCTGTACGTCTGAAGCGTGTTATAGAGCTTGTAGAGATCAGCGCCGCGATAACGAGTTATGTCCTCAGTGTGTCCGGTTTCCACGTTGGTTGTAGTGGCCTTGTGGTAGCGCATGAACTTTGGGAACTGCGGGTAACGCTGTCCGGTCAGCTCTTTGATAACAGCACTCAGAATCGGCACGTGGACGGTGTTTATCTTCACAGCCCGCATTTCGTGAGAGATAACCGAGCGCCGCGCTTGGGCATCCATAGACTCAATGCTCTGGATTTGGATGGCCACATTCCAGAGATATTTCCGGCGTTGAACGAGCCAATCGTTAAACTCGCGTCGCCCAGGTGAATTCCAATCACGGGAGTTAAGCCAAGTGGCACCTTCATCTAGCATGAGTAAGCCGAAATCATCCTCGTCAACAACACCATCATCAGCACCTTTACCAATGGCCTTTAGGTCATCAGCAGTTGGGTAATCAGGCAAGCGAATAATCCTGATTTTGTCGTTATAGGGGTTTTTAAAGTTCTCTGGATAAATATCCATGTTGGTAGCAACCAACCTACCCTTGGTCAGGTAATCGGCAATAAGGGCCATGGAAATAAGCCCCTTGCCCTGCCCTGTTTTCCCTGTTACGGCCCATACTGGCATATCAGAACCCCAACGCTAATTGAATGCCTCGGCGGTGCCACTTATAAAGCGTTATTAAGGCAGACGCACCGAGGTATGTTGTGATACAGAATGTGAAATTTTGTGGAATTATCCATGACATGCCAATTTCCATCCATGTGGGCATCAGCATTTTAAGGGCACCCAAAAGGCCATTGATGCCAAGAAATAAAGTGCCCATCATAGCAACAAGAGTCACCCATGCAGCGACACGGCGCAAAGCGCCCTGTTTAAAAATATCAAGAATGGCATTAAGTATTGGGCCGCCCAAGCTAACCAAAAGAGCAGCAATTGCTTTACCTATTCCGCCCATTATTCAACCCTCCTGAAAAGTTCCATAATGATGCCAAGTGCGGTTAATACATACATCAAGTAACCTAGACCAGTTTTTACCTGTTCCAGTTTCTTACACTGGTCGGGATTTGGGAATGTAAGCACTCCATTCATAAGATTAACAGTAATTGTCTGACAGCCCTTATAAGATGGAAGGTCTATTTGGTCTGCTGCTGGAAGTGGCGGCAATTGTGGCATTTTAGTTGGGTCTGAAACCCTCTCTTTTAATTTGTCGTATTCATCTTTGAGCTTGGAATCCTTATAAGCGTCAGTAACTGGCTTGGTGTCAGTCTTTGAAATATCATCAGCCTCTTTTTTCTGTTCGGCATCACGCTTCTTTAATGTCTCCTCAAGCTCGGCCTGAGTGAGTGGCTTTTTGAGCTGGTCATTTTTTTGGTCTGTTTGGCCTTGGGGTGTTTGACCTTGTTGGAGCTTATTAGCCAAATCAGCAATCTGCTGATAACGCTCTGGAGTGACGTAATTGGGAGCGTTGGGGTTAGTGGATTGCAAGAGCCCCCTGTAATACAAATCAAGCGCCTGCTGGTCTGCCTCAGAAACACCTGGAATGTATGGAATTGTTTCAGGGAATATCTGTGGGTACGGATAAGGATAGGCATCAGGAACCATAAAAGCCTGAGCGGCTTTTTCGGGGTCTTGTAGCATAGTGCTAATAAGAGAGTCGTAAAGCGCATCGTCTGAAACTGGGCGGTTGTCGCTTACAAAAGAAGAAACAAGCAGTGACATATAGCCATCGCAAACGCCTAGGGGGCCGATTACAGTAAAATAAATAGTGCCGCTGGCATTTGGAACTTTGGCATCACTGCAAATGCGAGACGAAAAACGCTCAGAGACTTTTTGCAAAATATAACCTTGGCAGTCTGAATAAGTGACATTGTTCAAGACTGGAATCCATGAATAACCAGAGCGACATTGACCAGTGTAAGTATTAACTGGTGCCATGACTTGGTTGTGTAATTCGTCTATGGCCCAACCAGCTGCCGCCATTGTGGCAAACCAACCAGCATACCAAGCGTTTCGCTTGACAAGGCCGCCAATGCCGCCGCCCGCTGACCCCCTCAAGTGAGACATGAAATTAGCCTTGGGGACGTCAATTGTCTTAACCATGTAAGGGTCGTTTGCAGCAAAGCCCTTTATTGTTGTGCTGACCTTAATAACGGTATTGGTGGCAGAAACAACGGCATTCGCTTTAATAACCTCAGCTTGTTTCATAAGGCTGGTAATTGAATAAGCAGAGGCGGTGGCGGCAAATAAGGAGAGGATTAAAAGCAGAGGTTTCAGGGTTTTCATTTTGAGTCACCGTTACCCAAATAGGCATACAAGATTGGGTTGAGGCTGCCAGCTACCCCCACGAGGGGGGTAGCCGGCAGGGCTGTTAGCCGATCTTGTTGACGAACTTCTTGCCCAGTCGAAGCAGGATGAAGGCACCCAGAATGGCCAGCATATAAGGCCACATCTTATCAGCCATAGCCAGAGCTGCTGCTTGCAACTCTGCAAGCAGTGTATCCAGAGAGGCTGGAACTTGAATGGTGCCAGCGGCATGAGCCGAGGTGGCCATAAACATAGCAACGGGTACGGAAAGGTACTTGGAGGCGGTTTTGAAGTGTTTCATAAAATATTTCCCTATATGATTTCAAACATGCGTTTTGCGATGGTTACTAAGGCTGATATCGCCCAGCCAGCGGCGAATGAACCAAGGCAGTACAGCAAAAAACCGTCTTGATACAAATTCTGTAAATATTCTTGAATCATCGAGGCGACCCCGCGACCCAACCCAAGCAAAAAAGAACAACCAGCAATCCCTTGGTAAAGAAGTCCAATATCGCAACAATATCCGCTTGGGTGACCATATCCATAATTAGAACTCCGAGAGTTCAGCCATAGGCATATGGTTGGAAAGGTTGTAATTCACCCCTGCCCCGCTTTTGCCAGTCCATGCGGTGATATATACGGGGATGATGCAAACCTTGTCTTTGAGCGATTCAGCCAGTTTGGGTACGCCAGCGTCAACGAGGTTTTTTGATACCCGTACAACGATGGTCTCCACTTTGTGGCCGCCCCAGCCGTCCGGCGTTTGAATATCAACGCCGATTTCGTTGTTGGGGTACTGGGCACCCTGACGGGTGACGGAGCGAAAGCCCTTGCAGGTGCCAATAATTACGATGCCATGCGGGGCGCTATTCAGTTGGTTCATATTTGATTTCCTTAATTAAAATTGACGGTTGACCCGTCTGGGTTGATGCCGAATATTTCGACCACTTGGCCGACCATCAGAGAAGCGTGGTAATTTCGTTCGCCTTCATCGTCAAAGCGCTTTGTTTCGCATTGAGCATCGAAAGTTTCATATTGAAGAATGAATTTACCATGCTGCTCTATTTGCTGCTGACGCGCAGCAGCGGCGCGAATATCAACGCAGGTTTGGCGGTGGCAAAAATAGTCACCGTTACCAATAATTGCCTGATGGCAACAGATACAATATTTGGTCATGCTACGGCCCTCAGTTGAGTTTGCGGCATTGCATACCAGCTCGGGGCGGTCGCAATATTCGATTTGACCTCGCGGCGAGCGGTGACAAATATCGGACTGAATTTGCTGACGTTGCATTTAGTGGCAATGTCGATGCCGATATGGCGAAGGCGGGCGCGGTGAGTTTGAATAGCCCTCTTGCTCAAGTCGAAATTCTGGCCATGCATCCATTGAAGGGCATGCATTGCGGTTGTATTGGCGGCACGGGTTGTATCCACAATGCCTAGCGTCAAAAGACGTTCGGAGATAGTTTCAAAGTCCATGGCGGTTACACTCAATTTCTGGTCTATGTTAATAAACTCGTTCATCAGTGATTCGAGTGGGCTGTAATCAGACATGCCCCAGTAACTCATATTGTTCCGTTGAAGATAGCGGTTTTTCAGTTTTAATTCGAAGCGAACGAGGCCAACGGCGATACAGTAATCAATTACTTGCTGTAAATATAGCGCTTCCTCTGATTGTTCGCCAAATGCGCGAACAATTTTACCCAGTGAGTGAAGCAGCATTTCATATGCTTTGTTGTATACAGTTGGGTAAATAAGTGCGGCGTTTCCTTGCTTAGAAAGCCAGTCTACTGAATTACCATCAGTATGCAGTCTAGGAATAGAGTTGCGATAGCGAAGAGTGGAAAGGCCGCTAATATAATCGCGCTCATTCCCAGCGCCGACAGTAATATTCTCAGTAATGTGTAATTCTCGAATAATTGCACCGTCAGCCCCGATAACTTCGCAGGCTGTGCCTTGGGCATAAAGTAGCTTGGTGCATTTTGTGAACTGGGGAATTTCGTCACTGTTACCATAAATATCCCTCAGAATGTCGTTGTAAACCGCCACCATCTGGTCAATGGAGCGATAGCCCCAAAGGTTCTCAACGCGACCCCAGCGGGACGGGTTGCCAGACATGCGGATGCGAGAACCTGACACCTTAATCAGTACGCTGTCGCAGAAACTGCCTTTGTGTGAAAAGGCTGGGGCTGACAATTCATGCGCTCCATGCACAACTTCGCCCTCCTCTATCACTAATCGGGCATACGCTGGCCCATCCAATAGCGGCAGCTGAAACCCGAAATCCTGTTCTATGGTCAGCCAATCGAAAAACATTTTTTATCCCGAGTCTTATAGTAACCGTGCAAAGTTACTGTAGAACTGGGTTAGGTTACTGTCAATAATAAAGTTACGTGGCCGAATCGGTTACTATGAAGGATACTCGGGGGAGGTTTACTTAAGTGACTGAAAAATGAGATGGTTTGACTCTTACATTGATGAGCTGAAGCTCAAAATGAACCTGCCTAGCGACTATGCGGCAGCTAAGTTTTTGGGCGTACCTCGACAGTCAATGACCAAGGTAAGAAACGGGGCTGTCTTGGGTAAAGACAAGTGCCTGAGATTAGCCATTGCCCTAAAAAGAGATCCGATTGAAATCATAGCGACCGCAGAGGCACAAACTGAGAAAAATCAAGAGCTTAGGGCGGTATGGTTAAAGCTAGCAAAAGAAAGAGGCAATGAGTGACCGCAGGTTAGTGCGGTAAAGTCCGGGTGTTACTGGCCCCCGGACTCCCAAGCAACCAAAGACCCCTGCCCCAGCGGCTGGGGTTTTTTATTGCCCAAAGAGGTGCAAGACCTAGAGTGTCTTTTGTCTCCGACACGCAGCGATATTTGTCACCACACGCGCCTATAGCCTTCGGCTGGCGCTCTATCGTGGCCTCAAAGACAGGTTTTGCAGGGAAAGGGGTGGTGCCATGCACGGGAAACAGCAGAGCCGCCTAAAGGCGGGCGCCGCGCTTGGAGACATGATCTCTCGGGGTGAGTGCGAGGGTAGCGCTTCTATGGCTTCGCCATGGCACTACTTGAGCGCCGCGTCAAAAACGGCCTTGGTCAGGCTGTCGAGCTGGTCGGCTGGAAGGCCCAAAGACTCTGGAGCATTGGCCAGCAGCAATTTTAGGGTGGCCAAGTGCTCACGATTAAAGGTAACAGTTACCGTTTTTTCTGCCTGTCTGGCACGGTAGCGGGCTTGTTTTTCAGCTGGGGTAAGGGCTTTGCCAGTCTTGGGGCGACCTACTGGGCGCTTGGTCGGGATAAGCTCTTGGGTCTGGGTATCGTGCTGGTCTTTCATGGTCATTCCCTTGATTTGTGGTAACTGTTACCGTAATTAGATTATCGGTCACTGTTACCATAATTGCAAGGTTATTTCGGTCACTGTTACCAAAAAGATTTCGCATAATGCGGGTTATATTAAACATCCCTTCGGGAGCCCCCTGCCCCTTCGGGATTATCGCAGGGGGCCAAGTCTTCAACATAACCACCAGACATTATGCGCAGTCATGCCTGTAGATAGAACAAAGGGGCCAGAGGCCCCAGACAGAATTGAGCTGACGTGTTAGTCAAAAAGAGCCATGTCAGGTTCATCACAATCAACAACCCAAACCGGGATGCCATCGACAGTCTGGCCAACTTTCCAGCCTGTTTTCTCTAAAAGATCTTCCGACGTTCCCTCTGGAACCGTAAACCAGTAAGAGTAAACAGTATCGTCACTATGACCAGTATTGGCATGGAGGTCTGCGCCCATGTCATCCCATTCGTCATCTGTGATGCCCAAGTACTGAGCAAACGCACTCTGCGGTGCCTTCACTAGCTTCTCGACAAACGTGCCGGTTGTCCGCTCTTGTCGCACGGTTTTTTTGTAATAAGGGCAGTCAATCGGCTCCAGACAAGCACCGCAGATTCCATTACCCCCAATGCAGGAGACAGTAAAAAGAGCACCACAATGACAACATGTCTCAACCATCTTTAACCTCGCGTTTCTGGTAACTGTGATTAATGCCGATAACTGGATTTATCGGCATCACAATAGACACCTCAATACTGGATGCTTAAGGCATGACATCTATTTTCTATAGAAATGCAAATTCCGTAAAACATTGTTTATAAAAGAGTTTGACGCATTCGTCAGTTTATGGAGCAATCAATAGATAACATCCCTCCCCTGTGGTTTGCATGAGCATGGTGTCTGGGAATTACTGCTCGGGGTGAGATGTAGAGATAACAAGATGATGAAATGGCCATCTACTTTGTGCTGAAGCGCCAAGCCATTTCTCTCGGTTACAACGAAATAGCAAGCATCCAACCCCCTCCCCTTGGTCGATATTCTGAAACCAAAAATGCCGTATTTTGAGACAAGTGTTCACTATCAAAACGCTTGAGCAATATGTGTATTGGACTCCCCTTTTCGCTGTGGGCTGCCATTGCGCTCGCGCCGATTGACAGGAAAATGCCGTAAAAATTACGGCACCTTGGTTAGACCTATCCCCGACTTTCATCCCTTGTTATCTCTCACTCGTTCGAGTTTTTATCGCAACCTGTCGAGCGGTTTTTGCTGGGCGCTCTCATGGCGTTCGCTCTGGCTGGTGTGCAGGTATTTGGATGTGGTGTCGATGCTGTCGTGGCCCGCATCGGCTTGTACGTGGGAAAGTGGTCGACCGTTGAGGTTGATGTCGTGAGTGATCCCGGTATGGCGAATGGCATGGGGGGTCAGTTGCCGCATTTCGGCACCATCCTGATAAAAACCGTCCAGCTCGGCCAGCTCGCCACCCTTGGTTATCACTGCCTGTACCAGTTCGCGCAGCTGACGGATCCCCAGATTGGCATTCAGTTCTCCCTGCTCCCGGCCGTGGGCGGCCGCTTTATGACGGATAAAGAGCGGGGTCTGCTCGTTGGGTGCCGGCAATGGCGAGAGTCCCAGAAACGCACGGTAGCGTTCGAGGGCGTGGAGCAGCGCCTGTGAGACGGCGACGGTACGGCGTTTTCCCCCCTTGCTGCTCGGTATGTAGTAACCCCAGACGCCGGTTTTGCTGTCACGACGAAACTGCCCCATCACGGGGGTAAAGCCGGGCCTGGCCGCCACTTCCGAGATCCGCAGATAACAGGCATACATCAGGATGACGAGAAACCGGCTGCGTTCATGTTGCTCAGGGTTGTCTTGAGCGAGTGTTTCAGCAGCCTGCAGCACGTAGGACCATTGCAATTCGCTGAAGGCTTGCACCTGATCGTCAGCCTCCTGTGCAAGGGGCTTTTTCACCCGTTGCAGTAACAGTGCCGGGTTTCTATCCATGTACTCCTCCTGAATGAGGAACTGGAAGAAAGCTGATAGGATAGCGAGCTTGGTTTTCATGGCCTGTTCGCTCAAGCGGTATGGCAGTGGCTGGCCCAGCTCCTTTTTACCGAGAAATGGACGCCATTGGGGATTGGGTAACCGCTCTCCCCACTCTTTGTCTTGTACGAACTGGGCGACGTTGCGATAGGCGATGAGCGGTTCCGGTGGTGACTGGCAGTAGTCGAGGTAGCGCATCATGATGCGTCGGGTTAGTGCCTTTGGACTGATGGCGACTTCGCAAAAGCACCAGTGCAAAAAGGTGGTCAGCTCGCTGCGGTAGGTCTTGTAGTTGTTCTCGCTATGGCGTTGTTCAAGCAGCCAGTCGACCGCCAGCTCATAAACCAGACCTGCATCAGGCACTGTGTTGAGGCTGAGGTTGGCGAGGTAGTGGTTAACCTGAGCATTGCCCTCTTCCAGATAGGTGAGATTGTCAAAAAGCGGCATGGCTGGCGGTAAGGGAATGGGTTGATGAGTCATGGTCTTGCTTGGTTAAAAAGAAGAAAAATGGCCGGTGGTATCGACTGAAAGACAGGGCCTGGCTCGGTTTGTCACAGGTGTGATTGACTGGTTACCAGCCAGAAACAGAAATCTGGCATTGAATTACCTTATGCAATCAATATGCACCTTTGTTAAAAAATTCTCGGGGTAAATAGCCTGAAAAATGGTGATAAATGCAATTTAAGTGAATGATTTTCAAGCCGTTACCCCGATAGGCCACCAAGAAACTGCTTATGCCACCTGTTTGAGCGCCTTCTCCTTGCGCTTGGCTGCGGGCTCTTCCTCCTTGTTGCCAGTTACCGTTACCTTGCCCCCACGCAGCAGGTTTTGCAGCCGATCACGCTGCTCGGCGAGGTAAAACGCCAGACTCTCCTGCTGCTCCGGGGTCATCTCGACAGGGGCGCCGGCAAGTAGTGCCATCAGCTCATCGGCGGTATCCAGCAGTTTGTCATAGGCGTCCGCCTCTTTCTTGCTGGCAAAAGTCATTTTTTCCACTCCCCTACGAACCACAACATATTTGATTTCAACAGCCATGATGGCCTCCTCCTGGTGATGATGAGATAAGTATATGTATGGATATACAGTATTGCAAATAACCTGACACGGAAATGAGAAAGGGCTATGTCGGGGCAAGCGTGACGGGGCCTGCAGGGTAGAAAAGCGTCATTTGACTTCTATGGCTATGTCGCCGGATCATGGGGGCATGACGATCGTACGACACCTGTTTATTCTGCTGATGGTTGAGGTGCTGCTCATTGGGAGCATCGCCCATCTGGTACTGGATCTTTCATGGCTGGTCACTCTGCTGTTTGTGATCCTGGCTCTGCTCACCTTGCGTTGCCTGGTGGTACTCGGTAGCTGGCTATTTACCCGCTTTTACCCCTCCCCGGCCATCGGCATGCCGGCGAGAGTGAAGATGATGGCGCGAGAGATGCTCGCCTACCTCTACACCTTTACCTGGCTGCTCCCCTTCGAGCCGCTGCTGATGGCGCCAGACAGGCTGCCTCTCGGCACACGGCCGGTACTGCTGGTGCATGGTTATGGTTGCAGCCGCGGCATCTGGCGAACCCAGCGCGCCCGGCTGGAAGCTGCGGGTCATGTGGTCGCTACCATTACCCTGACGCCGCCATTTGGTCATATCGACGAGATGGTGCCGCTGCTGGCCAAGCGAATTGACGATGTGCTCGCGGCAACCGGTGCCAGCCAGCTCGTGCTGATCGGTCACAGCATGGGGGGGTTGGTCTGCCGCGACTATCTGGCGGTCCATGGCGGCGACAAGGTGGCAAGCCTTATCACGCTGGCAACGCCTCATCAGGGCAGCCAGCTGGCGATGCTGGGGGTGGGGGCTAATGCGCGCGAGATGGAGCCGGGCTCCGGCTGGTTGCAGCGCTTTGCCTCTGTGCCGCTCTGCGTTCCCGGGATCTCGGTGCGTACCAGCCACGATAACGTGGTTATGCCGCAGGAGCGCCAGCGTCTGGCTGGCATGGAAGATATCGAGCTGGCTGGCATTGGTCACCTCACCCTGCTCTACTCGCGCCGCACTACGGCGCTGCTGCTTACTCTGCTGGCTCGCAATTAAGCCATAAGTAATCATCTCAAACTAAAAGAGCGGGCCCGAATGTGCGGGCCCGCTCTGTTTTTATCTTCCTTGCAACTGCGCTGGCTTAGAAGTGGATCCCCTTGATGAAGGTGGAGACGGCAACCTGATCGGCGGTGGCCTTGGACTTGTCGCCATCCTTGGGATCGGCAAAGGTGCGGAAGCTGGTGTTCATGATGACCTGAGCGACACGCGGTGCCAGGGCATGAACCACCTGACCAAATACCCCGAGGCGAGTGGCCAGACGAACGTGCTTGTTGATGATGGTATCGCATACCAGATCGGCCGCCTCTTCCGGCGTCATCATCGGTACCTGCTCATAGACCTTGGTCGGTGCGACCATCGGCGTTTTCACCAGCGGCATATTGATGATGGAGAAGCTCACCCCTTTATCGGCAAACTCGGAGGCGGCGGTACGCACCCAGGCATCGAGGGCAGATTTGGAGGCAACATAGGCGGAGAAGCGCGGTGCATTGGTCAACACCCCGATGGAGGAGATGTTAATGATGTGGCCTTTTTTCTTCTCGATCATGGTGGGCAGCACCCCCATGATCACCTTGAGCGCGCCGAAGTAGTTGAGCTGCATGGTGCGCTCCAGATCGTGGAAGCGATCGAAGGAGTCCTCGATGGAGCGGCGGATGGAACGGCCGGCATTGTTGACCAGAATATCGACGCCGCCGTGATCGGCCACGATGCGAGCGGTGATCTCCTCGGCCTGCGTCAGATTGGAGAGATCACCCTGATAGATCTCGATGGTCAGTCCCAGCTCGGCGAACTCGGCTTTAGTCTCGGCAATCTTCTGCTCGTCGCGGGCGATGGTAACGACGTTGGCCCCCGCACCCGCCAACTTGCGTGCGGTTGCACGGCCAATGCCGGAGGTGGCCCCGGTCACCAGCACCACCTTGCCCTCTACCCGACCACGCAGGGAGCGATCGATGAAGAGTTCGGGGTCGAGGTGACGCTCCCAGTAATCCCACAGCCGCCAGGCGTAGCTGTGCAGCGGCGGCACTTCGATACCGGTCCCTTTCAGTACCCGCTGTGTTTCGCGACTGTCGAAACGGGTGGGATAGCTGATAAGGCGGAACACATCCTTGGGCAGACCCAGATCGGCGATGGCGGCATCGCGGATGCGGCGCACCGGCGCCATGGTCATCAGCATGGCGGTCAGGTGGCGGGGAATGAAATTAAAGAGAGAGGCGTTGATGCGGATCGCAGGCTCCGGCGCATGGGCGGCGCGGGAGAAGGTGCTCAGCATATCGCCAACCCGCATCGGGTTGGGGTCAGTCAGGTGAAAGGTTTTGTTCTCCTCTCCCTCCTGATGGGCGATATGTACCATGGCATCGACCACAAAGTTGACCGGCACTATGTTGATGCGCCCGCCCTCAACCCCGATGGCCGGCATCCAGGGCGGCAGCAAACGGCGCAGCTTCTGGATGGTCTTGAAGAAGTAGTAAGGGCCGTCGATCTTGTCCATCTCACCGGTATTGGAGTCACCGACAACGATGCCCGGGCGGTAGACCCGCCACGCAATGGTGCACTCGTTTCGCACAATCCCTTCCGCTTCGTGCTTGGTCTGGAAATAAGGCATGTCGAGGTGCTCGGCTTCATCGAACATGTCCTCGCGAAACAGACCATCGAAGAGACCGGCGGCAGCAATAGAGCTGCAGTGGTGGAACTGGCGGGCCGCGAGTCGTTCGGCCAGCTGCACGGACTGACGGGTTCCTTCGGTGTTGACCTGCTGCTGGATCCCCGCCTTGGCGTTGAGATCATAGATGGCGGCCAGATGGAAGAAGTGGTCGATCTTGCCGATCAACTGCTCCTGTATCTCGACCGATACCCCCAGCAGCGGTTGCGTCATGTCGCCAAAAACCGGGACCGCGCGCGATTCATCCACATGCCAGAATGAGAACAGCTCTGGCAATTTCTCCTGATGAGAAGAGCGCATCAGAAAATAGACGGTACAGTCGGGATGCTGTTGGAATAACTTTTTGATCAATCGACGCCCGATAAAACCACTACCGCCGGTAATGAAATAGTTCATAGAGAGAATCCTGCTACTGATTAGGGTGTTACTAGGTTGTTAGATATATCACGATTCATATGGAAATCCGCAATTTGATTGTCGGTTCGTGAGCAAACCCTAATTTCGGTGGTGTGCCTGTTCCGTTATTAGGTAGAACCCTCTATTTTTTGTCCCTAGACTGAAGTTGAAAAATCAGTAATGCCACAACCCGATTGCAGTTTCGTTGTCGCCATTACATTTATCTGTCGTTATTCAAGGAGAAGATCATGGCTAAAAAACTTAAAGCGCTGGCAGGTTCAGTGACCGACAACCAACTCACCTCCACCATCAAAGAGTCCACCCAGCAGATCTGGTTGGCCGGTCTGGGCGCCTATGCCAAGGCGCAGGAAGAGGGCGGCAAGATTTTTGAAGCGCTGGTGCAGGAAGGTGAAGCGCTGCAAGCCAAAACCCGTCAAAGCGCCGACGAGAAGATTGCTGCGGTAGCTGACAAGACTGCCGGTACCTGGGGCCGTCTGGAGCAGGTGTTCGAAGATCGCGTTGCCCGCGCCGTAGCCAGTCTGGGTATCCCGACTCGCAAGGACATCGACAAGCTCTCCAAGCGCATGGCCGAGCTGACCGAAGTAGTGCAGCAACTGCTGGATGCTCAGGACGAAGAGGCTCCGGCCGCTGAAGCCAAACCGGCAGCCCCGAAGAAAGCGCCGGTCAAGAAAGCGCCGGTAAAGAAGGCGCCGGTCGCCAAGGCTAAAGAGGCGGTGGTTGAGCAGGCTGCTGACCTCCTATCCGCTGCAGAAGATGCAGTCAAAGAGGTGAAGGCCAAAGCCGAGAGCGTTCTGCCGTAATCCGTCTCGATGGCAAAGAGTGAGCATCACCGGCCCATGCCCAGCGCTGGGCCGGTTTTCTATGGATAGGGAGGAGGCTCTATGAGTACGGTAGCAATCGCCCTTGCCGGTGGCGGGCCGCTCGGTGGCATCTACGAGATCGGTGCCTGCGCCGCCCTCTCCGACAGCATCAGCGGCCTGCGCCTTGAACATGCCGATATTTATGTCGGCGTCAGCTCGGGCGCCGTGGTGGCATCGGCGCTGGCCAACGGCATCTCGGCAGAAAAGCTGGTGCGCATACTGCTCAGCGACGACTCCGGCGAGATGTTTGATCCCGCCACCCTGCTGCGTCCCGCCTTTCGTGAATACGCTTTGCGACTCGGCTCCATCCCGCCTCTGGCGCTGGAGTGCCTGATGCGCTATCTGGCTGCCCCCTGGAAACGCAGCCTGTTTGAATCGCTGCAAGGCCTCTCCAGGGCGATCCCGACCGGACTGTTCGACAATCGCGGGGTGGATCGCATCCTGACCCAGTTCTTCTCCCGTCCCGGTCGCAGCAACGATTTTCGCCAGCTAAACCGCCGTCTGTTCGTGGTGGCGACCGAGCTGGATACCGGCCATCCGGTCGCCTTTGGCGGGCCGGGGCTTGACGATGTGCCCATTTCGGCGGCCGTGCAGGCCTCTGCGGCCCTGCCCGGCCTCTTTCCTCCCTCCTTGATCAATGGCCGTTACTATGTCGATGGCGCCCTGATCAAAACCCTGCACGCCTCGGTGGCGCTGCAGGAGGGGGCAGATCTGGTCTTCTGCATCAATCCGCTGGTGCCCTTCGATGCCGGTATGGCGGCCGGAGAGCCCACCAATCTGGTGGATAGCGGTTTGCCTGTGGTGCTGGCCCAGACCTTCCGCGCCATCATTCACTCGCGGATGCATGTGGGGATGGATCGCTATCGCCATCAATACCCCAACGCCGATGCGCTGCTGTTTGAACCATCCCCCGCCGATGGCGAGATGTTTTTTACCAATGTGTTCAGCTATCGGGATCGGCGCCGTCTGTGCGAACACGCCTTCCAGCACACCCGTCGTGATCTCTGGCAGCGTCGCCACGAGCTGGCGCCCATCCTGGCCAGGCATGGCTTCGAGCTCAATCTGAAGGCGCTCGCCGACCCCGATCGCACCCTGCTGGCCCCCAGCAGCGGCTCGGTCGCGGCTCTCGACAAGTCGCTGGAACAGCTGCAACACTGGCTCGCCAGGCGTTATCGCCGTGGCGTACGTCGTCCACACGTGAAGGAGTAGCATGGATCGCAAGCCCAAACGCCGTACCCGGGAACGGATCCTGACCACTGCCCTCGCCCGCTTCAATCTGCTGGGCGAACCCAGCGTTACCACCTCGGCCATTGCGGCCGAGATGGAGATAAGCCAGGGAAATCTCTACTACCACTTCCACAACAAGGAGGAGATCGTCAATGCCCTGTTCGACGAGTTCGAGCAGGAGATGGAGCGCCTGCTCGATGCGGTCAGCGCCCCGTCCGATGAGCCCGAAGATATCTGGCTCTTCCTCCACCTGATGTTTGAAGCCATCTGGAAATACCGTTTCTTCTACTACGATATCTCCACTCTGATGAATGGCTACCATCGGGTCGAGCAGCGCTTCTCCGCCCTGCTGCGCCGCAAGGAGCAGACAGCCATCACCATCTGCACTCACCTGCAGACGGTCGGCCTGATGGAGGGAAGCCCCCAACAGCTGCGTTCACTGGCTGCCAATGTGGCGCTGGTGGGCACATTCTGGATCTCGTACCAGCGGGCACAGCACCCCCGGAGCGACGCCGATATTGCACTGGGCGTCTTTCAGGTGATGCAGCTGGTCGCCCCCTACCTGCGGGACGATGCCCGTGTTCATCTGGGCGCTCTCGCCCACCAATACACCGAAAAGGTTTGACTCAAATGCTACAGGGAGAACAAGCATGACCACCTCACAACTCGAATTTGTCCCCTTCCCCTACGCGGATGCGGCTTATGACTATGCTGGCCAGAAGCTGGCCGATAACTGGGAACGTCTTCATCAGGGGGATGCCGAGCCATGGCCGGAAGATGAGCAGGTACAGGATGCCTGGCGGGCCTATCACGCAGGGGATTTTGCCCAAGCCGTCGCCCTTGGCGAAGCGGCCGGTGAGGCGGGTCTCAATGTGGCGAACAAGGCGCTGGTGATCCACGCCAGCTACCTGCTGGAGGACAAGTATGCCAAGCGCGCCGCCTTCGAGCGGGCGGCCAGCCATGCCGAGAAACTGCAAAAACGCCAGCCTGACAATGCCAACGCCTGGTACTTCCACGCTCTGGCCCTTGGCCGTTACAGCCAGGTGATCTCCATCTCCAAAGCCCTCTCTCAGGGCATTGGCGACAAGATCAAGGCAAGCCTGGAGAAGGCGCTGGAGATCGAACCCGACCACGCCGAAGCCCATATCGCCTTTGGTGCATGGCACGCCGAGATCGTCGACAAGCTGGGCGCCATGATCGGCGGCCTCACCTATGGCGCCAAGAAGGAGGAGTCCGAGCGTCACTTCAAGGAGGCGCTGGCACTGATCCCCGACTCCGCCATCGCGCGGATGGAGTATGCCAATGCCCAGGTGATGCTGCATGGCAAGAGCCGCTTGAAAGCGGCAGAAGCCCTCTATGCCGAAGCGGCCGAGTGTGAGCCGATGGATGCGATGGAGCGCCTCGATGTGGAGGCGGCGCGCGAAGAGCTGGAGGATTAATCCCTAGCTTTACGCCTCAGTGTCAGGCAACAGATTGCAAAGAGGCCAACCCGCGGGTTGGCCTCTTTTTATCGGGATTTTTACGTACCGGATCAGCCCAGTAGCGCATCAAGGCCGTTCGGATCGAACAGCAGCTCCGGCTCCAGCAACACCAGCAGCAGAAGTTGTTCAAACTCCACGGCGAAGCGGTCGACAACCTGATCAGGATCCGGTACCAGCTTCTTGTCGGTGATAAGCCCCAGCTGTACGCCGTGATCGTAGGAGAGGATGGAGACGCCGACGCCGATATCCCCTGCCTGTGGCACCCAGAACAGCGGCTGGCGCAGGCGCGCACCGGCCAGATAGAGGGTCTGCTGCGGCCCCGGCACATTGGTGATCACCGCGCTGGCTTTAGCCGCCAGCAGATCAACCGCCTGCTGTTGTACCGCCTTGGGCGCCATGCCAAGACCATGGAGCAGATTGAGCACCACGACTGGCTGCAGCGAGCTGCGCAGCGCCTGCATCCGATCTCGCACCGCATAGAGGCGCTGCAGTGGATGGGCGATATCGATCGGCAGATCGAGGGCCACCAGCCCGAAGCGGTTGCCAAGGGCACCGTCATCGTCTGGGGAGCGCATATTGACCGGCACCAGGGCACGAATTTCGATGTTGTCGACATCGTCCCCCTTCTCTTCCAGGTAGTGACGAAACGCACCGGCGGTGGCGGCGATCAGCAGGTCGTTGACCGAGCAGCCCAACACTTTGCCCACCGCCTTGATGTCGGGCAGCGGGATCTGTTCCGACCAGGCAACCCGCTTGCTGCTGCCTGTCTTGCCCTTGAGGCGGGAGGGTGAATCATCGCCCAGCGTCGCAATGTTGCACAGCTCGCTGGCCACATCGCGACCGGCTTTGAGGTAATCCACCGCCTTGGTGGGATGGGTCAGCACCTCGACATATTTGGACCAGAGGGTGCCGGTCAGCTTGAGGCCCGCCTTGACCAGCCTACTGCCGTGGGGCGTGTCGTCATCGTCCTCCTCATCGGCGGGCTCCGGCGCCGCCTTGGGACGGATGGGGGTGACCGGCTGCGGCGAGTTGTCCATCATGGTGAGCATGGCCCGCACCAGCGAGAAGCCATCCCCCATAGCGTGGTGGATGCGCACCACCAGCGCCTGACCGCCCAGCGAGGTGTCGGTAAGGTGCATGTCCCACAGGGGACGCTGGTGGTTGAGCGGGGTCGAGGCGAGATCGGCCACCAGCTTCTCCAGCTCGATTTTGCCCGCCTTGCCGGGCAGGATCACGCGCTTGAGGTGCTGGTCGAGATCGAAGTCGGGATCATGGCGCCAGCAGTAGGATCCCCCCTCCAGCACGGCCCGCTGGTGGAAGCGGGGCTGTACCGAAATGGTGTGGCGCAACCCGTTGCGCAGACGCTCTTCATCAAGCTGCCCTTCAAACATCAGAACGCCGATGATCTGCATCAGGTTGTTGGGTCTGTCCATGCGTAGCCATGCGGTATCAACGCAAGAGATAAATTCACTCGTTGGCATGCTGTTTCCCTGCAAAATGAAATTGTCGAGACAGCCAGAAACCTTCTCCCTTCATCTCGCAATGAGCGGAAAACGTAATTAAAGATGAGGTGGTCAGGCCGGCTCGAAATATTAAGTACGAAAAGTGATGGCTATATTAAATATCCAAAATGCATTGCTAAACATTCACCGAACAATAAGCAGAGAGTCGAGCAGAAATAGCCTGTTCAATACATGTCTTACTCTCTTCACCGCTATTTAAAATGGCGGGTGAAATTGGTTTCATACCCGTTTCGGGCAGGGTAATCGATTCTCCACATAATCGAGGATCTCCTGCTCCAGCACACTGCGTACCGGCAGCAGCATCAGGCCAAGATGAACATCGAGCTGCAAATTCTCCTCATCGAGAATGAGCGAACCATGAACGCCCGAGCCACGAAACCGCAATTCAGTCTCCTCTTCATCCGCCCATTCACAATCCAGTTGATAGTTTTCGCACATGTCCTGGGCGATGGCTTCTGCGGCCACCCGGGCACCAGCCAACCCCAGCGGGTGTTGACGGCTGATCTGGATGGTTGAGAGCCCGCGACTGCCAGCGAGCGAATCGTATAGAAACATGATGAGTACTCAGGGTAATGACATATCTGTTGATATTAAACACATGTTCACAACAAGTGAAAGAGTCATTTACATAAATGGGACTCACTTAACAGTGTCTGCCGTCATGGCAAGGGTTGGCGTGGCGGAGGATTTATTCCCGGTCGCCTTCAGGCTACACTTGGCAGTGAAGAAGGTGTAAAAACTGTTTGTTTTTCATTCGGTTGTCTATTTCGAATCTATAACTCCGTCCTGTTACACACAATCAGAGAGCTGTCGATGACCCATCAATCCCACTTCCCCGATGACGAGAGCACCCTTGGCCAGCTCTATCGCCAGCTCAATCGGGTGGCGGCTTTGCGCGAGCAGATGCGCAGCCATCCGCAAGATATGCAGGATCGGGACTGCTTGCGTCAGTGGCAGGCCGACCGGCTGGGGCGCACCCACATGGATTTGCTGGAGAGCGACCGTTATGGCCCGGCCGCCCGCTTCTTTCTGACCGATCTCTACGGGCCGGGTGACAGTGCTCGCCGCGATGCCGACGTGATGCGGGTGATGCCAACTGCAGAGCGGCTGTTGCCGGAGTCCGGCCACAAGGTGCTGGCGCAGGCGATCGAGCTCGACGCCCTCTCCGAAGAGCTCGATTACCTGATGGTGGTGGCGCTGCGCCGCATTGGCGGGCTCAATCCCATTACCGCCGAACACTACACCATTGCCTATCGCGCCGTGGGTGAGCAGGCGCGTCGGGAGCATCAGATTACGCTGGTGAGCCAGCTTGGCATGACGCTGGATCGGCTGGCGAGAAAGCCGCTGCTGGGAGCAACCCTCAAGCTGGTCTCGGGCCCGGCCCATTTGGCGGGGCTTGGCGAGCTCTTCTCCTTTGTCGAGCGGGGCTATCAGGTGTGTCATCACATGGGGCGTGCCAACGAGTTTCTTGAAACCATCGCCAGTCGCGAGACGGCGATCATGACGGCGCTCTTTAGCGGTGATAGCAGCGTGCTGGCTTAAGCTCGATAGACGAAGATTGTTGCAAATAAATCGAGTTGAAATTGGTCATTGTTACGTCAGTGAAACAGTGTGCGGGAAGCGGATCGTTGCCGTGGTGGTGACATTACAACAACGCGAGGCCCGATCGTTGGTAACAGGCAGAAGTAGCAACGTCTGAACGTTTGATTGTGCAAGAGGTTGCCAGATAACCGTTGCCAGACGACAAAGCGGGCCGCTGGGCCCGCTTTTCGTTTATCGCTGTTTGCCGGTAGATATCGGTCAGATCACCAGCAGATCCATAAAGGCGTGTACCGGGGTGGCGGCAAGCCGTGGCCCGTCCTGACAGAGGGCAAGGATGTCGCTGACCCGTTTGGCCGGGAAGCGGGTAGCCAGATTGTGCTGGAATTTCTCCACCAGCAGCGGGATCCCCTCCTCCCGGCGGCGGCGATGGCCGACCGGATACTCCACCTCCACCTTGGCGGTGTGAGTACCGTCCTTGAAGAAGATCTGGATGGCGTTGGCGATGGAGCGCTTGTCTGCCTCCAGATATTCGCGGCTGTAGCGTTTATCCTCCTGCACCACCATCTTGCTGCGCAGCGCGTCGATGCGGGGATCGGCGGCAACATCGTCCTCGTAATCCTCAGCAATGAGTCGACCGAAGATCAGCGGCACCGCCACCATGTACTGCAGGCAGTGATCCCGATCGGCCGGGTTGTTGAGGGCGCCGACCTTGCTGATGATGCGAATGGCCGACTCATGAGTGGTGAGCTCGATACGGTCTATCTCGTCGAGCCGCCCCTTCACCTGACCATGCAACTTCATGGCGCACTCCACCGCGGTCTGGGCATGGAACTCGGCAGGATAGGAGATCTTGAACAGCACGTTCTCCATCACATAGCTGCCGTACCCCTGATGCAGGGCGAACTGGTTGCCCTTGAACAGCACATCGTAGAAGCCCCACTTGGGGGCGCTCAGCACACCGGGATAGCCCATCTCGCCGCTCATGGTGATAAGGGCGAGGCGCACTGCGCGGGAGGTGGCATCCCCCGCCGCCCAGCTCTTGCGCGATCCCGCATTGGGGGCATGACGGTAAGTACGCAGGCTCTGGCCATCGACCCAGGCTTGGGAGACCGCATCGATCACCTGATCGCGGGTGCCCCCCAGCATATGAGTCACCACGGCGGTGCTAGCGACCTTAACCAGTACCACGTGATCGAGACCGACCCGATTGAAGGAATTCTCCAGCGCCAGCACCCCCTGAATTTCGTGGGCTTTGACCATGGCCACCAGCACATCGGCCATGGTGAGCGGCGCCTTGCCCTCGGCCACGCGAGTACGGGAGAGCCAGTCGGCGGTGGCGAGAATACCGCCCAGATTGTCGGATGGGTGACCCCACTCGGCGGCCAGCCAGGTGTCGTTGTAATCGAGCCAGCGGATGATGGCACCGATGTCCCAGGCCGCCTTGACCGGGTCGAGGCAGAGCTGGGTGCCGGGCACCCGGGCACCGTGGGGCACGAGGGTGCCGGGGACGATGGGGCCAAGGTGCTTGGTGCATTCGGGGAAGCGCAGGGCCAAGAGGCCACAGCCTAGCGTATCCATCAGGCAGTAGCGGGCGGTGTCGAGAGCCGCCTTGCTGGTAATGGGGTGGTTGCAGACATAATCGGCAATATCGACCAGCACCTGATCGGGGTCTGGTCTGTGGTTGACGTCGACGTTGGCGGACATCGTGACTTCCTTATCGTTGTTGTAGAGAGACAAAGTGACGGGGGGCCGGGCCGACATAATCGGCGCTCGGGCGGATGATCCGGTTGTGCTCGCGCTGCTCCATCACGTGGGCGCACCAGCCGGTGACCCGCGAGCAGACGAAGATGGGGGTGAACAGCTTGGTCGGGATCCCCATGTAGTGATAGGCGCTGGCATGGAAGAAGTCGGCGTTGGGAAAGAGCTCTTTCTCCTCCCACATCACCTTCTCAGCCTCGCAGGAGACGCGGTAGAGGCGATCATCACCCACCGCCTCGGCAAGTTTGGCCGACCACTCCTTGATGATGACGTTGCGCGGATCCGAGGTGCGATAGATGGCGTGGCCAAAGCCCATGATCTTCTCCTTGGCCGCCAGCTTGGCCAGCAGTTCGCGCCTTGCCTGCGTCTCATCTTGCCAATGTTCGATCATCGCCATGGCCGCCTCGTTGGCCCCGCCATGGAGCGGGCCGCGCAGGGTGCCGATGGCGGCGGTGATGCAGGAGAACATGTCGGAAAGGGTCGAGGCGCAGACTCGCGCCGCAAAGGTGGAGGCGTTGAACTCATGCTCAGCGTAGAGGATGAGGGACACATGCATCACCCGACGCTCCAGCTCGCTTGGCGCCTTCTGATGCAGCAGCGCCAGAAAGTGGCCGCCGATACACTCCTCGTCGCTGTCGAGGGCGATGCGAACGCCCTCGTGGCTGAACTTGTACCAGTAGATCAGAATGCCCGGAAAGGCGGCCAGCAGCCGATCCGCCACTTCGTGTTCATGCTCGAAACCATCTTCCGGCTCCAGATCGCCGAGCATGGAGCAACCGGTACGCAGCACATCCATCGGATGAGCATCGGCGGGAATGCGCTCCAGCACCTCCAGCAGCGCCGCCGGCAACGTGCGCAAGCGGCGCAGCTCGCGTTTGTAGTTAGCCAGTTGCTGGTTACTCGGCAACTCTCCCTTCAGCAGCAGATAGGCGACCTCCTCGAACTGGGCGCTATCGGCCAGCTCCTTGATGTCGTAACCGCGATAGGTAAGACCGGTGCCACTCTTGCCCACGGTGCAGATACTAGTCTCCCCTGCGCTTTGGCCGCGCAGACCTGCCCCGCCCAACGGTTTCTGTTGTCCCATAAGCTGCCTCCTATTCCTTGGCTGAAAACAGACGATCCAGTGTCTGCTCGTAGTGGTGATATCCGAGAAAGTCGTAGAGCGACTCCCGGGTCTGCATGGTCTCCACGACGGCCCGTTGATGGCCATCCTGGCGAATATGGTGATAGACGTTGAGGGCGGCTTGATTGGCGGCCCGGTTGGCACTCAATGGATAGAGCACCATGTCGACCCCGTGGGCGGCAAGCAGCTCCTTGTCAAACAGCTCGGTTTTGCCGAACTCGGTCATATTGGCAAGGATCGGCACTTGGGCCGCCTGCTTGAACTGGTCGTATTGGGCCAACTCGGTCACCGCCTCGGCGAAGATCATGTCGGCCCCGGCGGCCGCATAGGCGGCGGTGCGCTCAAGAGCCGACTCCATCCCCTCCACTGCCAGCGCATCGGTGCGCGCCATGATGACGAACTCGCCATTCTCGCGGGCATCTACTGCCGCCTTGATGCGATCGCACATCTCCTCCAGCGACACTACCGCCTTGTTGGGGCGATGACCGCAGCGCTTTTGGGCGACCTGATCTTCCATATGGACGGCGGCGACACCGGCCCGCTCGAACGCGCGAATGGTGCGGGCGATGTTGAATGCCCCGCCCCAGCCGGTATCGATATCGACCAGCAGCGGCACTCGGGTGGTCGCCGTGATCCGCTCGGCATCGATCAGCACATCGTTAAGGGAAGTCATGCCGAGATCCGGCAGGCCATAGGAAGCGTTGGCGACACCGGCTCCCGAGAGGTAGATCGCCTGAAAGCCGCTGCGTTCGGCCATCAGCGCCATATAGGCGTTGATGGTGCCGACGATCTGTAGTGGCTTTTCGTTGGCAAGGGCGGTACGAAAACGCAGCCCTGCCGAGGGGGGCAAACTGGACATCATGACTCCTTTCATCTGTCTGGTTTGACCATCTAATATCACGTTTACGTTAACGTCAATTATACTTTCGTAACATTAAGGAGGCAGGCAAGACAGGGAACCGGTTTTAGGGTAAATTTCACCAATTGCTTCAACAGGTTGAATTGTATGATGGAGCCCGGTTCCGTGATCGTCTGTCCGGCGTGCGACTTGCTTATCCAGCGCAAGGCGCTGCCGCTGCGTCGTCATGCCCACTGCCCTCGCTGTCACCAGCATCTCTATGGCCGTTATGCTTTTCGTCCCTCCCAATTGATGGCGCTGACCATCACCGGATTCCTGCTGCTCCCCTCCGCCTTTTTCGAGCCCCTCATCTATCTGCGGCTGGCTGGCGTCAACTCCGATGCCAACTTGTTGCACGGGATTTTTGTGCTGTTTGGCGAAGGGGAGTTCTGGGTTGCTTCCCTGGTGCTCTGGTGCGCCGTGCTGGCCCCTATCGGTCTGCTGACCGGGATCTTTGCGCTGGCATCGGGCGTTGCCAAACGCTGGCATCTCCTTGCGCCAACCTTGAAGGCCGTCGAAGTGTTTCGTCACTGGGCCATGCTGGAGGTCTATATCGTCAGCCTGCTGGTTGCCCTGTTCAAACTGATCGATATCGCCGATGTCAGGCTGGGTGGCGGACTGCTCAGCCTCGGCATTCTGATGCTGCTCAACATGAGTTTGCTGATCCTCTTTGATCCGGCCCCCTATTGGGATCGGATCCCGCTCAAGGAGAAAGGCGATGACCAGCGCCCGTGAGATGGGGCTCTGCCGCTGCCATACCTGCGGCCTGCTGGTGCGTTATCAGGTGGGATGCGTCTGCCCACGTTGCGACAGCAAGCTGCAGGTGCGGATCCCTCATTCGCTAGCCTGGTCGTGGGGCTTGCTGGCGCTGGCCACCTTTATGCTGCTCCCCGCCAACCTGCTGCCCATCACCCACTTCTACAACAAGGGACTATTGCAGTCGGATACCATCTTCAGCGGGATCCTGATGCTTTATCGCAGCAAGATGAGCGGGATTGCCACCATAGTGCTCACCGCCAGCATACTGGTACCGGTGGGCAAGATAATCGGGTTGGCCTGGATCTGCTGGCAGCTGCAACGGGCCAAACCGGTGCGGCGCAAACGCCAGCTATTGATGTATCGGGTGATCGACTTTATCGGCCGTTGGTCGATGCTGGATCTGTTTGTCATTTCGCTGATGGTGGCGCTGGTCGATCGTGGCGTCATGCTGAGCGTCCGGGCTGGCCCGGGTGCCACCGCTTTTGCCGGCGTAGTGGTGTTGACCATGATGTCGGCCCGCATGCTCGATACCCGGCTGCTTTGGGACAAGGCGGCCCGTTGATGCGTTTTCTGTTTCTGTCTGATGGGCGGCTGCGCCCGGTCAATAAGGAGTCACTATGATCGGGGCTGAACCCGTCATCGAAAAGCGCCGCTGGCTATCGCCAGTCTGGTTGTTACCACTCATCGCCCTGCTGCTGGCTGGCGGCTTTCTCTATCAACAGATAGCGAGCCGCGGCCAGCTTATCCAGATCAACTTTGCTCAGGGTAACGGCATCTTGCCGGGCAAGACCCAGATCCGTTATCAGGGGGTTGCCATCGGGGTGGTGCAGGAGCTGGAGCTGGCCGAGGATGGTCGTCGCATTGCGGTGCTGGCCAAGATTGATAGCCGTGCCCGCCCGCTTATTCGCAAGGGATCCGACTTCTGGCTGGTGAGCCCCAAGGCATCGCTGACCGAGATCTCCGGTCTCGATACCCTGGTCTCCGGTAACTACATCAACTTGCAACCGGGGCGCGAGAGCAACCCGCTGCAGGAGAAGTTTGATGCCCTCGACGGCCCTCCCCCCGGCTATCAGGCGCAAGGGCGGATGTTGCATCTGACCGCCGATTCGCTGGGCTCGGTCGGCATCGGTGCCAAGCTCTATTTTCGCGGTATCGAAGTGGGTAGCGTTATCAATACCCGCTTGGGTCAGGACAACCAGAACGTCATTCTGGATCTGGTGATCGAGCCTCGTTTTGAACATCTGGTCAAAACCGATACCCGCTTCTGGAACATCAGTGGCATCAAGGGCTCTTTCAGTCTGGCTGGCGTCAGCGTTGAGGCTGGCAGCCTCACTTCCATTCTGAGCGGCGGCATCGCCTTTGACTCCCCCAAAGCGTCTCCCGAGTCGGAGAAAGGACAAACCTTCGTCCTCTACAAGGGGCTGGCAGAAGCGGCGCGCGGCAAGCGCATCGATATTGTGGCGGGTGATCTGCCCATCAAGGAGGGGATGCCCATTCTCTTCGAAGGGATAGAAATTGGTCGCGTCGATCCCATCCACCTTACTGACAAGGGGCGGGTGGTGACGGCACTGATCAATCCGGAGCAGGCATATCGCATCACCGACAAGAGTCAGCTGGTATGGGAGAGCGTTTCTCTCTCCCCGACCGGTGTGAAGAATGCCGATCGGCTGCTCTCCGGCCCTGCCATTCGCCTTGACTATGTGGCGGGTAAGGAAGTGGCCAGAATGACGCTGACCGATCGGGCGCCACAAGATGGCATCAAGGTGACATTGCAAGCGGACGATCTGGCCGGTCTTAATCAGGATGCCCCCATCTGGTACAAGGGGCTGCAGGTTGGTCGCATCAGCCAGCTCGATCTCGATGGGCGCGGCAATGCCAGCGTAGCCCTGCAGATCCAACCCGCTTACGCCCATCTGTTGAACCGTGCCCGCTTCTATCGCGCTGCGCCGCTACAGATAGATGCTGATCTGAGCGGTATCAAGGTCGAGGCAAGCCCGGCCAGTGCCTGGCTGAGTGGTGGCATCAAGCTGGTGCAGGCGAGTAGCGGCGAGCGGATCAACCGTCTCTACCCCAATCAGGAGCTGGCACTGCTCGGTACTCGTGATGCCAAGCCGCAACGCTGGTTGCTCAAGGCGGATCAGGCGGACGGCATCGGCATCGGTTCTCCCGTGCTCTATCTGGGGTTGGAAGCGGGCAAGGTGAAACAGCTGCGCGCCGCCAAAGAGGGAGTGGAGATAGAGCTCGAGATTGACGGCATCTATGCCCCTCTCCTCGCCCGCCAGCCACAATTCTGGAAAAAACCGGCTATCGACACCCGGGTACGGGTCGATGGTGTGCAGCTAAAAGTTGGCAATCTTGGTACCCTGCTGCGCGGTGCCATCGAGTTCGACTATCTGGCCAATGGCCGCAGCAGCCATCAGCTGTTTGACAATAAGGAGCAAGCCAAGGCTAAGGTACGCCAGCTGTCACTGGTGGCTGAGAGTAATCCGGGGCTCGGGATTGGCAGCCCGATCCGTTATCGCGGGGTAGATATCGGCAAGATTGAGCAGATTGAACTGGAGCCGACCTTGGGTCAGGTGATCTTCAAAGCCGAGCTGGATGGCCAGTACGCCGAGCGTTTCCTGCAATCCGGCGCGCGCTTTACCCTGGTGCAAGCCAAGCTGGGTCTGGGTGGTGTGGCCCATCTCGATACCCTGATCAAGGGGGCCTTTGTCGAGGCCGAGCCCGGTAAAGGGGCTGGTCGGAACAGCTTCCCCCTGAGCCAGAGCGGCCCTGCCGGTTTGTCCCTCACTCTGAAAAGCCCGTCGGTGAATGGCCTCTCGGTTGGCAGCCCGCTGCTGTTTCGCAAGATGGTGGTCGGCAGCGTTACCAAGGTAGCACTGGCCCGCGATGGCAGCGAGGTGGTGATCGACGTCAATGTGGAGCAGGAGTATGCCCATCTGGTGCGTGCCAACTCACGCTTCTGGAATGTCTCCGGGGTCAAGGCGGACATTGGCTTGACCGGTGGCACTATCGAGGTTGAGACGGTGCAGAGCCTGCTTGCTGGCGGCATTGCCTTCAATACACCGGAAAAAGAGATGGGGCCGACCGTCAAGGCCGGGCACAGCTATCCCCTCTACGGCAAGGCCGAGAAGGAGTGGCAGGAGTGGAGTCCCCGCATCAAACCCTGATCCCTCTCTTCACGTTGTTATCCAAGCCCGGCCAAATGCCGGGCTTGTTCATTTTTACCTGCTGCACTTTAAGAATATTCCTAGCCCTGTGATAAGATGTCGCCCCTCTTTTTCGGTCAACGAGACGGCACAGTGCACGACAATATCTATCTACCCGATCACTTTTTGCGCCATATAGCGGCCATCATGCCTGCTCACCTCTCTATGGATGAGTTCGTTGCAAGTTGCCGGCGACCGCTGCGCCGCAGTATCCGAGTCAACACGCTCAAAATTGCCGTCTCTGACTTCGTTGAAAAGATGCAGCCACAAGGCTGGCAGTTCGATCCCGTGCCCTGGTGCGAGACCGGCTTCTGGTTGAGCCGCACAGATGAGAGCGTGCCGCTAGGCAACACGGCCGAGCATTTGAGTGGCCTCTTTTACATTCAGGAAGCGAGCTCCATGCTGCCGGTGACGGCACTGTTTGCCAGTGTGCGCGCGCGGGTAATTTGATCACTGAAAGCTAGTGAAATGATCACTGCAATGAGTGATCAATTCACCAGCAAAAAGGCGATCATTACGGCATGAGGCTGGGGCCATTATCAACGCGAACTTGCATGCCTGGGGCCACGTCTCGAACCCTGACCGTAGGAGGGCGATCATAGTGGACGGTAACATCAAGCGATGATCTTGATTGTGCCGGGTTGTTGCCGCCACCAGAAAGGCCATGAGCCTCCTTTTGCAACTCAGCTGCCAGCATGGCGAATGGGTTGGTAGGAAGGCCTGAAGAGGCAGCACTAAACCCTGATGCCATCATTGCATAGGCTTCAGAGTTACTGACCATCTTGGGCTGTGGCAGCGTGGCACGAAGAACCTGGGCGTTATCAGATTCAGCCTTAAGAGCATGTGCCTGCTCGGATTGGCTGGCAGCGTACAGGGCGGTAAATGGGAGCGCTCCACGCAGCAAGAACGGGCTGATCTTTTTGGCAAGCTGGATGCTCTTCGGCGTTTTTCCGCCTGGAACATCGGGGCCACCAGTTGGGATATCAAAACCACTTCCAGGCATATTCACCACATATACCGGTGTTGCTCCAAGATCCGCTATCGCTCCACCAAGAGAACCACCCCCACCATGGCCGCCTTTGCCTGGCTTCAATGCCCCCCACGTTTCTTTTCCCCAGCGCACAGCATCAATAGCTTTTTTAGCCACTACCATGCCGCCAACTGCCAACCCGATATTCGACCCTACCTCCAACCAACGCTGTACGGCGTCAGGTTCAAGGCTGTTAATGGCATCGGCCAGCTCTGCAACAGGACCGGCCAATTGTTGATTTGAAAATTGGCTTAAGCTATTGCTTACCAGTTGCAGGCTGGCAGCAAAATCAGAAGCAGCCACAGCGGCATCATTAAGAGTAGTGCTGCCGTCACCAGCAATGCCCATGAACTTATCAAACGCCTTGACGTCACCGGTCTGAACGAACTCGGCAATTACAGGTTTTAGCGCACGCTTGGCCTCGTCGGTCAAGTTGAGCATGGCGAGATTAGTAGACAGACCTTTTGATTTGGTAACGATCTCCTCAATCAACACAGGAAGACTACGCATAACCTCTTTGCCCTGCTTGAGCTGGTCTGGATCGAACACCTCAATGCCGCCCAACTGCTTGAGCTTATTTACGGTCTCCGGACGGGTAATGTCACGGATAAGAGATTCGAAGGCCGTCACAGCTTCAGCCTCAGATCCAACACCGCCTTTAATGACCTGTAGCGCGGCGCCAAGTTCGGTTACTGCCTCTGCCCCCTGCCGGCCAGTTGCTGCGTAGGCAGCGAATATTTTTGGACCTTCTTTGGCCAATGCAGCCAATGTAAAGGCACCTTCTTTCCCTTGAACGTTAAGGGTATCGATGGCTCTCATTGCCGCTTCGCTTTCGGAGATTGCCAGTTTCTTGAACTCGGTGAAGATGCCGCCGACATCAACACCACCGGAACCAGTGGCCTGAATCACCGCGGCGATATTTGGCAAGTTCCTCATCGCATAGTCGAGATCCCCTGTCTTGGTAAGTATCTCTTCTACGGCGGCGGTTGCCTCGTTGGGATCGATGCGAATCCCCTTGGTGTTGCTGACGGCGTTGATCTCGTCTTTCAGCTCCTTGGCCTTCTCGCGGCTGATATCGGCCGAAATAGCGATGCGAGAGATACGGCGATCGAGCTGGGCATAGCCACGCGCAGCTGCTCCACTTGCCAAAGCTGCCCCAAAGGCAACATATCGACTACCGAGATAATCAATTCCACGTCCAGCTGCGACGGTAGACATCTTCAGCATGTTCATGGCGCGCTGATTGCTGGCGGCAAACTGGTTCATACTCTGGCCATATTGCCGAGCCTTACTAGCAAGGTTGCCACCTAAATCTATAATGATATTCGTTTTTAAATTTGTAGCCATATATCCCCCAATTAAAAAGGCCAGCCGAGCGGCTGGCCTTTTTCACTCCATTACAGGTCTTGAGAGACCAGCAATTCAACCTCGTTGTAATGGGTATTATCCTCCCCATTATCCAAGGTCTTGCGCTTGAGCAGCTTCTCAGCAGCAGCCCGCAAGCTCACATCAACGACCATCAAGGTCGGGCGAATTTTCAGAGAGCTGCCATTGCTGTCTTTTTGCTTCATCATCAAGGCCACAGCAGCCTCAAATGTTACTTCATTCAGAGCGTCTTTACTTGCAACAGCCATTTGCCAGAAGGAATAACCAGCATTACCACGGGCGCGAGTACCGAAATAATACTTGTCCTTCATAAACACTTCGGAGTTGCTGTCTTCGGTAATTGCAGTAAAGACAGGCGCAATACGCTCTTGCCAAATAAGCGGCTTGAGCGGGCGGCTGGTATCCAGCAAGAACCAGGGCGCACCGGTAGCAGCCGGATCACCTACGATATTTGAAGCGGTAGAGGCCGGAGTGGTTTCCAGAGGATGATCTACATCAAAGAACGGTTGACCGTCATAGCACAGCTCGGTGAAACCATTCTTGAGCAGGTTGAATACATGCTCGTCAGGGTAAACCGCTGCGTCATAACCCATCTGCTCAAAGATGATCCCATAACGGCCATAGTCGTTATCTTCATAGTCAACGCGAGGAACACCGATAGAGGATTCAAACAGCTTATTGGTGATCGTGTACTTGTGCTTCGCCAGCTCTTTCAACTGACGATCACCGATCCACTCCTTGAGGCGCGGGAAGTCACCCAGCCAACCATAACCGGTTGCACCGGCAGAGGATGGCAATACGGTTGCCACCTGCTGATAAGTGGGTTTGGCAGTCCCTACACCGGCATTAAAGCGAGCGGCAAAGGCGGTACTTGATTCAGTTACTACGGCATTGATATCAATCGGGGCAGGCATATTACTGATCCTTCTTCACGTTCAAGAATTGTTCTTCGCTCACGCCAACAGCGCGGCACACTGCGATTTGTGACTCGCTCAAGCGTGATTTACCAGGGAGCGAGCCGAGCTTTATGGGCTTTCCAAGTGCGTCAAACGCACCATTCATGTCGGCGAACGCCTTGAAGGCATCCACCCCTTGAGCCCGGCAGGTAGCGATCAAGAAATCGCGTTGGGCTGGGCAGAAGCGGGCATCAGCAATCGCCTGATCAACCGCCTCCTCTGCTTGCCGGTTCAACGCCATATCTTCACGGCGATTCAGCGCGGCCATTACATCGCCTGGCGTCTTGACTTGCACACCAAGCGCAACAGACACCTCCTCCCATCCCTTGCCGCCCTGCTCCCGACTGTTGAGAGCGGTCATGACCAGGTTTGGCTTATTGGTCAGGGCGACACTCGACAGGCTCAGGATCTCCATGCTGGCGTTATAGGCGAACGCCGGAGACAAGAAACGGTACTCGCGACTGTTGATCGCCTTGGCCGCTCGTTCCGTCCAACTGACCTTTGCCCACAACTCACCATCACGCAGTTCCAGATCTTCGATCCAGCCTGCTGCCGGAGCCTCTTCACCTTCCGGCGCTTTGAGCTCTTGGCCGTGTTCGTAATCGATCACAAGCGGCAATCCCATGTTCTTGAACATGTCGATCAGCTTCGCCGGATCCTTCATATTCCACTTGCGGCCATCGAGGCCTTTGATCTCTGGCCCACTGGGCATGATCTGCACCCATTCAGGTGCTGCCTGAGGCATTTCACTGCACAACGCTACAAAGGGCATGTTTAGCCACCTACAACCATGTTTAAAACCAATTTAAATCGCATCAGGTTGCATTAATGATTCACAACCGATACGCACCCATGCGCAACCTCGTCCAACGCCATAGAGGCCGCTGCAACGCTCAACCAGTCAGCTGCCGTCATCGAACACACATCGTCCCAGGTGAAAGGGCCTGCCCGGTCACCAATAAAGGCGATGGAAGCAACGGCGATCTCACGCAGATAGAAGAACGATTCCAGCGCTTTGGCGTGGTGGATACCAAGCGGCTTGATCTGGCCAGCTCGGATCATCCGTCTCACGTTCTTGGAAACGTGCTGTTCAAGCTCCTCTTTCTGATCGGCTGTCAGCGGTCGCATAGTCAGCCGCTCGTAAAGCTCACCAGCGATGATCACGCCTGAATTAATATCCACATCAAGCACGGTTCACCCCCAAACGCTCAATACAATCTCTTGCAAGGCGGTTTTGCGTTCTCTGGCTTTCTAAAATGTTTTGAATTTGACGAACGCTAATTCCATATTTAACAGAAAGCATCTTTTGGTTTTTTCCATCAAACTCTTTGTAAACAGAGAACATGACAAGGCTTTTCTTTAAATACTCAGCATTTGGAAGGTATATTTGAGAGCCGCCAATCGTTTCACATATAGCAATAAAAATTGACGCCCTGAGCTTCTCATCAAAGCAATTTTGTTGCTCCAAGCCATTCTTAATGCTTTCATATAAAACAGTTAATGTCTCATTCCTCATGACTGCGCATGACTTTAAAAAAACATCAAACATCGATTTATCTGAAAGCAACTCAGCATAATCAATTCTCATGACCCACCCTTTTAATTGACTGCATTCTGCGCATAACACTCCTCACAGAAATCCCATATTTATGGGTAATGGCAACATAACTCATACCATTTTCCCTGTGGTGAGCAATGAGATTACTAACAAGCGGAGAAACAAAATAACGACTATTTGGGAGATAAATACCTCTATACTTTGAGGAAAAGCCAATCTTTTTATCACAAATTTCAATTAATGAATTAGCAATGCTTTCATGAACGCAAATTGAAGCTTGCTCATTTAAAACATCCACCAGATGAAGCATCAAGCCGATCTCAAAAGACCATGATGGAATTACGAAATCACTCTCACCATCTTCATCTATGACACTCATATTTGAATCACCACATGTAAAACCGATACACGAATTTTGTCACTACCTTCAAAATGGTGATACTGACGCTTTTCGCGCTAAAGCAGCAGGCATAAAAAAATCCCCCAGTCGTGAAACTGGGGGATCTTCCCTGCCCTTACCCGATGGCCCAATCACCGGAGAGGAGTCAACACATTAACCTTTTGCGGCACTGCTTTCAATATCAATCACAAATCTACTCATGGCGGTTCTTGATACTTTCATATCATCTCCAAGGCCGCGCTTCTCAATCTCTTCATTGATGTAGTTCATCATTTCAACCTGAGTATATTCACCGCTGCAAATCATATAGGCAAAGGTGGCCCGAATATCGGGCGGCCACTTCATATACTTTTGCACCGTGCGCCGTGGCTTGCTCACCATGGTGAATGGGGTGTTTTGCTTCTGGTGCGCCCGCAGCAGCTCCAGCACCTGCTTAACCCCGATCTCATTCACCAGCACCGCCATTTCGTGGCTCTCTTCCGCAGTCAAACGCTTACTCCTCATCGCTTGGCACCTCCACGAACTCACCCACGATCACATCATCCAGGGTGGCCACATGCAGGCTCTCGGCCTTAACAAGGCGCTTGGCAGATCCCGCGCTACTCGCGATCACCGTCAGCGCCAGAGAGGCCTCACTCAAGAACCCCTCACCAGTAATGAGACCAGCATCGCAGCTATCAAGCATCGACTCAAGGGCCGCAAGGTTGCCCTTCATATTCTCGATCTTATCCCGTAGCTCCTTACTGACGCTGCTGATAAGGGTCGGAGAACGGCGCAGCTTGGCGGCTGCATAGGGGCTCAACGGGGCACTTCTGGCGGGAGTGTGACGGGCCATCATTCTGCACCTCCTTCAGTCTTGCTCAAGGAGTTTCCAGCGCGGATCAGGCCCTCGGCCAATTCGAGCGCACGGCTCAGATCATCGCGCACGAAATGGCCGTTGCTGGCGACAAGGCAATTCAAGACAGACAGCAGATTAAGGCCGTCATCAACCATTTCAGCAGGGCATGAGAACAGCATATCACCGGAATGGATAGATAGTTCGGATAAGAGATCGAGAGGGGGATTAGCAGGGGATGGTGAGAGATCCTCTTGGCTGTCTGACAGCCTAGAAAGCAACTCTTTTTGGGCATAGAAAGGCAGCAGATCGGCGCGGTATTCGAATCCCTTCCGTCCATTTGCTTTGCGTTTTGCTGATGGATCTCGTGAAACTGCTCCTTCCAAGCGAGCAAGAATTCTACGTTGAGTTCCTGGCATATCAGGCAGGGATAGAGAATGAATTTTTTGTACGGTCAGCCAGATTTGGCTAATAGTGTGGAGATCAGATGATGATCCGGCCATGCTGGGCCTCCTTGGATAGTAGGACTATCACCGACAGGAGGGTAGTAATCTCGCTGGCGGTGAGCTGAACAGGGTTACTACCACCGCTCCAAGGATACGGCCCAGCTTGCGCCAGCCCCATCCAGCCCACCATAACAAGGCTAGATTTTCGCACAAAAAAACACGCTGGACGCGTGTTGTGCGTCTTGGATTATACGGGGGTAGTAGTCCCGTCTCCAGTGTTTTTCTGGAGCTTTTAAAGGCTATCCTGAGCTGTTTTCCTTGTCAACATCAATGATCAAAACACTAGGATTTGAAGCTCAACAAATAGCCAAACAATCGATTTATAAGTAAACCGGCTTGCCTTTATTGGTTTACTTCAAAAGCTATTCAATCGACCTGCAACACCATGAAAAACAAAGAAATAAACCGCGCAAACATTATATAAACTCGGTTTATCTGAAAATTAAATCAGATAAACCTGATACGGCTTATAGCAACAACCAATTAATGGAAACTTCAATGATGACCAACGTTTCCAATCCTAGTCACATAGAATACCTGTAACGTATTGAATTAAAAGAAAAACAACTATTCTTACCTTTTGGAAACTCAGTTTCCAAAAGGTCTCTTTTATGGAAACAACAATCGAACTCAATTGAACCACATACAAAGAGAGCAAAGCAAGCTATCGCCGTTCCTTTTCACATAACCAATCAAGAGCGAACGCAACCAATATAAGCTATTGATTTAAAATGAAATTACATCAAAAGGAACGGATGTTGCAGGAAAATGAACTGAGTTCCTTTTCATGGTCGCCGCAAGCGAACAGAAAACGGGTCAACTCGGTGTGATAAAAATTCGCACAAGGCCCATCATGCGAATTTTTCCAGCCATAGGCAATAAAATAATTAAGTTGTTTATATTCAATGACTTATTAGCATTGATTCCTTGTTTCGCTGATTAAGTCGTTGCGCATTTTTCTGCGCGGCCAATAATGCCACAAGCCTAGGCCGCAGGCCGCTTTACAGGCGTTCGCAAGGGGTCTTTCAAGGCCATATGGCAGCAGGCGAGGATGCTGGTTTGCAAGCGGCGTTTAAAGCCTGTTTAAAGGCCAATTTAAAAAACATCGAGTGATCAATCTACTCGCGATTTTCGGCAATTTTTAGGAGCAGTGATCATTTCAGTGATTGCTAATATACGCTCCACCCAGCTCGCCAAAATCTCACCCATCCCACACCACCAATCGCCATCAAACCCGCGCCAATCCTCAAATCCCGATTCCACTTATGCCGCAGGAATTCCACTTATTACCGGGGTCTATGGTGGATCCTTAAGAATGATCAATCTACTAGGGCCTATACAGCCAGCGACAAGATCAAAGCGGACGGCATGCTGCTGGATGCAGCGGCCGCCCCCGGCTCCAAGACTACCCAGATCGCCGCCCTGATGAACAATCAGGGGATGCTGGTTGCCAACGAGTTTTCCAGCAGCCGGCTCAAGGTACTGAGCGCCAATATTCAGCGCTGCGGGGTGACCAATGTGGGGATGACTCACTTTGATGCCAAGGTGTTTGGTCAGTGGCTGCCTGAGACTTTCGACGCCATCCTGCTCGATGCCCCCTGCTCCGGTGAAGGTACCGTGCGCAAGGATGAAGATGCGCTGCGCAACTGGAGCATCGAAAGCATTGACGAGATTGCGGCGGTGCAGCAGGGGCTGCTGGAGAGTGCCTTCCATGCCTTGAAACCGGGTGGCGTACTGGTCTACTCCACCTGCACGCTCAGTTTGCAGGAGAACCAGGAGGTCTGTCAGTCACTGCTGGAGAAGTTTGGCGATGCCTTGAGTTTTGACTCGCTGGCCGACCTGTTCCCCCATGCAGAGCAGGCCTGCACATCCGAAGGATACCTGCACGTTTGGCCCCAGATCTTCGACAGTGAAGGCTTTTTCGTCGCCAGATTGCGCAAGCACCACTCAGTGCCCAACACCATGTTCAAACCGGGCAAGCTCGGCAAATTCCCCTTCCTGCCATTGGCTGCGAAAGAGTCTGAGCCCATGCTGCGCGAAATTGAAGCCAATTTTGGTGTGGCGCCACAAGGTCAACTGTTTGGCCGCAATGACGAGATCTGGCTATTTCCTCATCTGTTTGAACAGGTTCAGGGTAAGCTGCGCTTCGATCGCATCGGCATCAAGTTGGCAGAAACCTTCAAGAAAGGCTATCGCCTCACCCATGAGTGGGCGCTCGCCTATGGTGATAAAGCGAGCAAGGGGGTTGTCGAACTGGACAGCGCCAACGCGCGGGAATTCATGATGGGTCGGGACGTCTGGCCAGAACAGGATGCTGGCTCTGGCGAGGTGATCGTTCGTTATCAGGGCCATACCTTGGGTATGGGGAAATGGGTAGGTAGCCGGATCAAGAATGCCCTGCCCCGGGAGCTGGTGCGCGACAACAATCTGTTTGGCTGATTTTGACTGAACGAGGAAAGGTGACTCGACGCTGTTCGAGTCTGCAAAACCCACACTCTGGTTGAAATTTTATCGGGTTCTTGAAAAGCCTTGAGCCTTGTCTAAGCTTAAGGCAATCCGAACACCAGTTAGCGCACGGCTCTGCAAGGAGCCAATTCCCCTATGCCAGGTACACGGAATTCGTACCTGGCTTTTTTTATCTCTTCTTAGCCAAGTTCATCGTTACTCGACACTCTCTTCCAACAGAGCTATCTCCACTTTCTCTGCGTGAGGTTCGCTCCCCAGTTCATGGTGATAGAGCAGATCGATCGCCTGTTCGATGAGTGATGCCTGGCTATCTTCAAGATGCAAGCCGAGTGCCACCAACCGTTCGGCATGGCGATTACTGATCCAGCATTGCAACCGGGTATGACTCTCCTGTTTGCGTTTTACATGCTGACGCTGGCGCTTGGCGTTGTTCTGCGAGGCGGTCTCTTTTGCCTCAAGCTCGTTGATTTCCTGGCTCATATGACCTTGCAATACTTGTTTTTATTACTGGTTATCTCTCACGTTCTCTTCGCATAGTGGTGAAAGATGGGGGCTTCCCCTACCCTGCCAGCTAACTACGAAGCCAACCAAATATACCATCAGATCAATGGGATATCATTTAACATAAAAAATGCAGTGACGCATTTATGCTAAAGCAGTCCATCCAGCGCGTGATCAGAGAATTTATGGGCATCGTCAAAGTACTCTTGCAGGGTGCGCATATCCTTGTGACGGGTAACCTCGATGATCTTGTTCATCGGTTTGCCAGCGGTGACGGCCGAGGTGATAAATCCGCGACGTAAACTGTGGCCACTGACATAGAGGTCATCGATAGCCTGACCGGTGCGCCGCTTGATCATCAGGTTGATACCCTGCGGTCCCAGAGGATCTGGTGTGAGTTGGCCCCAGCGATTCATCCGCCGAAAGAGCGGCCCTTCATTGATCCGGCTCTTCTTGAGCCAGTTGCCAATCGCAGCAACCGGGCAATAGTGCTTGCCGGGGATAAGGGCGATCTCGGTTTCATGGAGTTGATGCTTGCTAGGTTTGAGGCGAAGACGGATCCCCTGCCCCACAAAATCGAGGTCACTCACCTCAATCCTGGCTGCTTCCGAGCGGCGTAAGGCACCACTGAACATCAACAGCAACAGGGTGTGATCGCGAAGTCCCGCCAGATCATTGGTATCGATGCCATCCAGCACCTGGGTCAATGGCTGCAACGTGAGTGCACCCGTTTTGCGCTTGCGGTTATCACCAAGACGGACAATACCGCGCATCATCTCTTTGATTTCAGGGTGTTCGGTCGGCATCGGGTGGATGCCTTTTTGTTTGAAGGCGTAGCGGATCCCGGCGAGCCTTCGTACCAAAGTTGCCGGTTTGCGCGGTTCACCATTACGCAGCTCCCCTCTCCCTTCTTCTTTATTGAGCCATACCCAGTCAGCCAGTACCCCGTCGGCCTGATCTGCCAGAAAGTTCATGATGTCATGATGGGTCGTTTGCAGTGGATCCAGACCATGCAACTGGCACCAAAAGACAAAAATCCGGGTATCCGCCTGATAGGCATTGAGGGTCGAATTTGCTTTGGCACTGCGCAGGAAGCGGCGAGCACGGCTATTTAGCTGGGCATCAAAGACCGTTTGCAATGACTGATGAGCTGAGCCTGAAATGGATGGATGTGACACGGAAGATCATGATTCATATGAAGTTTAGGAGGGATCTTACAGGATCCTTCAGCTTCATCAAGTATCGATAATGAATATTATCGATACTTATGAGTGTCTGTTTAACCCCCCAATCCAGCATCTCCGTTTTCTCTAATCTGATGTCCTATTCATGTCCGGTTTACAGGTTGAGTCATTGCGCTGATGGCAATTCAATGCTGAGTCAGTGAGAGATAACGGTTTTATTTATCGCTTCTTTCTGCTATATCTGGTTGCTAAAAGTTAAACGCCCCGTAATACGGGGCGTCAGCTCTTATTTCCGGGCGAGTTTGAACAACTCAAAGAAGTTGCGACTGGTAGCTTCTGCCAGTTCACTGAGCGCTATTTGACGCAGGTCGGCAATAAACTGGGCAACATCGCGCACGAAGGCGGGTTCGTTCTCCCTCCCCCGATGTGGAACCGGGGCAAGATAGGGTGCATCCGTTTCGACCAACAGTCGATCGAGAGGTAATGCCTTCACTACCTCCTGCAACGCCGAGGCATTCTTGAACGTGGCGATCCCCGAGATGGAGATATAGAACCCCATCTCCATTGCCGCTTCAGCCATCTCGAGAGACTCGGTGAAGCAGTGCAACACGCCGCCAACCTGATCCGCCCCCTCTTCGCGCATGATCTGCAAAGTATCTTGCTGGGCATCACGAGTGTGAATGATCAGCGGTTTGTTCAGGGCACGGGCGACCCGGATATGTTCACGGAAGGAGGCTTGCTGAACCTCCTTGTTCTCGGGGGAGTAGAAGTAATCGAGACCGGTCTCACCGATGGCCACCACCCTTTCATCTGCCGCCTGGGTCAGCAGCAAGGCGGCATCGACACCGGGTTCCTGATTGAGCGGATGCACCCCGCAGGAGGCAAACACCTGGGGATAAGGGGCGATGGCCGTCATCATGGTCGGAAATTGTTCTTGCGTCACGCTGACACAGAGAAAGTATCCCACCTCCTGCACGGCCGCTTTGGCCAGCACATCAGCCATATTGCTCTGTTTGCTGCCATAGCTGAGACGATCGAGGTGACAGTGGGAGTCAACGAGTAACATACAAAACCTTTATTGCTAATGACGTTCTATAACCAGCGACTGAGCCAGTTCATCAGATGAATGGTGGGATTGGATAGCTGTCCGGGCTGACAGGCCGCTTTCAGGGCGACCAGTTGCTGCTCGGCATCCAGCAGTTTTTCACTGGAATGCAGCCCGGCGAATTGCTGGCTCAAGGTAGCAAGATCAGGCATCGCCAGTTGATGGTGACCGCATCCCGCCTGAGTTTTCAGGGCATCGCACAAAAAGAGCTGTAGCCAATGCAGGCGAACTTGTGTCTCCTGACCGAGCTGGCTGCACAAGGTGGTCGCCTTGACCGGGGACTTGGCGAGGGCGACCAGATCCTCGAGCAGCTCACGGCGAGCACCATCTTGCAGTTGCTCGATGTAGTCGAGCACCCGCAGCGGCGCCCCCTGACAGATCCGCACCTGAGCCAGAGTTGCCTGATGTCCCTGTTCAGCAAGCCAGCGCACCGTTTCACCCTCACTTGGCAACTGACACACGTGTTTGTGACAACGGCTGAGAATGGTGGGCAGCAGACGGGAAACCTGGGAGGCGATGAGGATGAGCAGGCTGTCACCGGCAGGCTCCTCCAGGGTTTTCAGCAGCGCATTGGCTGCCGATTCGGTCATCCGCTCCGCATCAGGAATGATCACAACTTTGCCGCGGCCGAGCTGGGCCGAGCCTTGCAGTCGGTTGCAGATATCACGGATCGCTTCGACCCCGATGGTCTTGCTGTCGCGACTGATGGTGCCGAGATCCGGATGATGGCCTTTGTCAAAAAGCTGGCAGGAGTGGCAATGACCGCATGGCTCTCCGCGATCCGGTTGTTGGCAAAGGTGCAAACGCGCCAACCGTTCAGCTAGCTGCTCCTTGCCAAGACCGGGATCGCCAAGCAACAACCAGGCATGACCCAGTCTGCTGGCCGCTGCAGTCTGGCTCAGTGCCTGCCAGTCGGGGATCAACCAGGGATACATAGGCGAGCATCCAGCGCAGCTTCAATCGCCGCTTTTACCTGATCCGGGGTTTGTCCCGCATCGATCACTACAATAGAGTCATCCTTGGCGGCGAGTTCGAGATAACGGGTGCGGGTGCGCTCGAAAAAGCTGAGCTGCTCCAGCTCGATCCGATCCAGCTCGCCACGATGGCGGGCGCGTTGCAGACCGAGTGCGGGATCGATATCGAGATAGAGGGTGAGATCCGGTTTGAAGTTGCCGAGAACCGCCTGCTTGATGGCACCGATAAGAGCAGCATCGATGCCACGGCCACCCCCCTGATAGGCCTGGGAGGAGAGATCGTGGCGATCCCCCACCACCCAGACACCATCGGCCAGTGCCGGCTTGATGCGGGTCTCCACCAGTTGTACCCGGGAGGCATACATCAGCAGCAGCTCGGCCTCGATGGTGAGGCGCTCATCATGCACCTCTTTGACGATGGCTCGCATCCGCTCGGCCAGCGGCGTACCGCCCGGCTCGCGGGTACATTCGATCCGCTCGATGCCGTGGTGCTGCAGATAGTCTGTGACGTAACGGACGGCAGAGCTCTTCCCTGCCCCTTCCAAACCTTCAATAACGATAAATTTAGACATCAGGATTTCTTCAATATGTATTCGCGAACCGCCCGATTGTGTTCATCGAGGGTCTTGGAGAAGTAGTGAGCACCACCGCCCTTGGCGACAAAATAGAGATAGTCGGTCGACTTGGGGTTGAGTGCCGCTTCGATGGATGCCTTGCCCGGCATGGCAATGGGCGTCGGCGGCAAACCATCGATCACATAAGTGTTGTAGGGGTTCTTGTCGGTCAGATCGCTGCGGCGAATGTTGCCGTCATAGCGATCCTTCACCCCGTAAATCACGGTGGGGTCGGTCTGCAACTTCATGCCAAGACGCAGACGATTTACGAACACCGAGGCAATTTGTGCCCGCTCTTCAGGCAGACCGGTCTCTTTTTCGATGATCGAGGCCATGATCAGCGCTTCATAGGGGGTCTTGTAAGGCAGATTGGCCTGCCGCTTGTCCCAGCTCTGCTGCAGGAATGTCTCCATGTCCTGATGAGCACGACGCAGAATGGAGAGATCGCTGGCATGGGTGGTATAGGCGTAGGTTTCCGGCAAAAACCACCCCTCCAGCTTGCCATTCTCGATACCCAGCTCCTTGGCCAGATCAGCCTCGGGCAACTCGACCGTGAGCCGTTCCAGATAAGGTGCACTGGATAACTGCTTCAGCCAATCATCAAAGCGAGAACCCTCGACGAAGGTGAGGCTGAAGTGAAACTCCTTGCCCGAAGCAAAGAGCGAGAGGGTCTCCTTGAGCAGGGCCCCCTCCTTGATTTCATAAGTGCCCGACTTGATGGCAACCAGCTCGGGATGACCGCGCAGCCAGAGGCGCACCGCCCACGGACTGGGTTCACCATCACCCAACTCGGCGATCAGGCGAGCGGCATGAGCCCCCTTCTCCACCGTAAAGAGGCGAGTCGGCCCCTTGTTGGTGAGCATCTCCACCTGCTGCCATTTGTAATGCACATAGCCCCCGGCGACGGCCACAGTCAGTGCCGCCCCCGCGAGCAGGGTGTAAAGCCGATTAAACTTCAATGACCAAACGCTCCTGTAAACGGCGGCTCAATACCGGGGCAGGATACTGTTTATCCTCGATGCCGTTGACCGGCACCACCCCCATCAGGGTATTGGTGAGCCACACCTCTTCCGCCTGCCATAGTGACTCCAGCGGAGCCTCTACCACACGCAACTCAATACTCATCTGTTTCAGCATCGCCATGACCTGACGGCGCATGATGCCGTCAACCCCGCAACGGGCCAGATCGGGCGTAAACACCGTCTTGCCCCGACGCCAAAACAGATTGGCACTGACTCCTTCGACCAGCACGCCACGACTGCTGAGCACTACTCCTTCGACTGCACCACGGCTGACAAGTTCGCTCTTGAGCAGCACCTGTTCCATCCGGTTGAGGGTCTTGAGCCCGGCCAGCATGGGGGCATCACCAATTCGCTGGCGGCACACCAGCAAGTTGATCCCCTCGCGTTGCCACTGGGCGTACTGGGCAGGAAAAGGCGCCAGCGAAAGAATACGGGTCGTCTGCTGGCACTCGCTGCCATCATAACCGCGGCCACCCTCCCCCCGGGTCAGCATCACCTTGGCAACACACTGTTGCTCACCGGCAACCAGGGTCTCGAGTTCCCGAGCCAGCAATTCCCAGTCCGGTTCAACCATTCCCAGCCGGCTATTGGTCTGTTGCAGTCGAGCCAGATGCGCTGGCCACTGCAATACCTTTCCTTCTCTCACCGCCATGGTGGTGAAATGGCCATCGCCATAGGCCAGACCTCGGTCGCGGGCCGAGATGGTATCGAGCTTCAATCCATTGATCAGCAAAGAGATCCCTCCGATAAAAAAGGCCCGATACCGGCAGTATCGGGCCTCTGTCATTGCCCGCAGGCAATTATACGCGTTTGAAGATCAGGGAACCATTGGTACCGCCGAAACCAAACGAGTTGGAGAGGGCGTACTCGAAGTTACCCGGCTTGGCCACATGGGGCACCAGATCCAGGTCGCACTCATCATCCGGGTTATCCAGGTTGATGGTGGGCGGTGCAATCTGATCGCGCAGGGCCAGCACAGTGATGATCGCCTCGATGGCACCGGCGGCACCCAGCAGGTGACCGGTCATCGACTTGGTGGAGCTGACCATCAGTGACTTGGCGTGCTCGCCAAAGACGGCTTTCATGCCGCGCAGTTCGGCTACATCGCCCAGCGGGGTCGAAGTGCCGTGGGCATTGATGTACCCCACCTGCTCGGGTGCAATACCGGCATCCTTGATGGCATTCTTCATGGCGCGAGCGCCACCGTTGCCATCGGCAGGAGGTGCAGTCATGTGATAAGCGTCACCACTCATGCCAAAACCGACCAGTTCGGCGTAGATCTTGGCGCCGCGGGCCTTGGCGTGTTCGTACTCTTCCAGCACCAGTACACCGGCACCGTCACCCAACACGAAACCGTCGCGATCCTTATCCCACGGACGGCTCGCCTTCTGCGGCTCGTCATTGCGGTTGGAGAGTGCCTTGGCTGCTGCGAAGCCGCCCATCCCCATCGGGGTGGAGGCTTTCTCGGCACCGCCAGCGACCATCACGTCGGCATCGCCGTAAGCGATCATCCGGCCAGCCATACCGATGGCATGGGTACCTGTGGTGCAGGCGGTGGTCACAGCGATGTTCGGACCTTGCAATCCCTTCATGATGGAGAGATGACCGGACACCATATTGATGATGGTGGAGGGCACGAAGAAGGGGCTGATCTTGCGCGGGCCGCCGTTCACGAGGCTGTCGTGGTTCTGTTCAATCAGACCCAGACCGCCAATCCCGGAACCGATCGCCACACCGACGCGCTCGGCATTGTCGTCGTTGATTACGAGGCCGGAATCATCCAGTGCCTGCATACCGGCAGCAATACCGTATTGAATGAAGAGATCCATCTTGCGAGCGTCTTTACGGTTGATACCGTACTGCTCGGGATCGAAGTCCTTGACCAGACCTGCAAAACGGGTTGCAAACTCGCTGGCATCGAAATGGTCGATAAGGGAAATGCCGCTCTGCCCGTTGAGCAGGGCTTGCCAGCTGGATTCGGCTGTGTTGCCTACCGGGGAAAGCATCCCCAAGCCGGTCACCACGACTCTGCGTTTTGACACTGAGGTAGTCTCCGAGAGGTGATTTGAAAGGAAACAAATACAAAAGAAGCGGCCCTTGGGCCGCTTCTTTCAGAACAGGAACTTATTCCTGATTAGCGGTGATGTAGTCGATAGCCGCTTGAACAGTGGTGATCTTCTCGGCTTCTTCATCAGGAATTTCGGTATCGAATTCTTCTTCCAGCGCCATTACCAGTTCAACGGTATCCAAAGAGTCAGCGCCCAGGTCGTCGACGAAGGAGGCAGCGTTCTTAACGTCTTCTTCTTTAACACCCAGTTGTTCAATGATGATTTTCTTTACGCGTTCTTCGATGTTGCTCATGACCTGAATTTTCCTTTAAAAATACGCTATTGCGTCTGGTTGGGGTAGTTTATTCAATTGACGTGAGTTTGCAAGTAGCTTGCCGCTGGTCAAACCACGAAATTCGCCAAACTTCGGCGTACTATCGCAAATTTGAACAGAACTCACGACAAATTGATTACACCATGTACATCCCGCCATTAACATGCAGGGTTTCACCGGTGATATAGGCTGCTTCATCGGAAGCCAAGAATACCACAGCGGCGGCAATCTCTTTCGGATCACCCAGACGAGCGGCAGGAACCTGGCTCATGATGCCGGCACGCTGCTCTTCATTGAGCGCCTTGGTCATATCGGTCTCGATAAAACCGGGAGCAACCGCGTTGACCGTGATACCACGGGAGGCCACTTCACGCGCCAGCGATTTGGTAAAGCCAACCAGACCCGCTTTGGCAGCTGCATAGTTGACCTGACCGGCATTGCCCATGGTACCAACGACGGAACCGATGCTGATGATGCGACCATTGCGCTTCTTCATCATCGCCCGCAGAACCGGTTTGCTCAGACGGTAGAGCGAGGTCAGGTTGGTATCGATGATCTCGTTCCACTCGTCATCTTTCATCCGCATCAACAGGTTGTCGCGGGTGATACCGGCGTTGTTGATCAGGATGTCGATGTCACCAAAACGCGCCTTGATGGCAGCGAAAACGGATTCGATGGATTCCTGGTTGGTCACGTTCAGTGCCATGCCGCAACCATTGTCGCCCAAGTAAGCGCTGATTGCCTCGGCACCGCTCTCGCTGGTCGCAGTGCCGACGACTTTGGCGCCACGGGCCGCAAAAGTTTCGGCAATTGCACGGCCGATGCCACGACTGGCACCGGTCACTAACACAACCTTATTGGTAAAGCTCATTACTTGCTCCTGTTTACTTGATCTGGGCCAGCGCCTGCTCGAAAGAGGCTGCATCGTTGGCGTGAATACCTTCCACGCGCTTGTCGATGCGCTTGGCGAGCCCGGTCAATACTTTGCCCGGTCCCATCTCGATTTCGAGGGTAACGCCCTCATTGGCCATCCGCTCTACAGTTTCGGTCCAACGAACTGGGCTGAACAGCTGACGCACCAGTGCTTGCTTGATGGCGGCTGGATCCTGTTCACAGGATACGTCGACATTATTGATGACCGCGATGGCAGGAACCTTGATCTCGATCCCGTCCAGCGCAGCTGCCAGTTTTTCTGCGGCAGGTTTCATCAACGCACAGTGAGACGGCACGGAAACCGGCAGCGGCAGCGCACGCTTGGCGCCCGACTCTTTCATCAGCACATTGGCACGCTCGACAGCCTCTTTGTGGCCAGCGATAACGACCTGGCCCGGAGAGTTGAAGTTGACCGGAGAGACCACCTGCCCCTCTGCCGCTTTTTCGCAGTTGGCAGCGATGGCGTCGTTGTCCAGACCTATGATGGCAGCCATGGCACCAGTACCTTCCGGTACCGCTTCCTGCATGGCCAGACCACGCAGCTCGACCAGTTTGACGGCATCGGTAAAGGCCAGCGCACCGCTGCAAACCAGAGCGGAATACTCACCCAGGCTGTGACCAGCCATGACGGAAGGCGTTGCCCCACCCTGCAGTTGCCACAGACGCCACAGTGCGACAGAAGCGGTCAGCAGTGTGGGCTGGGTACGCCAGGTTTTGTTCAGCTCTTCGGCCGGACCGTTCATTACCAGGGCAAACAGGTCATAACCCAGCACCTGGCTCGCCTCGGCGAAGGTCTCCTTGATCACGGCATGTTGCTCGGCCAGCTCGGCCAGCATGCCCACGGTTTGGGAGCCTTGTCCCGGGAAGGCAATGGCAAATTGGGTCATCATTGATTCCTTTTAGATAAGCAAAAATGAAATCGTTGCGGGATGACAGCACTCGCTCATCCCGCTTTGGATCAGAGGCGAACCAGCGCCGAGCCCCAGGCAAAACCACCGCCGAAGGCTTCCAGCAAGACCAGCTGGCCCGGTTTGATCCGGCCATCCCGCACCCCTTCATCGAAGGCGATGGGGACGGACGCAGCAGAGGTGTTGCCGTGCTTGTCGAGGGTCAACACCACTTTATCGAGGCCCATACCGAGTTTCTTGGCAGTGGCGCTGATTATGCGGAAGTTGGCCTGATGGGGCACCAGCCAGTCCAGCTCGCTCGGCTCGAGACCGGCAGCTGCCAGCGTCTCGGTCACGATTTCGCTCAAACGGGTGACCGCCACTTTGAACACATCGTTGCCCTTCATGTACATGTAGGCTTCGAGTTCGGCGCCCGGCATCCCGCGACGGGGTTGCGGTAGCTTGAGCAGATCGCCATAACGGCCATCGGCATGCAGATGGGTGGAGAGAATGCCCGGTGTTTCGCTGGCACCAATCACCACGGCACCGGCCCCATCACCAAAAATAATGATGGTGCCGCGATCTTCCGGATCGCACATGCGCGACAGCACATCGGCCCCTACGACCAGCACGTGGCGGGCAGCGCCGGATTTGACGAACTGATCGGCAATGGAGAGTGCGTAGGTAAAACCGGCGCAGGCTGCCGCCACGTCAAAGGCAGGGATCCCCTGTACACCCAGTAGCCCTTGCAGTTCGCAAGCAGCTGCCGGGAAGGCGTTTTCTGCGCTGGTGGTGGCCAGCACAATCATGTCGAGATCGGCCGCAGTCAGACCCGCGGCATCCAGGGCCCGCAGGGCGGCCTGGTAAGAGAGGGTGGCAACAGTCTCATCAGCACCGGCAATGCGGCGCTCACGGATCCCGGTGCGTTCCACGATCCACTCGTCACTGGTCTCAACCATCTGCTCGAGATCGGCGTTGGTACGCACTGAACTCGGCAGGTAGCTGCCAGTACCCAGAATTTTGCTATGCATAGAGTTCTTATAGGTCCCTGTCGGAAAAGACAGCTTCAAGGCGATCTGCTATTTGCAGTGGAAGTTGATGTTTGGCCTCTTGTGCGGCCAGCAGGATCGCATTACACAGGGCGCGCCGCTCGGCTCGCCCATGACTTTTTACCACAATGCCGCGCAATCCTAACAGACTTGCCCCGTTATACTGGTCGGGGTTCAGGTATGAAAAACGCCGTTTGAACATAAAACCGGCGATCCGGCCAAGAAAAGTGCGCTTCTTGCGGGGATATCCCGCCAGCTGAGCCATCATTCGCACTACCCCCTCGGCCGTTTTGAGGGCGACATTGCCAACAAAACCGTCGCAGACGATCACATCGCACTCGCCGCTGAAGATGCGATCCCCTTCAATGAAACCGACATAGTTGAGCGCGTTGCACTGGCGCAACAATTCGGCACTGTGACGTACCAGATCGTTCCCCTTGATCTCCTCTTCCCCGATGTTGAGCAAGGCAACACGAGGAGAAGCGATGCCTTCGACTTTCTCGGCCACCACGGAGCCCATCACCGCAAATTGAAGTAAGGTATCCGCATCACAACTGACGTTGGCGCCGAGATCCAGCATCACGGTGCGCTTGCCGCTCAATGTCGGCAGCGCCTTGATAAGTGCCGGCCGATCGACCCCGGGCAGAGATTTGAGCACGCACTTGGCCATCGCCATCAACGCACCGGTGTTGCCGGCACTCACGCAGGCATCGGCCTCACCGGCTTTCACCAGATTGAGTACCACCCGCATGGAGGAATCTTTCAGAGTACGCAGCGCCACGATCGGTTTATCGCCCATGCCAACCACCTGGGATGCATGTACGAAACGAACGCGGGGATGATTCAGCAAGCCATGTTGCTGCAGCAGAGAGGAGGTCTGATGTTGGTCACCGACCAGGATCAGTTTTAGCTGGGGTAAAAGAGACAGTGCCTGCACGGCGGCAGGCACTGTTTCCGAGGGGCCAATATCTCCCCCCATGATGTCTAGCGCGACAGTTTGCGTAGACAAAGGCAATCCTTAAGCGATTACCTTTTTACCGCGGTAGAAACCATCGGCAGTCACGTGGTGACGACGATGGATTTCGCCACTGGTCTGATCAACAGTCAGGGCAGCAGTGGTCAGCGCATCGTGGGAACGACGCATGCCACGCTTGGCACGGGTTTTACGGTTCTGTTGTACGGCCATTGTAGGCTAACTCCTAAATTCACTTACGTTTAAGCTCTTCAAGAACTGCAAAGGGATTCGGCCGCTCATCAGCAGGTTCGATTTCACCCCAAGTCATCTCCATGTTACCGCGGGGACACGCATCCAGAGAATGCATGGCTACCTGAGGCAACGAGAGGATGAGTTCATCCTCCAGGATTTGATGAAGGTCCATCTCGCCGTTTTCGTCCAACTCAATGGGCTCATAAGCTTCCGGCAGTTCTTCCTCGTTTGTTCTTTCGAACAGCGGAGTGTAGATAAATTCAGCTTCACAGAGATGCTCGAAAGTCTCTCCGCAACGTTGGCAAACCAGGTCAACCTTGGCATGGGCAGTGCCTTTCATAACGGTCAACTTCTGGACATCTTTGCCAAAGTGCAGCGATACCTCGATATCACTCCGCAAGCCAGCGGTTGATTCCTCCAGCCTGGGCATCTGCGACTTTTCCACTATCCCGACATAGTCGAGCAGCTTCAAGGCACTACGGACTGGATCAACCTTAACGGGCAACTTCACCTTTTGCATAGGGCGCGAATAATATAGGTCCAACAACTGATAGTCAAAGGAAAAAGTCCTTACCGCCGATGATTTTAACGCCACAAGTCCCTAGAATGCCGGTACTTGCTTTCATCGGTATTCGGATTATGCCACAGAATCTTATCCTCGCCTCAACTTCTCGCTATCGCAAAGCCCTGCTGGAAAAGCTCGGCCTCCCCTTTGAATGTGCGGCTCCCGACGTAGACGAACGCCCGCTTGCAGATGAATCCGCTCAGGAGCTGGTGGCCCGACTTGCCCGGGCAAAGGCTCAGGCCATTGCAAATAGTCGTGATCACGGACTGATCATCGGTTCTGATCAGGTGTGCGTCTGCAATGGCCGCATCCTCGGCAAACCGGGCACCATAGACAATGCCATAGCACAGCTGATGGCGGCTCAGGGGCGCAGCGTCACCTTTTACACTGGCCTGTGCGTACTTAACGCTGCAACCAAGGAGATTCATGAATTGATTGAACCGTTTACAGTTCACTTTCGCGATCTCGACGAAACCGCCATTCGCCGCTATGTAGAGGCTGAACTGCCCCTCGATTGTGCTGGCAGCTTCAAATGCGAAGGGATGGGGATCGTGCTGTTCAAGGGGCTGGAAGGACGTGATCCTAACGCCTTGATCGGTCTGCCGCTTATCGGCCTGATCGAACTGCTGGAGTGCCACGCCATCGCCCTGCCCTGATGGTGGGCGAATAGATGAGCTAGAAAATATAAAAATCCCGGTCAATTGACCGGGATTTTTATATATCAGATTTTTGTCTCACAAAGAGAGGCGTCTACAACAGAGCGCGCGAAGAGCCGTCATAGAGTCAACCACGGCCACTGGCTCGTAACGACTGAGGGCCTCGCGGCTATCCACCCCCCAGGTGACACCAATGCGCGGCATGGCGATTGCCTTGGCCATCGCCATATCGTGAACAGAGTCGCCAATCATTACGGCCTGCCTAGGTGAAAGCCCCAGTTCAGCCAGGATCTGCCCAAGCATCAGCGGATCAGGCTTGGAGCGGGCCTCATCGGCGCCACGACTGGTAACAAACAACGCACGCAGCCCGGTCTCATCCAATACCCGATCCAGCCCACGGCGTGATTTGCCGGTCGCGACGGCCAGTTGCAGCCCCTGTGAGCGCCAGTCATGCAGCAGCTCCTCTGCCCCGGCAAACAGCGGACTGGGGGTAGCATCGTGCAGATAGTGATGATGATAACGATCGATGAGTGTGGCAATCTGGCGCTCATCAATGGCGGTGCCACTGTCGCTACGTAAAGGGAACAGGCGGGACATGGCAACATCGAGGCTCAACCCGATAATCTGCCAGATCTGGGACGGTGCAGGTACCGCCAGCTCACAATCTCTGGAGGCCCCCTGCACACAGGCAACAATCCGGCCCACCGAATCCATCAGGGTACCGTCCCAATCGAAAATGGCGAGCCGGATATCCTGCATCAGCGTGGCAAGCCGTTGAGGAAGTTGTCGAGTTCAGGTGCCAGCGGCGCTTCTACCTGCATCTCGCGACCATCGGCCGGATGAGTGAAGCTGAGCTTCCAGGCATGCAAAAAGAGCCGTTTCAGCCCTTGGCTGCGCATTTTCTCGTCAAACGCCACTTCACCATACTTATCATCACACGCAATCGGGTGACCGGCATGCAGGGTGTGCACCCGGATCTGGTGAGTACGACCGGTGATGGGGCTGCACTCGACCAGGGTTGCTTCGGCAAATTGACGCACGATGCGGAACCGGGTTTCGGAGGGCTTGCCATCGGCGCTTACCCGCACTACCCGCTCGCCAGACTGCAGGTCGTTTTTGCGCAGTGGGGCATTGACCACCTTGACGTGAGCCTGCCATTTGCCGCGAACCAGCGCCAGATACTGCTTGCGCATGGTCTTGACACGCAACTGCTCATGAAGGCTACGCAGGGCACTGCGTTTTTTGGCAACCAGCAACACGCCGGAGGTGTCGCGATCCAGTCGATGAACCAGTTCGAGGAAACGGGCTTCAGGACGCAGGGCGCGTAGCCCTTCAATCACGCCAAAGCTCAGGCCGCTGCCGCCGTGTACTGCCATGCCGGAGGGCTTGTTCAGCACGATCATGGCATCGTCTTCAAACAGGATCTGGCTCTCCAGACGTTGGATAACACCGAGGTTGGCGGATGGCAGCTCATTTTTTTCAGCGACGCGAACGGGAGGAACCCGCACCTCATCGCCTGCGCAGAGTTTGTACTCCGGTTTGATGCGCTTTTTGTTTACTCGCACTTCACCTTTGCGAAGGATGCGATAGATCAGGCTCTTGGGGACGCCCTTTAGCTGAGTCTTGAGAAAATTGTCGATGCGCTGCCCGTCATGCTCAGCTTCGATGGTGAGCAGCTGCACTTGTTGATGTATCTGTGTCATGGCGCGGATTTTACCACTGCCAGCGCCCCTTGGCTGCTGGTTTGTTGAAAAATGGCGCCTTGCTATAAAAGAGGTTTAAATGGGATAATAAACAAGGTTTTGTCATTGTGTTCAAGCCTTGTACTAAGTGGCCAAAAAGTATGCCACCCAATCCCGATACACCGTGTCTAGAAGAACATGACGGTTCCCGGGTGCGAGGTACAACGCATGGAGAACACAAGCATCACCGTTTATTTGTCTCCATTTCGGCATCCTTATTCATCTCTTCTCGAGGAAAGATGACCAGAACGCCCTTAGTTTGCGCCTCATGCATACCCCAACCGGGAGGTTGCCCCAGTATGCTGAAGACCCGAGGCCGGCGCTGGCAGGACCCAGATGGAGGAAATCAAAATGACACAATAATGAGAACTCAATGAAAAGAATGCTTATCAACGCAACTCAAGAAGAAGAGTTGCGCGTAGCGCTGGTTGACGGACAACAGCTCTACGATTTGGATATTGAAAGTCCGGGACACGAGCAGAAGAAAGCGAACATTTACAAGGGTAAGATCACCCGCGTAGAACCCAGCCTTGAAGCTGCTTTTGTCGACTACGGCGCCGAGCGCCACGGTTTCCTGCCGTTGAAGGAGATCGCCCGCAATTACTTCCCCTCCGGTTACTCCTATCAGGGTCGTCCCAACATCAAAGAAGTGGTCCGCGAAGGTCAGGAAGTTATCGTCCAGATCGACAAGGAAGAGCGTGGCACCAAGGGTGCAGCCCTCACCACCTTTATCAGCCTGGCAGGTAGCTACCTGGTACTGATGCCCAACAACCCCCGTGCCGGTGGTATCTCCCGCCGCATTGAGGGTGATGAGCGGACCGAACTGAAAGAAGCCCTGAGTGGATTGACCGTGCCGGAAGGCATGGGCCTGATCGTGCGTACCGCTGGTGTGGGCAAGTCGCCGGAAGAGCTGGAGTGGGATCTGAACGTTCTGCTCAACCACTGGGACTCCATCCACAAGGCCTCCCAGGAGCGCGCCGCGCCGGTACTGATCCACCAGGAAAGCAACGTCATCGTGCGTGCCATCCGTGACTATCTGCGTCGCGATGTGGGCGAGATCCTGATCGACAATCCGGTGATTTTCGAACGTGCCAAGGCCCATATCGAGCTGGTGCGTCCCGATTTCCTCAACCGTGTGAAGCTGTACAAGGGTGAAGTTGCCCTGTTCAACCACTTCCAGATTGAGAGCCAGATCGAGTCAGCCTTCCAGCGTGAAGTGCGCCTCCCCTCCGGCGGCAGCATCGTTATCGATCCGACTGAAGCCCTGACCTCCATCGATATCAACTCCTCCCGCGCCACCAAGGGCGGCGATATCGAAGAGACGGCGCTGCAAACCAACCTGGAAGCGGCCGACGAAATTGCCCGTCAATTGCGTCTGCGCGACCTGGGTGGCCTGATCGTTATCGATTTCATCGACATGACGCCGGTTCGCCATCAGCGCGAAGTGGAAAACCGTCTGCGTGAAGCGGTTCATCAGGATCGCGCCCGCATCCAACTCGGTCGGATCTCCCGTTTCGGTCTGCTGGAGATGTCTCGCCAGCGTCTGCGCCCCTCCCTCAACGAGTCCAGCAGCCACATCTGCCCCCGTTGCCAGGGTCAAGGCGTGATCCGTGACAACGAATCCCTCGCCCTGTCCATCCTGCGTCTCATCGAAGAAGAGGCCATGAAGGACAACACCGAGCAGGTTCACGGTCAGGTGCCGGTGGATGTTGCAGCCTATCTGCTTAACGAGAAGCGTGCTGCCATCGCTAGTCTGGAACAGCGCAATGATGTGCGTGTTTACATCATTCCGAACCAGCATCTGGAAACCCCGCACTACGAAGTGACCCGCATTCGTCAGAACGAGATCCCGGAAGCGGCCAGCTATGAGCTGAAAACCGAGATTGCCAAGCCGGTCTACCAGCCGAAGCAAGCTCAGGTGATCGAGCGTGAACAACCGCTGCTGCAAGGCTTTGCCCAGCCGACTCAACCCGCGCCAGTTGCAGCACAGCAGCAGACAGCCCCGGCCGTTGCCGCTGCACCTGCCGAAGCAGGTTTCTTCAGCAAGCTGATCAAAGGCATTACCGGCCTGTTCAGCAGCGATGCAGCCCCTGCCGAAGTAAAAGCTCCGGCTGATAAACCGGCTGCTCGTGAAGCACGCAAGGAAGAGGGTCAGCGTCATCAGCGCGAAGAAGGTCGTGGCCGTGGTCAGCGTCCTCGTCGTGACGACAACCGTGGCAACCGCAACAATGCGGAAGCTGGCGAGAAACGTGAAAATGGCAATCGCGAAGGTGGTGAAAACCGCAATCGTCGTCCTCGTAAAGAGCGCGAGCCCCGTCAAGAGCGTGAAGTTCGCACTGAACAGCGGATGGAACGTGAACCACGCGAAGCGCGTCAAGAACGTGAGCCCCGTGCTCCACGCCCCGCTCGTGAGCCACGCGCTCCCCGTGAGCCTCGTGCCGAGGTTGTCGTTGACGCGGTGGAAACCGTTGATGCCATCGAACCACGTCAGGAAAAAGAGCAGAAAGTGGCTGAGCGCCGCGAACGTCGCCAGCTGCGCAAGCAGATCCGCGTTGATGTTGCTGCGAGCGACACCCCTGCCCTGCCTGTCGTAGAAGAGGTTCAGGTTGCAGCTGTTGAGACTGGCGACCAGGATGAGCAGGCCGAAGGTCAGCGCCGTTCCCGCCGTACTCCGCGCAGCCAGCGCATCGAAGGCCAACGTCGCAAGCGTATTAATGAAGAAGCACGTAGCCAGCGTGATGAAGAGCAACAAGCCGAGCCTACTCTGACTACCGCCGCCCAGGCCGATATTGCCAAAGCGCAGGTTGAAGAGCCGGTAGTGCCTGTTGTCACCATCCCGAGCGCTGAAGCTGTCGCTGCTGCTCTGCAAGCCTCTGCTGCACTGACCGAACACGTGGTTGTCGAAGCTGTTGCTGAGGAGTCAGCTGAGCAGGCTCATGCGGTACAGACCGAAGTGGCCGCAACACCTGTTGTTGATACCGTAGAAGTGGAAGCCCCTGCTGTCGCAGTAGTTGAAGCAAGTCAGGTTGAGATTACACAAGCTGAACAACCTGCTGAAGTTGTTGCCGAAGCTCCGGTAGCCGCTGTTGAAGCATTTGAGGTCACAGAAGCAGTAACTACTGCACCTGTTGCTGAAGAGCCGGTAAAAGTTGTAGCTGAAGAGGCTCCCGTAGCCGTAACCAAGCAGGTTAAGCACGGTGCCGGTCTGTTGGCCCGAGCTCGCAAGGCATCTGCGCCAATGGCAACCCCTGCCGAAGCTCCTGCCCTGCCCGCTCGTGAACCGGTGGACTATCCGCCTCTGGTTCGTGGCGAAGTGGTTAGCTCAGGCCGTCACGGCGGTAGCACCGCAGCAGTCAATGTGGCTTCCTGCCCGGCAGGTCGTCCTTAATAGTTCTTGTTAGAACAAGCAAAGAGCCACACAATGTGTGGCTCTTTTTTTATGGGTGACATTCACCTAGTTATCCCTTGGCAATGCGTCTGTGTAATACCGATATCGGAGACCATTCGGCTGAGGGCAAGATCGTCATTGAGCCACGGCCCGGTGTAGAGCGGATCAGTGGCGTCCTTGGTAAAACTAAAGGCGTACTAAGTTTTCTACCTGAATTCTATTTATTCGAAATAATGGCCATAAAAGCTTAAGTCACAAACTTGTTTGTTGGCATATAAAACTCATTATTCATGCATCCAATAGTACATTCCTCATCCTAGCTCCGATTCATTTTTGCCGAATCGCTGATTACAGCTTGGACTGTCAATGTAATTTAGATCTCAGGAATCAATCCACTATCCAGATTAAGTCAGCTCCATATAAAACCACAATCCGACTTACATCTGGAACAGTGTTATAGATTGAGCCAAATACTATGCCCAGGTACACAATGCTGCAAATGCAGCTTATGTAATCGTATATTTTGTAGCGGTAACTTTCTGGTTGGAGGTTACAGTTATCCCTCCCCTCCGCTAATTAAATCTACTAACCAGATATGATGCTGACTGGAGAACGATTGACTACCGCGCTCTTGCTCATGTCTATGTGTGAAATACTATCTATTGACCGGGTATCGCAGGATAACGCGAGCTGCGATAAACACCGATCAGGGTTGTATCTAAAAAACAACAAGCCACACTATGTGGCTCTTTGCTTGTACCAATAACGGGATATCCCTTATCCCTCCCCCACCCTACTTGTTAGTCGTCGCTCTACATAATATCAATCTGGATTAGCAGGATGCAGCAGGCTCTAATCGATAGGAAAAAAGGGGTATGGAACTCATGTTGAAATAAAAAGGGCCCGAAGGCCCTTTGATATATAAACGCTTGAAGAGATTATGCGAACAGATGATGGCTGATGATGAACAGCCCACCAGAGAGCAGCATGGTCAGCGGCAGGGTCAGCACCCAGGCCATCAGGATGGTCTTGATGGTCTGGCTTTGCAGGCCTGACTTGTTGGCCACCATGGTACCCGCCACCGCAGAGGAGAGAATGTGGGTGGTCGATACCGGCATACCGGTCAGACTGGCAATACCGATGGAGCTGGCCGCCGTGATTTGGGCAGCAATGCCCTGGCTATAGGTCATACCGGTAGAACCGATTTTCTCACCAACGGTGTGAACGATACGACGCCAGCCCACCATGGTGCCGCAACCCAGCGCCATCGCAATGGAGACGATCACCCAGGTCGGAGCGTATTCGGCAGTCGCAGTCAGATCCTTGCGCCATTTGGCCAGATCGGTCAGCTCCTTGGCCGGCAGAGAGAGTTTGGAAACTTTGCGTGCGGTGTCATCGATACAGAGCAGCAGACGACGCACTTCACGGCGATCGGTCAGGCTCATCTCTTCATAGGTACGAACAGCACCAAGACGGGCGTCCAGAGTGTTCATTGCCTGCAACACGCTGTCTGCTGAACAGTGAGTCATCAGTTCTTCTTGCACAGCAGAAGCTGAGTTGAAGTTGATAACACCACTCACCGCATCCTGATTGCGCTTGTAGATTTCCATGATGCGCTGGTTGGCATCCTGAGTACGATCCAGATCGTAAGAACGGCTATTCATGTCCAGCGCGAAGTAGGCTGGCGCCATGCAGATGAGTACCAACATGACCAGACCGATACCCTTCTGGCCATCGTTGGAGCCGTGCACAAAGCTCACCCCCATCGCAGAAGCAACCAGAGTGAGGCGAGCCCAGAATGGCGGGTGCTTCTTGCCATCAACAAGTTGACGCTCTTCCGGGGTCTTGTGGATCTTGTTGCTGGTCCAGATGCGTTTCATAACCAACAGCAGCAGCGCTGCCACGATGAAACCGATGGTAGGAGAGATGATCAGGGAGAGCATGATGTCGATCGCCTTGCTCACGTTGATCCCCTCGGTCACCGGCTTGTGACTGATCCAGGCATAGGCACCGCCTACCCCCAGAATGGAACCGATCAAGGTATGTGAGCTGGAAGCCGGGATCCCGAAGAACCAGGTACCCAGATTCCACACAATGGCGGAAAAGAGCAGCGAGAAGACCATGATCAACCCTTGGGTGGAGTCCATCCCAAGCAGCAGGTCGATGGGCAGCAGATGGACGATGGCATAAGCCACACCCAGACCGCCAAACATGACACCGAAAAAGTTGAAGATCCCTGATGCAACAACCGCCAGGTGAGCGGGCATCGCTTTGGTGTAGATAACCGTTGCTACCGCGTTGGCGGTATCGTGAAAGCCATTGATGAATTCATAGGCAAGCACAAAAAAAACGGCCAATACCAAACCGATTGACCACCACAAACCCAAACCACTAAACATTTCAAACATAAAAAAAAGCCTGTTTATGAGTTGCGGCGGATTATGCCAGATGGCGGCCAACACCATAGCTATCCGTGAAATATTTCAGCCATAAAAAAAAAGAGCTTTTTGGTAAAAAATATCTTACAGCCAGTAACCATGCGGCTTGCCAGAGATTAATTAAAGCGAGCAGTTGTTGCCAATGAACAACAAAGTTGCTGACAATTCAGCCAACAAACGTCATTTTCAGCCCCCTTTTTCACCCCCAATGGGCATAAAAAAGCATAAAAATATCGTTTGCCAACCATTCTCATCCGACCAGCCAGGAGCCATCCGTATCTTCGCAGTGTCCGCTCGCCTGCAACCTAGCCAAAAAAAGAGGAGCCACTTTGTGCTCCTCTTTTCCAATCATGCCTGCAGGCTGCATCAATCCTGGTTGATACGGCTGGCGACAGCACCTTGCTGGCTCTTGTACTTGGCATTTTCCCGCTTGTTGTACGGACGGGCGGCAGTGCCTGAAAGCATCTCGAAGTTCAACGCGCCGATCTTCATCTTGGGGCGTAGCGCCAGCGGCAATTTGCCGCCATTGTAGAACTCCAGCACGATACGGCCAGACCAGCCCGGATCGATACGGTGTGCCGTGACATGCACCATCAGACCGAGACGGGCCAGCGAAGAGCGACCATCGAGCCAGCCGACGATATCTGCTGGCAGGGTGACTGATTCATAGGTCACGGCCAGCGCCAGCTGACCCGGGTGCAGATAGAAGGCTTCGCCATCGGGGATATGGATCTCGTCGCTCATCACCCGATCGATGGCATCGGCCATCTCGCTGCTCGGGCCGCTCAGGTCGATATAGGGAGCGGTATGATCGCGAAACACCCGAAACTCGTTACCCAGCAGTACATCGACGCTGACACCACTGATCCGTTCTACACCGGGCCGTGGCTCAATGACGATCTTGCCCTCATCCAGATGGCGTTCGATATCGGTATCACACAGACGCATTGGGCGACTCTCCTGACTACTTTATGCTTTAAAAAAGCCGGGCATCACCCGGCTTGTTTCAACTTAACCAATCAACATGTGGCGAATACGCGCCTTGAGCATGTCGATCGCGATACGGTTCTTGCCACCACGGGGCACAATCACATCGGCATACTGCTTGGAAGGCTCGATGAACTGCAGGAACATGGGGCGTACTGTCTTTTGATACTGTTTGAGCACGGAGTCCATGGTCCGGCCACGCTCCTGCACGTCACGCACCAGTCGGCGCAGCAGACAGATGTCCAGCGGTGTATCCATAAAGATGGAGGCATCCATCAGGTCGCGCAGACGGCTGTCGGTCAACAGCAGAATACCTTCGAGAATGATCACACGGCGCGGGGCGAACGGAGTCACCTCGCTCATCCGGGTGTGCTCGGTGTAGGAGTACTGGGGAATGTCTACCGCATCCCCTTTCAGCAATTGACTCAGGTGCTGAACCAGCAGGTCGTGATCCAGCGCATTGGGGTGGTCATAGTTGGTTTTTACCCGCTCTTCCATGGTCAGGTGGGTCTGATCACGGTAGTAGCAATCTTCGGTGATCACACCAATCTGACCTGCACCCAGTTCTGCCACCAGCTCTTCATAAATGGTCTGGGCTATAAGACTTTTGCCAGACGCAGACGCGCCGGCAATACCGATGATCACACACGAATGTTGAGTATCAGACATGACAAATACCTAAAAGAGAAGAGCAGTGGGGATTGTTTAAACCGATCCATTATATGAAAAAGGGTGGGCCATGCCCACCCTCAAATCCCCATCAGGTGACCGACAGCTGATTATTCATCCAGCGCGACAGTATAAAGCGGGGTCGCAATCGGTTTTGCGCTGAAAAAGAGTTCGGCTCCCACCCTGCGCGCCAGCTTCAAATAGGCCTGAGCCAGGCTTCCTTCCGGCGAACTGAAGACGGTCGGGCAGCCATCATCCATGTGCTGGCGGATGTCGATGTGCAGCGGCAGCTGACCAAGCAGCGCCACTTGATACTGCTCTGCCATCTTCTGGCCGCCACCGGTACCGAACAGCGGCTCATGGTGGCCACAGGCGCTGCAGACGTGGTAGCTCATGTTCTCGATGATGCCGAGCACCGGCACATTGACCTTGTGAAACATGGCGATCCCCTTGCGGGCATCGGCCAGCGCCACATCCTGCGGGGTGGTGACGATCACCGCCGCCGAGGTGGGCACCTGCTGGGCCATGGTGAGCTGGATATCACCGGTGCCCGGCGGCATGTCGACCACCAGATAATCCACCTCGCCCCAGCGGGTCTCGTGGAGGATCTGCGCCAATGCCTTGCTCGCCATCGGGCCGCGCCAGATGGTGGCATCCTGCTCGGAGACCAGATAGCCGATGCTGTTGCTCTTGAGACCGCAGGCCATCACCGGCTCCATCAGCTTACCGTCATGACTGACCGGGCGCTCCTTGAGGGTGCCCATCATGGTAGGGATGGAGGGGCCATAAATATCGGCATCGAGGATGGCAACCCGCGCCCCCTCCTTTTTCAGGGCCAGCGCCAGGTTGACCGCGGTGGTGGACTTACCCACACCGCCCTTGCCGGAAGCAACCACGATGATGTTGCGGATCCCCTGCACTGCGTTGAGCCCCTGCGCCCGCGGCATGCTCGCCACATCGATCTCCAATGCCCAATCGATACGGGAGGCGCCGGTGGCAGCGCGCAATCTGGCGTCGAACTCCTCCTTGAGGGTATCGAGCAGCGACAGCGCGGCAAAGGGCAGCACCAGGCGGACAGAGAGACTTTGATCCTTGCTGATGACGTCGCGCACAAATCCGGCACCGACCAGATCCTTGCTCCAGCCTGCCGGCTTAAATTCGGCGAGGATCTGTTTTACTGAATCAATCACCATTAACTCCTCATTATGTTGTCATTATCTTGAGGTGAACGGTTACCGCACACAAATCAGTGGCTTGCCTGCGGTACAGATGGTGTATCCGGCCAAGCCCGGCACAGCTACAACCCTAGGCAGGCTACCCCCAATTCGGGTAACATGCACGGCACTCTATCATCCCAACAAGCACATCAAGAACGTAATATGGCAACTGATCCTCGTAAAATGCTGGTAACCTGCGCCCTCCCCTATGCCAATGGCTCCATTCACCTTGGCCACATGCTGGAACATATCCAGGCCGATATCTGGGTTCGTTATCAGCGAATGCGCGGTCATCAGGTGCACTTCATCTGTGCCGATGATGCCCACGGCACCCCGATCATGCTCAAGGCACAGCAGATGGGGATCACCCCGGAAGAGATGATCGCCGCGGTCTCCAAGGAGCACCAGGCCGATTTCGCCGGGTTCAACATCAGCTTTGACAACTATCACTCCACCCACAGCGACGAAAACCGCGAGCTGGCGGAGTTGATCTACGGCCGCCTGAAAAATGGTGGTTTTATCAAGAGCCGCACCATCTCCCAGCTGTTCGATCCGGAAAAATCGATGTTCCTGCCGGACCGTTTCGTCAAGGGTACCTGCCCCAAGTGCAAGTCTCCGGAGCAGTATGGCGACAACTGTGACAGCTGCGGCGCCACCTACAGCCCGACCGAGCTTATCGATCCGAAATCTGCCGTCTCCGGTGCCACTCCGGTGATGAAGGACTCCGAGCACTTCTTCTTCGACCTGCCGCAGTTTGAAAAATGGCTGGCAGAGTGGGTACGTGGCTCCGGCGCCATTCAGGAAGAGATGGCCAACAAGATGCAGGAGTGGTTCGAAAGCGGCCTGCAGCAGTGGGACATCACCCGTGACGCCCCCTACTTCGGTTTCGAAATTCCCGGCGCCCCGGGCAAGTACTTCTACGTCTGGCTGGATGCGCCCATAGGTTACATGGCTTCCTTCAAGAACCTGTGCAACAAGCGTGGCGACATCGACTTTGACAGCTACTGGAAAGCGGACTCCGACGCCGAGCTCTACCACTTCATCGGCAAGGACATCGCCTACTTCCACTGCCTGTTCTGGCCGTCCATGCTGGAAGGTGCCAACTTCCGCAAGCCGACCAAGGTCAACGTGCACGGTTATGTGACCGTCAACGGCGCCAAGATGTCCAAGTCCAAGGGCACCTTTATCAAGGCATCCACCTACCTGAACCACCTGGATCCGGAGTGCCTGCGTTACTACTACGCCGCCAAGCTCAACAGCCGCATCGACGATCTGGACCTGAACCTCGAAGATTTCGTGCAGCGGGTCAACGCTGACGTGGTCAACAAGCTGGTCAACCTCGCCTCCCGCAACGCCGGCTTTATTGCCAAGCGTTTTGGCGGCAAGCTGGCGGCAACCTGCGCCGAACCCGAGCTCTACGCCGAGTTTGCCAACGCCCGTACCGCTATTGCCGAGGCTTATGAGAGCCGCGAGTTCAGCCGTGCCATCCGCGAAATCATGGCGCTGGCCGACAAGGCCAACCGCTATGTGGACGACAAGGCTCCCTGGGTCATAGCCAAGCAGGAAGGGGCAGATGCCGAGCTGCAAGCGGTTTGCTCCGTCGGTATCAACCTGTTCCGCGTACTGATGGCCTACTTGAAGCCCGTCATGCCGCTGCTGGCCGAACGTGCCGAAGCCTTCCTGGCCGAAACCCTCAGCTGGGATGGCATCGAGATGCCGCTGGTCGATCACACCGTTGCACCGTTCAAGGCCCTCTTCTCCCGCATCGAGCCTGCGAAGATTGAAGCCATGATCGAGGCATCCAAGGAAGACCTGGCCAAGGAGCAGGCACCGAAAGTGACCGGCCCGCTGGCTGATGACCCCATCAGTGAAACCATCACCTATGACGACTTTGCTAAGATTGACCTGCGCGTAGCGCTGATCAAGAAGGCCGAAGCGGTACCGGAAGCCGAGAAGCTGCTCAAGCTGCAACTGGATATCGGCGGCGAAACCCGTCAGGTGTTTGCCGGTATCAAGTCCGCCTATAACCCGGAAGATCTGGAAGGCAAGCTGACCGTGATGGTGGCCAACCTGGCGCCGCGCAAAATGCGTTTCGGCATGTCCGAAGGCATGGTGCTGGCCGCAGGCCCGGGCGGCAAGGATCTCTGGATCCTGGAGCCGCAGGAAGGCGCCCAGCCGGGCATGCGCGTCAAGTAAGCGTATCGACCCCATACAAAAGAGGCCTGCGGGCCTCTTTTTTTGTCTCTGCACTCTCTTAGTTTCTGCAACTCTGCGATTGAGCATCCAGCAGGATGGTTAGAGCGGGCTATCCAGCATCGCCACCTTGAGTCCTACCAGTTCCGCCTGCTGACAATCGAGGCGGCGCAATCGCGCCACTATCTTGCGCTTGAGTTTGCACCTCACCCTGCGCTGCCGTTTGTTCCCTTTCAGGGCGCGCCGCCACTGCCGCCAATCCTGCAACTGCCCGAGCCGCTCCTGCCAATGACTAAAGGCGCTGACCCACTGCGCCTCCCCCGCCCCCAGCTCCAGCAGTAACTCGGCGCCGTAGCGCGCCTGTTTTATCTCAAGGCGCAGATGATGCCAGCGGCGCAGCTGCTGGCGATGGGAGGCGTCGCCAGCCGGGTGCTCATCAAGTCGGCTCAATGCCCCATCGAGGCGGCGCGCAAGGTGGCGCCGGTAGTGACGAGCCAGCCCTGAGGTATCGGGAGTTTGCTCCAATGCATCCAGCCAGCGGGCAAGCAGGCCCGAAAAAAGGGGAACCGTCACCTTGGGCAAGACGATTGTGGATGACGCGCCAAAGCGCGCGGCGTAAACCTGTGCATCGCGCAGGGCCGAGAGTCGGCCAATGGCTCGCTGCAACCGTCGTTCCAGTTTTGAATGACAAAGGGCGGGTCGCCACAATGCGAGCAGCGCCTGCATGCGGCGCGCAGCGATGCGGTAACCATGGACATGGGTCTCGCTCGCTTCACGGCGCACCGCGCGGGCGGCATGGCGGTAGCTGGCAACCAGCACCCGGGCCTGCGCCAGCAAGGGATCACGCGTATCGGCAACCATGATGTCCCCGGCAGATCAGTTGGTATGAAAGCCCTGGCCGCTTGGCGGCAGCGCCTCTTCATACTCCATCCGGGTCACCCGGGCGGTGCGCGGGCCATGTTCCAGCCAGCCCAGCATCATCTGTACCCCCTGCGTCGGCCCGCTGATGAGGATCTCCACCGAGCCATCCTCCAGGTTGTAGGCATGGCCGCGCAGCCCCAGCTGCAAGGCACGCTCACGGGTGAAGTAGCGAAATCCGACCCCTTGCACCTGCCCCCACACCCGAATGACAAACGATTGCTCTCCCATTTCTCACACCTTCTGCTTAAGAAAAAAATTCCCGAGACGATAATGTGCCCGACACTCTATCTCTGCAGGATGCAGCTCCATTATGAAAGAAGTTAAATTCCGGTGGGTTGACCGCTATCTCATTCACCTCACCATCAGTGAAAAATTCCACATCGCCTTCTGGCTTCCCCTGCTGATCATCGCCTTTCTCAGCTGGTATCTGCTGGCAAACAGCCACGAGCAGGAGATAAAACTCAAGGTTGAGCAGTTGCAGCAGCGGGTCGAGAGCACGGCACAACTGGTCAGCCAGCAGCCAACGCTCACTCTGCCAGCCGATCTGCGCATCCAACCACAAGGGGTGAGCGGACTCGAACAAGAGGGCGATCGCTACCGCTTCACCGCACCAGCGGGTCAGGCTGGCTATGTGACCGGCGAGCTCGACACCAGTACCTCCTCCATGTGGGATGATCAGGGCACCACTCTCACCATGATTGGCGCACTGGCGGCCCTGATGGCACTGGTGATCCACTACATGATGACCTTTGTCTCCGGCGCCCTGTACTCCACCAACAAGGCGCTGCAAACCGTGGCCGACGGCGATCTCACCTTCCGCCTCAACTTCTTCCCGGTACGCGACGAGTTCTCTACCCTGGCGGGCAGCATCGACCGCTTTACTGACCGCCAGCACCAGATCGTCAAGCTGGTCGAAGAGTCTGCCGAGGCGCTGACCATGGCCGCCGACGAGTTTCGCGACCACGCCAGTGAAGGCGAAAACATGGCGCGCGCCCAGCGCCAGCACATGGATTCGCTGGCCACCGCCATGGAACAGATGTCAGCCGCCATTCGCGAAGTGGCGCGCAATGCCAACGACACCCTGCAGCAGACCCGTCAATCGAGCGAAGAGGCGGCCAATGGCGCCAACCGGGTGGCCCGTACCATAGAGGCGATCCGCACTCTGGCCGACGAGATTGGCAATGCCTCCGGTGCAGTCGAGCGCCTGACTCACAATGCCAACCGCATCAACGAGGTGGTAAGCGTCATCAACGCCATCTCCCAGCAGACCAACCTCTTGGCCCTCAACGCCGCCATCGAAGCGGCCCGCGCCGGTGAGCAGGGCCGCGGCTTTGCGGTGGTGGCGGACGAAGTGCGTACCCTCGCCAGCCGCACCCAGCAGGCAACGGTCGAAATCCAGAAGATGATCGAAGAGCTGCAAGCCGGCACCGGGGCGCTGAACGACATCATGGAGAAAACCGTGGGGCGCGCGGCCAGCAGCCAGCAACTCATCAGCGAGGTGGGGCTCGATATCGAGAAGCTGAGCAATCACAGCGATGCGGTACTGGAGATGAGTACCCAGATCGCCACTTCCAGCGAAGAGCAGAGCTCGGTGGCCGCCGAGATCACCCACAATCTGGATCAGGTACGCCATGAAGCAGCGCAGGTGGAGGAGTCTGCCAGCGCCTCGGTGGCTGGCACGCAGGGGCTGAAAGCCACCGCCAGCGAGCTGACCCGGGCACTCAAGGGGATCCGGATCTGATCTGTCAGTCACATCCGGTTCGGGTACGCTGATGCACCGGGCCGTTTGAGTTTTACCTGCGGGCCACATAGAATGTGGCCCCTTTTCTTTTGACCATCTGGCAAACATCCATGAGCGCTTCCATCTATCTCGTCAAAGGCCGCGAAAAATCCCTGCTGCGTCGCCACCCCTGGATCTTCTCCAAGGGGATCGAGCGGGTTCAGGGCAACCCCATTGACGGCGATACCGTCGAGATCCTCACCCATGACGGCAAATGGCTCGCTCGTGGCGCCTGGTCGGGCAGCTCCCAGATCCGTGCCCGGGTCTGGACCTTCGACAAGGATGAGACCGTCGATCTCGACTTCTTCATCCGTCGTCTCAAATATGCGCAAGAGTCCCGTGACGGGCTCATCAAGCGTCAGGGCCTCACCGGTTATCGCCTCTGCGCTGCCGAATCCGACGGTCTGCCGGGTCTGACCATCGATCGTTACGCCGATTTTCTGGTGTGCCAAATTCTCTCTGCCGGTGCCGAGTTCCAGCGTGAGCTGATAACGCAAGCACTGCGTACCCTCTACCCCGAGTGCAGCATCTATGAGCGCTCCGACGTGGCGGTGCGCAAGAAGGAAGGGCTGAAAGAGCGCACCGGCGTCATCTATGGCGAGACCCCGAACGAGCCGGTGGTCATCGAGGAGAATGGCGGCGTCAAGATCCTGGTAGACATTCGCAACGGTCACAAAACCGGTTTCTATCTGGATCAGCGGGACAACCGTCAGGCTGCCGCCAAGTACACCGAAGGCAAGCGGGTGCTCAACTGCTTCTGCTACACCGGCGGTTTTGGCGTTTATGCCCTCAAGGGTGGCGCCAAGGAAGTGGTCAACGTCGATCTATCCCAGAATGCGCTGGATATCGCCCGCCAGAACGCCGAGCTGAACGGGCTGGATACCAGCAACACCCAGTTTGTCCGTCACGACGTGTTCAAGCTGCTGCGTGAATATCGCGAGAAGGGCGAGAAGTTCGACGTCATCGTGCTGGATCCGCCCAAGTTCGCCGAGAGCAAGGCTCAGCTGCTGGGTGCCTGCCGTGGCTACAAGGACATCAACATGCTGGCGTTCCAGCTGCTGGCGCCGGGTGGCGTGCTCTTGACCTACTCCTGCTCCGGCCTGATGGAGCAGAGCCTGTTCCAGAAGATCGTTGCCGATGCGGCGCTCGATGCCGGTCGCGATGCCCAGATCCTGGAGCTGCTCTCCCAGGCCTCCGATCACCCCATCGGTACCGCCTATCCAGAAGGCTTCTACCTCAAGGGTCTGGTGGTACGCGCCCGCTGATCGGCAACCACCCTCCCCTTGTGATCAATCAGGCCCCTTGCGGGCCTGATTGTTTTGCTTTACGCCTATAGACCTGACCCTCGCCCCGTTGACCACCCTCTCTGCTTTATTGATGTTCTCTCTCCTCCTATTTCCCTGCCTGCGTCCCACGTCTTTATCTGTTTAAATTTTTTTGCACAATAACTGCACATTTATGATTTAAATCACACTCGAATGACTCTCTCTCCCGTAATGTGATCCCGCCTGCGGCAGCCAAGCCGGGGCAACCGTCCCATCAGGATTGATGGACGGTACAACAACAAAAATCGATGTCAGGCCAAGCTGAACATCACAAGGGATCCCGTTATGAATCAATCATTGCCGCTGTTAACGCCGCTGCGGGGCATCGCTGCCCTGATGGTGGTGCTGTTCCATGCTCGCTTGCTGCTCTTTCCCCAGTGGATGGAGTCGATCGCAGGCCACACCCAACTCATCGAGAATGGCTACCTCTGGGTCGATCTGTTCTTTATTTTGAGCGGCGTGGTGCTGGCCCATGTCTATGGCGAGGCCTTCACCCGCACACCCCGCACCGTGAGCTATGGCCGTTTTCTCTGGCTGCGGCTGACCCGCGTCTACCCCCTCTACCTGGTAACCCTGCTGTTGCTGGTCGGCTGGGAACTTTACAAGGCGCAGCACGGGGTGGGTTTCTACGCCGGCCCCTTGTTCAAGATGTGGGAGTGGGAAGGGATGCCCCCCTTCGGCTCCCCCTTCACCCCGGCCGAGGCGTTGCCGAGCGCCTTTCTGCTGCTACAGGTGGTAACCGATCACGGGTTGACCTGGAACTTCGCCGCCTGGTCCCTCAGCGTGGAGTGGATAAGCTACCTGCTGTTCCCGCTGCTTATTCCGCTGGCGGTCACCCGCAGTCGCTGGAGCCATCTCGCCCCCCTGCTGGCGCTGACGGTGCTGGCCTTTATCGTGCACAGTCGCGGCACCCTGGATGTCACCAGCGGCGCGCTGGCGGTGGGGCGCGGGGTGAGTGAATTTGTGCTTGGCCTCTGGCTGCTGCCGAGGGTCAAGGCCGCGCAAGGCTTGCCCATGATGAAGCGAGATCTGCCGCTGCTGGTCGCCTTTGTGCTGCCCTTCGCGCTGATGCAGTTCACCATGACGCCACCACTGACACTGCTGCTGATCGGCTCCTACGTGCTGCTGATCTGGATTGCCGCCTGCCAAGGCGATCGCCAAAGCCCGCTGCTACGCCTCCTGGATAACCGCTTCACCAACTGGCTGGGGGATCTCTCCTACTCCATCTACCTGCTCCACGCGCTGGTGCTGCTCACCGGTTGCGAGCTTATCCACTATCTGGCGCCGGGGATCACCGAATGGTGGTATGGCCAGACCAACCCGCTGCTGGGGGTGGTAGCAACCTTGCTGATGCTGGCGGTGCTGATCGGGCTCTCGGCGCTGAGCTACAACCTGCTGGAGCGGCCACTGCAACGGCGCCTGCGCCGCTGGGGCAAGGCTCGCCAGCCGGTGCTGGAGCAAGCCGGCTAACCCGTTTTCGCCAACTGATAGCCCCGCAGAGGTCAAGCCAACCTCTGCGGGGCAAATCCACGAGAGCTCACCCCCTGCCGATAACTGAGCGGCTCATGCCAGAGCCCTCCTCCCTAACCCTCCACCCGCCAATCCCCTTCGCTTTGTGTTAATTCCTGTTCGAACCGGAGGGGGCATTTGTGGCATAATGCCCTGTCCTGTGGCCCTTGGCGGGGCTGTGTTGGCGCATCTGTCGCCTCTTCTTCCCCGTCCTACCCGGCAGCCCTGCGTGACTGCCTGACATCACTGCTTCCAGAAGCAGCAAAGGCCACCTATTTTTGCGGCTCTTTACATGACGGTAGATGGCCGCGCATTGACCAAGATGGCTCCCGCAGAGCCTCTGCACACGGTGCACAAACAAGGGGTAAGTATGTCTTCCATTCGTCTGACCCAATACAGCCACGGCGCTGGCTGTGGCTGCAAAATCTCTCCCAAGGTGCTCGACACCATTCTCAAGAGCCAGATCCCGGGCTTCAACGACCCGACCCTGATCGTTGGCAACAGCAGCAAGGATGACGCGGCCGTGGTCGATATCGGCAACGGTCAGGGCATTGTCTCCACCACCGACTTCTTCATGCCCATCGTCGATGACCCCTTCACCTTTGGCCGCATTGCCGCCACCAATGCCATCAGCGATATCTACGCCATGGGTGGCAAGCCCATCGTTGCCATCGCCATCCTCGGCTGGCCCATCAATACCCTGGCGCCGGAAGTGGCCCAGCAGGTGATCGACGGCGGCCGTCAGGTGTGCCACGAAGCGGGCATTTCGCTGGCCGGTGGTCACAGTATCGATGCCCCCGAGCCAATCTTCGGCCTCGCGGTCACCGGTATCGTGCCTCTGGATGCCATCAAGCAGAACGACACTGCCAAGGTGGGTGACACCCTCTATCTGACCAAGCCCCTCGGTATCGGTATCCTCACCACCGCCCAGAAAAAGGGCAAGCTGAAGCCTGAACACGAGCAACTAGCCCCCAACGCCATGTGCACTCTCAACAAGATTGGCCAGCGCTTTGCCGAGCTGCCGGGTGTCCACGCCATGACCGACGTCACCGGTTTTGGTCTGGCGGGCCATCTGCTGGAGATGTGCGAGGGATCCAATGTCAGCGCCCGCCTCGACTTCAAGGCGCTGCCGCTGCTGGACGAGGTGGATTACTACCTCGCCGAGGGCTGCGTCCCGGGCGGGACCCTGCGCAACCACGACTCCTACGGCCACAAACTCGATGCCATGGACGATCGCACCCGCAACATCATGTGCGACCCGCAAACCAGTGGCGGCCTGCTGGTCGCCGTGGGGAAAGAGAGCGAAGCCGAGCTGCTCGCCATCGCGCGCGAAGCTGGCCTTGCGCTCTCCCCCATCGGCCAGATCAAGCCCCTTGAGGGCTCCCGCTTTATCGAGATTGTCCAATGAGTGAATTGCCACTGGCCACGGACTACGCCCAACTCTTTTTGGACGATGTGCCGTTGATTGATGTGCGCGCCCCCATCGAGTTCAAGGAGGGGGCCTTCCCCTGCTCGACCAATCTGCCCTTGATGACAGACGATGAGCGCGCGCAGGTGGGGACCTGCTTCAAGAAGCAGGGTCAGGCCGCCGCCATTGAGCTTGGACACAAGCTGGTGGGGGGAGCAGTACGTGCCGAGCGACTCGAAGGCTGGCTGGCGCAGTTGCGCCAGCAGCCCGATGCCGTGCTCTACTGCTTTCGCGGCGGCCTGCGCTCGCAAACCGTACAACAGTGGCTGGCTGAAGCGGGGGGGACTCGCCCCCGCGTCGCCGGTGGCTACAAGGAGCTGCGCCGTTTCCTGATCGACACCCAGGACAAGGCCTCTGCCGAGTGTCACTGGAGCGTGCTGACCGGCATGACCGGCTCCGGCAAGACCCACATGCTCGATCAGGTGACCCAGGCGGTGGATCTGGAGGGGCATGCCCATCACAGGGGCTCCTCCTTCGGTCAACTGCCCGGCGGCCAACCCAGCAACATCAACTTTGAAAACAACCTCGCCATCGAACTGCTCAAGCGCCGCCATCGCGGCGAGCAGACCTTCGTGGTCGAGGACGAGAGCCGCCTGATTGGCCGCTGCTGCCTGCCCCTCTCCCTCCATGAGGCCATGAGTCAGGCACCGCTGGTGGTGGTGGATGTTCCGCAAATCGATCGGGCAGAGCAGATCCGCGAAGATTACGTGCACGATCTCTGGCTGCGCTATCAAGCCATGTATGGCCAAGAAGAGGGATGGCCACTGTTTGCTGCCTACCTCACCGATGCGCTGGCCCGCCTCAAGCGCCGTCTCGGCGATCAGGCCCACCGCGAGCTGGATGCCCTGATGCAGACCGCCCTCACCGAGCAGGAGAAGAGCGGCGATACCGCGCTGCATCTGGCCTGGATCACGTTGCTGCTGACCCGCTACTACGACCCCATGTATCTCTACCAGCTTGGCAACAAGCAGGAGCGCATCGTGTTTCGCGGTGACAAACAGGCCTGCCTCGACTATTTCGCCGAGCAGCATGCCAGCGCGCTGCGCGGCTGACCCATCCCAAGAGAGGAACTCTATGTTGAAATTCGAGGTGATCCCGGTCACCCAGTTCGCCCAGAACTGCTCCCTCATCTGGTGTGACGAGACCCATCAGGCGGCCTTGATCGATCCGGGCGGCGAAGCAGACAAACTGCTGGCCGCCATCGCCAAGCGCGGCCTCACCCTGACCCACATCCTGCTGACCCACGGTCATCTGGATCATGTGGGCGCTGCCGCCGAGCTTCGGGAAAAAACCGGCGTCGCCATCACCGGCCCCCACAAGGAGGACACCTTCTGGCTCGACATGCTGCCCCAGCAGAGCCAGATGTTCGGCTTCGCCCATACCCCAACCTTCACGCCGGATCGCTGGCTTGAGCAGGGTGACAAGGTGCAGCTTGGCCAGTGCGAGCTGGATGTCTACTTCTGCCCCGGCCACACCCCGGGCCATATCGTGCTGCTCTCCCAAGCCGAACGGCTCGCCTGGGTGGGCGACGTGTTGTTTGCCGGCAGCATCGGCCGCACCGACTTCCCCCGTGGCGATCACGGGACGCTTATCAAGTCGATCACCGAGACCCTGCTGCCGCTGGGTGACGAGATCGTCTTTATCCCGGGCCACGGCCCCAGCTCCACCTTCGGCCGCGAGAAGGCGAGCAACCCCTACCTGACCCAGCCTATCTGGTGATCAAAAAAGGCAGCGGTGTTCCGCTGCCTTTTTCACTCTTCCTCTATTCCCGCTAGCACCAGCCAAATTGATCGCTTGGCCAGATCGGCAGCCACGTCATTGCCTCTCTCTGAATGTCGCCCGATAAAAAATCCCCACCCGAGGGTGAGGATTGATTCATAGGTGCAACAATCAGTGCGCTTATTGTTCCAAAAGGTGACCGACCAGCTCATGGCGCCACCCTTGCAGCAGCATGGGTTTGTCGGCACGGGCACGCTCCGTATCTCCCATCCGCCAGCTCCAGGTGAAGTACTGGTGGATGATCTTCTTGCTGGCAATCAGCTCGGGCGGAATGTTGCTCGCCTTGGCCTTCTCCTCCACCAGCGCCTTGATCCGCTTGAGCTCGCCCTTGTACTGGGGATAGTCCACCAGCCGGCGAATGGGCTCGGGCCAGCTGTCGGGATCGCTCTGCTGCGCCTTGGCAACGATATCGAGCATCCGCTTGCCGTGGATCTTGATTTCGATGGGCGAGAGACCGAGCTCGTTGAGATCGCGCAGGGAAGCGGCACGGCGCTCCGCGACCTTGAACAGGTGCAGCTCTTTGACCACAAAGTTCAGAGCCAGATCGCGGCGTACCGCCTCCTGCTGGCGCCAGGCGGCCAGTTCACGCAGGATGGCCAGTTCGCGGCGCCCCAGTTGCCAGGCGTTGACGATATCGAGATAGGCCTGACGGGGATCGCTGCCCTGGGTCTTGCGGGCGGAGTGGCTGTGGCACTCCTGCTCGAACCAGGCAAACTTGCCGCTTTCACGCAATTTGGCCATCACCTTCTCGTAGAGCGGCATCAGGTAGAAGACGTCAGCCGCGGCATATTCAAGCTGGCGCGGGGTCAGCGGGCGAGCCAGCCAGTCGGTACGGGCCTGATCCTTCTCCAGCTCCACGCCGAGGAACTCCTTGACCAGCGCGCCGAAACCGACCGATACGCCGTGGCCGAGGAATGCGGCGGCCAGCTGGGTATCGTGCATCTGATTGGGCAGATGGCCGGCCTGATGCTGGATCAGCTCCAGATCTTCACCGGAGGCGTGCAAAATGGCGATCTGCCCTGCCCGGCCAAGCCGCTGCCAGAGCGGAGCCAGATCGAGAGTAAGCGGGTCAAGCAGCGCCAGTTGCTGGCCGTCATAGATCTGAAACAGGCCAAGCTGGGGATAATAGGTGCGGGTGCGAACGAATTCAGTATCGATAGCCAGGGGAACGTCGGCCAGAGAAGCGAGATACTGCTCAAGTTCGGCTTGCTGAGTGATAAGTTGATATTGCATCTGTGCCTGCGCGGTTGATCAGGGCCAAAAAGAAAAAACCGTGGGATGACCCACGGTTTTGCATCACTGCGACACACCAGAAAGCCCGGTGCAACGCCTTACTGCTTGGCAATCTCCTCGTCACGCAGTACGCGGCGCAGGATCTTGCCCACATTGGTCTTGGGAAGTTCGTCACGAAATTCTACCAGTTTCGGCACCTTATAGGCAGTCAGATGTTTGCGGCAGTGGGCAATAATCTCGTCCTCCTGCAGCTTTGGATCTTTCTTGACCACAAAGATCTTCACCAGCTCGCCGGAGACCTTGTGCGGCACGCCGACTGCGGCTACTTCCAGCACTTTCGGATGGAGCGCCACCACATCTTCGATCTCGTTTGGATAGACGTTGAAGCCGGAGACCAGGATCATGTCCTTCTTGCGATCGACGATCTTGAAGAAGCCCTGCTCGTCGCACACGGCGATATCACCGGTACAGAGCCAGCCATCCTGCATCACTTCGGCAGTGGCCTCGGGGCGCTGCCAGTAGCCGACCATCACCTGCGGGCCACGTACCTGCATTTCGCCCGGGGTACCGAATTCATGGATCACCTGACCGTTGTCATCCACCAGACGGATATCGGTGGAGCAGACCGGCAGGCCGATAGAACCGTTGTAATCGCTCAGATCGTAGGGGCAGACGCTCACCAGCGGCGAGCACTCGGTCAGGCCGTAACCTTCCAGCAGCGGGGTGCCGGTCAGTTTCTTCCACTGCTCCGCCACAGCCCGTTGCACCGCCATGCCGCCACCGATGGTGAGCTTGAGCTTGTCAAAAGCGATGCTCTGGAACTCGGCATTGTTGACCAGGGCGTTGAACAGGGTGTTGACGCCGGTGATGCAGGTGAAGGGGTATTTCTTGATCTCTTTGACAAAACCCGGGATATCGCGCGGGTTGCTGATGAGCAGGTTGTAACCGCCAAGGCGCATAAAGAGCAGGCAGTTCACAGTCAGCGCGAAGACGTGGTAGAGCGGCAAGGCGGTAACCACAAACTCCTTGCCCCGCTCCAGCATGGGGCCATAGACGCCGAGGCACTGCTCGACGTTGGCAATCATGTTGCGGTGAGTCAGCATGGCCCCCTTGGAGAGACCGGTAGTACCGCCGGTGTACTGCAGGAAGGCGAGATCTTCGCAGGCAATCTCCGGTTTGATGTACTGCTGATAACGCCCTTTGGCCAGCGCCTGGCGCATGGTGGTAGCGTGCGGCAGGTTGTATTTGGGTACCAGCTTCTTGACGTATTTCACCACGAAGTTGACCAGGGTGCCCTTGGCCAGACCCAGGTTGTCACCCATGCGGGTCAGGATGACGTGCTTGACCGGGGTGTCGTAGACCACTTTTTCCAAGGTATGGGCGAAGTTGGAGACGATAACGATGGCCTTGGCACCGGAGTCCTTGAGCTGGTGCTCCAGCTCGCGCGGGGTATAAAGCGGGTTGACGTTGACCACTATCATGCCGGCACGCAGGATGCCAAACACGGCGATGGGGTATTGCAGCAGGTTCGGCATCATCACCGCGACCCGATCACCCTTCTCCAGCTTCAGCTCGTTTTGCAGGTAGGCAGCAAAGGCGCGGGACTGCTCTTCCAGTCGGCGGTAGGTGATGGTCTGCCCCATGTTGACGAAAGCGGGCTGGTCGGCGAACTGGCTCACTGAGGATTCAAACATCTCGACCAGCGAGCTGAACTGCTCCGGATTGATCTCGGCGGGGACCCCTTGTGGATAACGCTTGAGCCAAACTTTTTCCACGAACTTCTCCTGCATAACTAGCACCTGTGCGCTCACTCTGTTGCCTCCGTCCCTGTTCACATCGATTTCAATCAACTGTTTTAAGCACGTACTCTAATGCCGCCCATATTTACACAGCGCAACATCAATTAACAGCAAATTAACAACGGAAAAATGTGAGGGGGATGACAAACCTGGAATTATAGAAAGCCGGTGATTCTACCGAACTTGACAAAAATTTACGATACAAACGGCGGTTGCTGCGCCATTTTGCATATGAAAATGGTGATTTCCCGGCAAAATCACCTGCTCTATCTGCCTGAAGGCCCCCTGTCGCAACTGCCACTGTGCCTCCAGCTCGGCAAATCCCTGTTCACCGCGGATAAAGAGCACCGGGCAACAAATGGCGCGGATCAGCGCCTGCGCCTGTCCCTCGCTCATTCTGAGCGGCGAGAGATCTCGCAAGCGAGGATCACTGCGCCACTGCCAGCGCCCAGCCCGCTTCTCGAGTTGTCGCTCGCAGATCAGGCGCGCCGCCTCAGGCGTGATATCCGCCACCTTGCAGCGCGCCGCGACCGCTTCATCGATGGAGGCAAAGCCAGCCGCGCTTCGCTCGCGGGTGCGGCTGCGATTGAGGATCGACCGTCTTATCTGGGCGGGAACCGCCTCGTCAGGTTGCGTCAGCGGCCCGAGCCCCTCCAGCAGAATGAGCCGCTCTATCTGTTCGGGGAACACGCCGGCATAGGCAGAAGCGATGAGGGCGCCAAGGGAGTGGCCCAGCAGGATGAAACGGGGCCAGCCTGCGGCCTGAGTGATCTGGTAGAGATCGTCGAGCCAGTCGACAAAGACATAGGGCGTGGTTTTGTGATCGGAGTGACCATGCCCCGGCAGATCGACACACACCAGATGAAAATCATCGAGATACGGGGCAAGAGGCAGAAAGCTGGCACCATTGTCGAGCCAGCCATGCAGGGCTATCAACAGGGGCTTTTGTGGCAACTCGGGAGCCGCTTGCCGGTTCTCGAGCAAGGCCACCCTGCGGCCATCCGCCAGGGTGACGAAACGCTCTTGCATCGGGGTACTCAATGCCTGCTCCTAGCGATGGAGTGGCCGTCTTGGCCAGAAGGGATCGTAAAAGGGGTCGTAGAAGTAGGGATCCACATAGCGAACCTCCACCTCCTTGACCGGCGGCCACAACTTGCTACCCGTTACATTGAGCACCGAGAAGCGATAGTTGTGCTCGCCAATCTGGCTGTCCACCGGTTTGCCGATGGTGCCGAGCACCGTCAGGCTGCGCCCCTTGGCATAGAGGGTCGGGTCGACAAAACCCTTCATGATGGCCAGAAAACGGCCGGGGCTCTGCTCGGTCTGCTCCGGCACGCCGTTAGCCTGCAGCGGCAGATAGACCACCTCGATGACACTCTGATCCGCCTTGTTGTGCACCGCGGAAATGATGCCGCTCCAGCGGGCCGGCTTGCCCTCCATACCACCGAGGGCCGGCTGATAGGCCACCAGCTGGTTCTCCGGTTGATAGACCAGCTCCTTGGGCACCGTACTGCAGGCCCCGAGCAGCAGGGCTGTCACCCCAATCACCATCGCACGTTTCAACATGTCACTCTCCTCTCGCCGAACAGCCCCAAGGCCACGACACAACCCATGACAGGGCGAGTCTCGGTGGCAGAGGCGACATGAAAGCCATGGCGCCTTTGCCCTTATTCGCGACCCGGCAGCTTTTTCCAGGTCACCTTGTCACGCAAATATACCGGGGTCGCCTGCTCGACCGCTACCGCTTCACCCGCCAGCCAGGCGGTGCGGGCCAGCGGCAACATGTCTTCTGCGGCCGGGAAACGCACCTGGCTGACCACCAGTTCGTCGGCAAGGACCTTGAGGGTCTCACCATAGGTCTCAAAACCGGTGCCGACACAGGTAAAGCAGCCAGAGTGCTTGCCACGGGCTTCCACCAGCGCGGCCGGGCCACTCACCACCTCTTCACCCACCAGCTGGATACGACCATCGATCAGCTCGTAGTGACCGAAATAGACCTCGTCCATGCGCGCATCGATGGCGGTCAGCGACCGCTCGGCCCCTTCCAGCCGATGAGCCCCTTGCGCCATGGCCGCCAGAGTGGAGATGCCTATCAGCGGCACGCCAGCACCAAATGCCAGCCCTTGTGCGACGCCGATACCGATCCGCACGCCGGTAAAGGAGCCCGGGCCACGGCCAAAAGCGATGGCATCGAGCTTGTCCAAGGTTATCCCCGCTTCATCCAACAGAGCCTGAACCATCGGCAGGATCTTGCGGGTATGATCCCGTGGCGCCTCCTCCCAACGGGAGAATACCTTGTCACCCACCAGCAAGGCGGCGGAGCAGGCTTCGGTGGCGGTATCAACGGCCAGGATCTTCAACTCGTTCATGCTTTCCAATCTCTATAAAATCAGTCAATTACATAACGAGCAAGCGAGAGATGCTCGCCCGTTGTTCAAATCGTTTGTTAGCGAAAATTCCCCGCCTGAACGGCCGCAATAGGCCCCATGTCAGGCGGGTATATTCAACTGCGGTCAAAAAAATTGCCCAGCGTCGCCAGCTCGCGGGTTCGCGGAATGGCGGGCAAACTCTTGATGAAGGTGGCGCCGTAGGGTTTGTTGACCATACGCGGATCACAGATAACCAGCACGCCGTGATCACTGCGATCACGAATAAGCCGCCCCACCCCCTGCTTGAGCGCAATCACCGCCTTGGGCAGCTGAAGTTCGGCAAAGGGATCGCCGCCCTTTAACTTGCAATCCTCCACCCGTGCCTTGAGCTGAGGGTCATCGGGGCTCGCGAAGGGAAGCTTGTCGATGATAACACAGGAGAGCGCAGCGCCTCGCACGTCGATCCCCTCCCAGAAGCTGCTGGTCGCCACCAACACGGCGCGGCCATTCTCGACAAACTCCTTGAGCAGCCGCTGCTTGTTGTCCTCCCCCTGCAGCAGCACGGTACGGCCAATCTCCCGACGCAGCACCTCGGCTACCTGACGCATCACCTGATGGCTGGTGCAGAGGAAGAAACAGCCCCCCGGCGTCTTGTTGATAAGGGGGATCATCAGATTGGCCAACTGCTCACCGCGGCCGAAGGCGTTGGGCTCGGGCAGGAAACGCGGCACGCAGAGCCGCGCCTGCTCGCCATAATCAAACGGACTGTCGAGGATTAGCTCGGCGCTGCCCGCCAGTCCCAGCTCGGCCTTGAAGTGATCGAAACGCTGATCGACGGTCAGCGTGGCAGAGGTAAAGACCCAGGCTACCTCAGGGCGCAGCACCTCGGAGCCAAAGCGCTCGGCTACCGAGAGCGGCGTCAGGTTGAGGGTGAAATGAAGCCGTGAGCAGTCATACCAGTAGGAGAATCCGGTCTGATTGACCGCCAGCACCTCGCCAAGGCGGGTGCGCAGCTCACTGATCCGCTCGAAGGCGTGATCCAGCTGTTCACCCCGCCCCAGCGCCAGCTTCAGCACTTCATAGCAGAGCCCGATGGCATCGTTAAGACGAGCCAGTGCCTGGCCCCAGAGCGGTTGGCGCAGCATGTCGCGGGTATTGCCGCGACCTCCATCCACACCGAAAGCGAGCCGCAGATCCTGACTGGCAATAGCGAGCCTGTCAGCCGCCTTGCCGAGCTGGGCCATATCGTGAGCTTCGGCCCGATAGGCAAGCTGGATATCCTGTGCCAGATCCAGAATGGTACGGCTGCCCACCGACTTGCCAAAGTAGCTGGTGGCGATCTCCGGCAGCTGATGGGCTTCATCAAACACATAGACCTGAGCTTCCGGTACCAGCTCACCAAATCCGGTGTCTTTGACCGCCATATCGGCGAAGAAGAGGTGATGGTTGATCACCACCACCTGGGCGTCCATGGCGCGGCGGCGGGCCACCACCAGATGGCAGTCGTCGTAATAGGGGCAATCCCGACCGAGGCAGTTTTCATTGGTGCTGGTGACATGAGCCAGGATTTCGGCGTTCTCCTGCAGCCCCGGAATATCCCCCACGTCGCCATTGTCGGTGGCAGTAGACCAGGACTTCACCTTGACCAGATCATTGAGCACTTCCGGCTTTTGCAGATGGGATTCGCTCAAGAGCCGGTTCATCCGCTCGATGCAGAGATAGTTGCTGCGCCCCTTGAGCAGGGCCACCGGCGGGGTATAGGAGAGTGCGCCTGTAATGGTCGGGAGATCCCGATAGAAGAGCTGCTCCTGCAGGTTTTTGGAGCCGGTGCTGATCACGATCCGTTTGCCGGACTCCAGCGCCGGCACCAGATAGGCGTAGGTTTTGCCGGTACCTGTCCCCGCCTCCACCAGCAAGCGACCATGACTCTTGATGGCGCGGGCGACCGCCTCGGCCATCTCCAGCTGGGGAGCGCGAGCTTTGAAACCGTCGATATGGCTGGCCAGAGGGCCATCTGGCTTGAACAGGGTCTGGATGGTCAAAGGGGCGTCCCGCGGTCAAAGCGGCCATTATGCCAAAAGTGCGGCAAAAGCGGGACAGATAATCTGCTCAGACGAAGAGATCGATCTGGTGGTCGGGATCCGGCTTGTGATCACTCTCTTCCACCTTCTGCTGATCGTGCTTTTTCTGGCTATAAGCCTGCTCGCGCTGCTGGGAGTCACTGTTGTCAGTGCTGGTCTTGCGCAGCTGATGCTTCTTGCTGATCTGATTCACTTCCCGCTTGATCTCTTCGCTGCCGGGGGTGGCGGGGGCCCGGGGCAAAATGGGGAACAACAGGTCCTGGCTCGGCATGATACGAACTCCTGCAAGGGGTTATTGTCTAGTTATCGACCAGAAAACCGTTTTCTCAACTTTAATCGACCAAATTACATTTTCCGGTTGCTTTTTCCGTCAAGGCAGGTAGTTTAAATCGGGCGTCAACAACGACATCTTATTTGTAAAGGATTGATTACATGCAGTTCACCAGCCTGAAGACTCATCACCACCATCATCATCCCGACTAGTCTTTCAGGAGGTTGACTGCTGGAAGACACGTTACTGGTGACTTCCAAAAGGACCGCAAGATTCATAAACCCTCGGAAGCACCCACTTCCGAGGGTTTTTTCGTTTTTGACTAGAAGGAAATCGAGCAATGGAAACACAACGTCTTCGTATCGCCATGCAAAAGTCCGGTCGTCTGAGCCAGGACTCCCAAGCCCTGTTCAAGAGCTGTGGCCTCAAGATCAACCTGCGCGAGCAGCGCCTTATCGCCCATGTCGAGAATATGCCCATCGATATCCTGCGGGTGCGTGATGACGACATCCCGGGTCTGGTGATGGAAGGGGTGGTCGATCTTGGCATCATCGGCGAGAACGTGCTGGAAGAGGTGCAGCTCATTCGTGCCTCACAGGGACTACCCTTCGAGGTCAAAACCCTCAAGCAGCTGGACTTTGGTGGCTGCCGCCTCTCGCTGGCGGTGCCGGAAGATGTGACCTACACAGGGCCAGAGAGTCTGGCAGGCAAGCGCATCGCCACCTCCTACCCCGGGCTGCTCAAGCGCTTCTTTGACGAAAAGGGTCTCGGCTTCAAGAGCGTGATGCTGGGCGGCTCGGTAGAAGTGGCGCCCCGCGCGGGCCTGGCCGATGCCATCTGCGATCTGGTCTCCACCGGTGCAACCCTGGAAGCCAATGGCCTGAAAGAAGTAGAGGTGATCTACCGCTCCAAGGCTGTACTGGTACAGGCCCCCAACCCCTTGTCCGATGCCAAGCAGAAACTCATCGACAAACTGCTGCCCCGTATTCAGGGGATGCAGCAGGCCCGCGAGAGCAAGTACATCATGCTGCACGCCCCCAAAGACAAGCTCGACGCCATCACCGATCTGCTGCCGGGTGCCGAGCGTCCCACCATCATGCAACTGGCCGGTGACACCAATCAGGTGGCGCTGCACGTTGTCTCCAGCGAGACCCTGTTCTGGGAGACCATGGAGCAGCTCAAGGCGCTGGGTGCCAGCTCCATTCTGGTGCTGCCCATCGAAAAGATGATGGAATAAGGAAGGGACATCATGCAGACCCTGATCTGGAAGACCCTCTCCCCTGCCCAGCAGGCCGACGTGCTGACACGACCAGCCCTCAATGACGAGGCCGATATTGGCGCCGTGGTCAAAGAAATCATCGCCGCGGTGCGCAGCCGTGGCGATGAGGCCCTGCGCGAGCTGAGCCAGCGCTTCGAGCGCGCCCCCCGTGAACAGTTGCGCGTCAGCGAGGCCGAGATTGAAGCCGCCTGTGCGCGGCTGGATGATGAGATAAAAAGCGCCATCGAAGCGGCCATTGCCAATATTCGCACCTTCCACGCCGCGCAAGTGCAGCCAGTGGTACGAGTAGAACCCCAGCCCGGGGTGGTGTGCGAGCTGCGCACCCAGCCCATCAGCCGGGTCGGCCTCTATGTGCCAGGGGGCAGCGCACCGCTCCCCTCCACCGTGATGATGCTGGCTATTCCGGCTGCTATCGCCGGTTGCCGTGAAGTGGTGCTCTGCACCCCGTCCCCCGCTAGCGACGAGATCCTGTTTGCCGCCCGCACCTGCGGGGTCGAGAAGGTGTTCGCCATCGGCGGCGCCCAAGCCATCGCGGCGATGGCATACGGCACCGAGAGCATTCCCAAGGTGGACAAGATCTTCGGCCCGGGCAACGCCTATGTGACCGAAGCAAAGGGGCAGGTTTCCCGCGACTGGCGCGGCGCTGCCATCGACATGCCCGCTGGCCCCTCCGAGGTGCTGGTGATTGCCGACGAGAGCGCCAACCCGGCCTTCGTGGCGGCGGATCTGCTCTCCCAGGCCGAGCACGGCCCCGACAGCCAGGTGGTGCTGGTCACCACCTCGCCGCTGCTGGCCGATGCTATCGCAGGGGAAATCAAGCGCCAGTTGGCCAAACTGAGCCGCCGCGATATCGCCGCGCAGGCGCTCGGCAGCAGTCTGGTGATCCTCTGTGACGATCTGGCCGAGGCGTGTGCCATCTCTAACGCCTATGCGCCGGAGCACCTGATTGTGCAGACCCGCGCTCCCCGTGAGCTACTGGACCAGCTTGAGAACGCTGGCTCAATTTTCCTTGGCCAGTGGACACCCGAGTCAGTCGGCGATTACGCCAGCGGCACCAACCACACCCTGCCAACTTATGGCTATGCCCGTACCTGCTCGAGCCTGGGCCTCGCCGATTATCAGCGCCGCTACACGGTGCAGGAGCTGAGCGCCGAAGGCATTCGCGGCCTTGGCCCCATTGTCGAGCGCATCGCAGAGGCCGAAGGGCTCGATGGCCACAAGAATGCCGTGACGCTGAGATTGAGCACCCTGGCCGCCGCGCCCCAACCAACAGCACAGCAGAAGGATTTGTCATGAGCATTGCCAATCTGGCGCGCCGCGTGGTGCGGGCCCTCACCCCCTATCAATCCGCCCGCCGCATCGGCGGCAAGGGCCACGTCTGGCTCAACGCCAACGAGGCGCCACAGGCCTATCCCTTCACCATCGAGGGAAGCCGCCTCAACCGCTACCCCGAGTGCCAACCGGCCGAGGTGGTGAACAGCTATGCCGCCTATGCCGGGGTTAATCCCGATCAGGTGCTGGTGAGCCGCGGCGCCGACGAGGCCATCGAGCTGCTTATTCGCACCTTCTGCGAAGCGGGTGAAGATCAGATCATCATCTGCCCGCCCACCTACGGCATGTACGCCATCAGCGCCGAGACCTGTGGCGTGGGGATTGTTGAGCAGCCGCTGACCGCCAGCCGCCAGCCTGACTGGCCCGCCATCGCCGATCGCCTCAGTGACGTGAAGCTGGTGTTTCTCTGCTCCCCCAACAACCCCACCGGGGATCTGGTGGGTCGCGACGGTCTCATCGCTTTGCTGGAGAAAGCCCGGGATCGCGCCATCGTGGTGGTGGACGAGGCCTATATCGAGTTCTGTCCCGAGGCATCCGTGGTGGATCTGCTGGCCCGCTTCCCCAATCTGGTGGTGACCCGCACCCTCTCCAAGGCTTTTGCCCTGGCGGGGATCCGCTGCGGCTTTACGCTGGCAAGCCCCGAGGTGATCGCCATGCTGGCCAAGGTGATCGCCCCCTATCCCATCCCCGAGCCCATCGCCCAGATTGCGGCGCAGGCACTCTCCCCCATGGGGCTGGAGCTGATGCGCGAGCGAGTAATAGAGCTCAACAAGCAAAAAGCCGCCTTCAAGACAGAGCTGGCAACGCTTGCCTGCGTGAAGGAAGTATTCGAGGACAAGGGCAACTTCGTGCTGGTGCGCTTTGTGGATGGCGCAGCCGTCTTTGCCGCCATGAAGGCCGCCGGCATCATTCTGCGGGATTTCTCCAGCAAGCCGTGTCTGGACAACAGCATTCGCATCACCATCGGCTATCAGGGCGAGATGGATGCCGTGCTGGCGGTATTGCGTGATCTGCCCTCTCCCACTTTGTAAGACAAGGATGTAGCGATGAAGACCCCGTTTTTGTTTATCGACCGCGACGGCACCCTGATTGAAGAGCCGGTGACCGACAAGCAGGTGGATAGCCTCGCCAAGCTGCGCTTCGAGCCCATGGTCATTCCGGTGCTGCGCGAGTTGCAGGCCGCCGGTTACGTGCTGGTGATGGTGACCAATCAGGATGGACTGGGCACCGCCAGCCTGCCGCTGGAGAACTTCCAGCCCCCCCATGATCTGATGATGCACCTGTTTGAATCGCAAGGAGTGAAGTGGGAACAGGTGCTGATCTGCCCGCACTTCCCCACCGATGGCTGCAGCTGCCGCAAGCCCCACCTCGGGTTGGTGAAGGAGTACCTCGCCTCGGGTCGCATCGACTTTGCCAACTCCTTCGTGATTGGTGATCGCCAGACCGATCTGCAGCTTGCCGAGAATATGGGCATTGGCGGTATCCGCTACCACCCGCAGGATCACGACTGGCTTGCCATCCGTGATCAGCTGTTATCCAAGGGGCGCACCGCCGAGGTGGAGCGTTACACCAAGGAGACCCGCATTCAGGTGGCCGTTGATCTGGACAAAAGCAACGGCAACCAGATTGCCACCGGCATCGGCTTCTTTGATCACATGCTGGATCAGATAGCTACCCACGCTGGTTTTCGACTCAAGCTCAAAGTGAGCGGCGATCTGCATATAGACGATCACCACACGGTGGAAGACGTCGGGCTGGCCCTGGGCCAGGCGCTGCGCCAGGCCCTTGGCAACAAGCGCGGTATCGGTCGCTTCGGCTTCGTGCTGGCGATGGACGAAGTGCAGGCGGTGATCGATGCGCGCCCGCTGACCGAGCTGGAGGTGAACACCGCGCTGGACTTGAGCGGTCGCCCCTACTTCGTGTTTGACTGCCCGAGCGGCTTTGGTCGCGACAGCGTGGGCGAGATGGCCACCGAGATGGTGCCCCACTTCTTCCGTTCGCTGTCGGATGCCATGGCCATCACCTTGCAGATGAAGGTGGGCAGCGGCAACACCCACCATCAGGTGGAGGCGCTGTTCAAAGGCTTTGGCCGCGCCCTGCGTCAGGCCATTCGGGTGGAAGGGAGCGACCTCCCCTCCAGCAAGGGAGTGCTGTGATGGATGTGAGCAAGCAGAAACTGGTCATCATCGACACCGGCTGCGCTAACCTGGCCTCGGTCAGAATGGCCTTCGAGCGCCTCGGCGTGCAGCCGCTGGTCTCCAGTCAGGCGGCTGATATCGAGCAGGCGGACAAGCTGATCCTGCCCGGTGTCGGCACCGCGGTGGCCGCCATGAAAAACCTCAACGAGCGCGGACTAGTGCCCCTTATTCGCGCCGCCAAGCAGCCGCTGCTGGGCTTTTGCCTCGGTATGCAGATGCTGGCTGAGACCTCCGAAGAGAGCATGGGTACGGATGACTCGTCAGAGCGGCTTATCGACTGCCTTGGCATAGTGCCGGGCAAGATCCGGCTGATGGAGGTCGGCAAGCTGCGGCTGCCCCATATGGGCTGGAACCAGATTGAGCATGACGAGACCCATCCTCTGCTCAAGGGGATCCCGAGCGGCAGCTACTTCTACTTCGTGCACTCCTATGCGCTGGAGGTAACCGAAGCGACGCTGGCGACCTGCGACTACGGCCAGCCGTTTACCGCCATCGTCGGTGGGGTTGCAGAGCACAGCAACTTCTTCGGCGCCCAATTCCACCCGGAGCGCTCAGGCGCAGCCGGTGCCCGTTTGCTGCAAAATTTTCTGGAGCTTTGAATGATCATTCCCGCAATTGACCTTATCAACGGTCAGGTGGTTCGCCTCTATCAGGGGGACTACCAGCAGAAGACCGAATACAGCAGCAGCCCGCAGGCCCGCTTCGATGAATATGTCTCCCAGGGAGCGGTGCAGCTACATCTGGTGGATCTGGACGGTGCCAAGGATGCCAAGACGCGCCAGCTGCCCCTGCTGACCCAACTGCTGTCGGCCACCGAAGCGCCGGTGCAGGTTGGCGGTGGTGTGCGCACAGAGCAGGATGTGGCGGATCTGCTGGCCGCCGGTGCCAGCCGGGTGGTGATTGGCTCCACCGCCGTCAAATCCCCGGATCTGGTGGCCAGCTGGATGGAGAAATATGGCCCCGAGCAGATCGTGCTGGCGCTGGACGTCAATATCGATGAGCAGGGCAATCGCCATATCGCGGTGGCAGGCTGGCAGGAGAACAGCGGAGTGACCATCGAGGCGCTGATCGAGCGCTTCCTCCCCGCCGGGCTCAAGCACGTGCTCTGCACCGACATCAGCCGTGACGGCACCCTGGCTGGCACCAATGTCGAGCTCTATCGTGATCTCTGCGCCCGCTACCCGAGCGTCGCCTTTCAAGCCTCCGGCGGCATTGGCGGCATCGCGGATATCGAGGCGCTCAAGGGCTCCGGCGTCAAGGGGATCATCCTTGGCCGCGCCCTGCTGGAGGGAAAATTCTCGGTGGGTGACGCCATCGCCTGCTGGCAAGCCCCCGCAGCCGATACCACAGGAGGCAACTGATGCTGGCAAGACGCATTATCCCCTGCCTCGACGTGAAAGATGGCGTGGTGGTCAAAGGGGTGCAATTTCGCAACCACGAGGTGATGGGCGGCATTGTCGAGCTGGCGCGCCGCTACGCCGAAGAGGGCGCTGACGAGCTGGTGTTCTATGACATCACCGCCTCCAGCGATGCGCGGGTAGTGGACAAGAGCTGGGTGAGCCGGGTAGCGGAGGTGATCGATATCCCCTTCTGCGTCGCTGGTGGCATCAAGAGCGTCGAAGACGCCCGCCAGATCCTCGAATTTGGCGCCGACAAGGTCTCCATCAACTCTCCGGCCCTTGCCGACCCGACCCTGATCAGCCGACTGGCCGAGCGCTTTGGCGTGCAGTGCGTGGTGGTGGGCATTGACTCCTACTTCGACGCCGACACGGGCCACTATCAGGTCAAACAGTTTACCGGTGACGAGAGCCGCACCCGCACCACCGCATGGCACACCCTCGACTGGGTGCAGGAGGTGCAAAAGCGCGGCGCGGGCGAAATCGTACTGAACGTAATGAATCAGGACGGCATGCGTCAGGGTTATGATCTCGACCAGCTCAAACTGGTGCGCAGCGTCTGCAAGGTGCCGCTGATTGCCTCCGGCGGCGCCGGTGCCATGGCGCACTTTCGCGATGCCTTCACCCTCGCCGATGTGGACGGGGCGCTGGCCGCCTCTGTGTTCCACAAGGGCCTTATCCCCATTCCCGAATTGAAACGCTGGCTGAAAACCGAAGGAGTCGCCATCCGTGAATAACTTCTCAGACAACACACAAACCTCCGCCAGCGCGCGACCCCTTGCCGATCAGCTCGACTGGGAAAAATGCGACGGCATGATCCCCGCCATCGTCCAGCACGCCGCCAGCGGCGAGGTGCTGATGCAGGGCTTTATGACCCGTGAAGCACTGGAGAAGACCCAGAGTACCGGTCAGGTCACCTTCTTTAGCCGCAGCAAACAGCGGCTCTGGACCAAGGGTGAAAGCTCGGGCAATGTGCTCAACCTTGTGACCATCAGCACCGACTGCGATCAGGACTCTCTGCTGATTGCCGCCAACCCCGTCGGCCCCACCTGCCACAAGGGCACTACCTCCTGCTTCCATGGTCACCCACTGCCGCCGCTCGGTTTTCTGGCGGAGCTGGAGCAGGTGCTGGCAGCCCGCAAAGGGGCCGATCCGGCCACCAGCTACACCGCCAGCCTCTACGCCAAGGGCACCAAGCGTATCGCCCAGAAGGTCGGTGAAGAGGGTGTGGAAGTGGCGCTGGCCGCCATGGCCAAGGATCGGGAGGAGCTCATTAACGAATCCGCCGATCTGCTCTACCACCTGACCGTGCTGCTGCAAAACGAAGGGCTGGAATTGAAAGATGTCGTGCAGCGGCTTTATGAGCGGCATCAGAAATAATATTCCTATCTAGAAATGGGCTTATGCCCATTTCTATTTTAAATTGCATGCTAGCTCAACAAAATCTTGATACTCATTAATATTGATGCTCTGATTGGCCAAATAATATGCCAATAGTGCTTCTTCATGCCTAGCCTCGGAAAATGAATCTATTGAATGTTTACCCAAGACCCCACCTATCGAAATGGCTTCCTTTGCCGCAACTAATTGAGCTTTGTGTTTGATGGAGTAAAAGAAACAACCGATGTACTTTGATATACTTACTTCAGCTTTTAAAAGCTCTGAGCAATTGTTCTCCAAAGGCAAATAAAAACTCAATTCTTTATTGAAGTTGATTTGTTCGTAGAACCCAATATTGGAGACCGGTTTTTTATTATCATTTCTAAGTGATAGTTCTAAATTAACTATCTGTTTATATAAGTCAGTCTCATACTCTTTTGTTAAAAGAAGTATAGAGAAGATCACCAAATCAAAATCATCACTAAAATTTGATATTGCGGCATTTACTTTGTCTATGTATTGCTCAATATCTCTAAGCTGAAGACCAAATGCATCTGCGAGCACAGATAGCAAAAATGAAAATTCGTTTATTGTTTTAAATCTTGGGAAAAGATGCTCACATGATGCATCATCAATTGTCATATAGCTTTCAATGAATGACGCTTTGGATATTTCCTTTAAGGCAAATTGCCGCCTGAAAAAACGTCTTAAATAAGCAGATGCATGAAATCCTTCGCCATAAATGACCTTGATAGCATGCTGCAACTGCTCAGTATCCGTTGCCAACACAAACACCACACCTTTAATATCAAAGATATGCTTGATGGTTTCCAGCATTTCCACTGCATAAGAGGGACGACAACGGTCCAGCTCATCAATCAAAATAAAAGCTGGGTAATTCAATTCACCTTCACTTAAACCAACAGCCCCTTCCACCCATTGCCTAATTTCTTGTTTAAGATACTGGATGGATTCATAACGCTCTTTTTGATTACTGCATAAGGCATCGACCAGTTGATTGGCATCATCCCCATCCAGAGAGAAATCATCTTCTTCCAATCCAGCCTTCTTAATGGCCGCTTTCAGCACTAGTTTTCCGCCAACCTTAAATAATCCAAGCAGCCGCTGCCGCATCATTTCTGGAATAGGGTTATCTTTCCCTGCAACCTCTTTGAGCTGATCGATGATCGACGAAATCACCGTCAATAAGGGATCATCGGAAAAGTCCTGCTGCCAGGCATCAATATAGACGGTGGGATAGTGCGCTTTCAGCTCCATATACCAGCGCTTGATAAACCAGGTTTTACCCGCTCCCCACTCGGCATTGAGGTTAAGCACATAATTGCGCTGCTTGCCTTCGGCAGCGAGGTAGTTGGTAAGAAACTCGGCATAGCGGGCGCGCTCCAGCCGATCGGCACTCAAGATCTCTTCGCTACCCGCAATGGCCCCCGGCCCGTCCCACTGAACTGCGTCATCCCATTTAAACGGTGCCACTGCCATCTCGTATCTCTCCATATTGCGTTGCTGAGGATGATATCAGGGGCACAGTGAAAATAGTTTGATTAAAGACCTGTTTGTTGCCCTTTCTGCCGCTCGGAGTGGCGCATTTGATTGCCGGGCAATTTCTCTGCTGCTGGCCCACGATGCCGGGCCGATATGGATGGGACAGTTATCTGAATAGCCACGGACTCAGCTGATTTCCTTTGACCACACCAACGATGACAATCGTGTGACATCGCGCAGATCCTGCGGAAATAAACGCGAAATATGGCCTGTTCAGTGCTTAATTTAAACCGTTGGTACATATATTCGCGCGGTATACAACGACTCCATTGACCAAGGATGGTTAACCACATGAAGGATGAACCCTTCTCCATTCGATTGCAGCATGAGCTGGATCACCTCAAATCCATCTTCAACGAGACGGGCGCCTACATGTTTACCAAGGATCTGGAGGGGCGCTACACCTATGCCAATCAGGCAGTCCTCGACCTGTTTGGTTGCTCACTGAGCGAGTTGCAGGGGCAGGATGACAGTGCCTTCTTCGATCTGCATATTTCGGATTCCATCTCCCGCAACGACCGGCTGGTACTGGAACAACAGGTTGCGATCGCCAGAGAGGAAGTGAACTACCTCAAACTCACCGGAGAAAAGCGGGTCTACTGGAGTGTAAAGAAACCGCTCTACGACGGTGAGGGACAACTTATCGGACTATGCGGCATCTCCACCGACATCACAGAGCAAAAACTGATAGAAGCGCGGCTGGCCGAGCAGCACCAGTTGCTGGAGATCATCCTCGCCAATGTCGATGCCCATATCTACATGAAAGACAGCCAGCACCGCTTTCTCTACGTCAATCAAAAGGTCTCCGACCTGCTTGGCCTTCCTGCCGAGCAGATCATCAACCGGCGCGATGATGAGGTAATCCCGGCCGCCAGCGCCTGCCAGCTGTGGCGAATGGACAACCGGGTATTCGAAACGGGAGAACTGCAAGCCGGAGAAGAGACGCTGACCGATATCGAGGGCAATCAGCACTACTACTGGTCGGTCAAGGTACCCTTTCTGCTGGGGGATGGCACCCCGACCCTGATCGGTATCTCCTCCGATATAACCGAACTGCACCAGCTCAAGGAGCAGCTGCACCATCAGTCGGTGCGCGATGGCCTCACCGGCCTCTACAACCGCCGCTTCTTTTTCGAGATGTGCGAGAAGAACCTCAGTCTGGACATGCGCCACCACCTCACCTCGGTGCTGATGGTGCTGGATGTGGATCAGTTCAAGTGCATCAACGATCGCTTCGGCCATCCCCTGGGGGACAGGGCGCTGGTACATCTGGGCAGGGTGATGCAATCGGTGCTGCGCAGCGAAGATGTGCTGGCTCGTATCGGTGGCGACGAATTCGCCATTTTACTGCCCAACACCACCCTCCAGGCCGCCGCATCACTGGCCGAACGGCTGCGCCTGCAGGTGATGCAAAGCACGCTGCCCCTGCCCGATGGGGATGAGCTGGTCATCACCATCAGTGCCGGACTGGTGGAAAATGGCGAGGGGGAGCTGATGGAGAGCCTCTACGCCCGCGCCGATCAAATGCTCTATCAGGCCAAACAGTCCGGCCGCAACTGCGTCGCGTGCAAGGCGCGATAGCTGGCTGGCCAGTCAGGCACTCCCACTTCCCTTGCTGCATTTATCCCGACAGCTTAGCCATCCTATTGCACGCTGCTTTCACTCACGCCCGATTAGCGCCTAGCCCAGCTGTTTGCGCAGCACAAACTTTTGCACCTTGCCGGTCGAGGTCTTCGGCAACGGGGTGAAGATGATGCGCTTGGGCGCCTTGAAGTGGGCCATCTGCTCACGGCAAAAGGCGATCAACTCCGCCTGGGTTGTCTCTCGCCCCTCTTTCAATTTCACGAAGGCGCAGGGCACTTCCCCCCACTTCTCATCGGGCATGGCGATCACCGCCGCTTCATCCACATCGGGATGGCGATAGAGCACATCTTCCACCTCCAGACTGGAGATGTTCTCGCCGCCCGAGATGATGATGTCCTTGGATCTGTCCTTGATCTCCACATAACCGTCCGGGTGCCACACCGCCAGATCGCCACTGCGAAACCACCCCTCCGCCATCGCCTCGGCGCTGGCCACCGGATTTTTCAGATAGCCCTTCATCACCACATTGCCGCGCAGCACTATCTCCCCCATGGTTTTGCCATCCCGGGGGACCGGCTCGCCGCTGACTGGATTGATTACCCGCATCTCCCCCTGCAGGGGTGACGCGACACCCTGCCGTGCCTTTAGGCGCGACAGCGTGGTGGCATCCTGCCCCTGCCAGCCTCTTTGCGGCTCGCACAACACGCAGGGGCCATAGGTTTCGGTCAGGCCATAGACGTGGGTCACGGCGATCCCCATCGCCTCCATACCGGCGATCACGGTGGCGGGAGGCGCAGCGCCAGCGGTCATCACCTTGATGGGGTGATCCAGTCCCTGCTTGAGCGCCGGATCGGCATTGTTGAGCATATTGAGCACGATGGGCGCTGCGCAGAAGTGGCTCACCTTGTGCTCGTGCAACGCCTCATAAATGGCGGCCGCCTGCACATGACGCAGGCAGACGCTCACCCCGGCCGTCGCCGCCAGCGTCCAGGGGAAGCACCAGCCGTTGCAGTGAAACATCGGCAGGGTCCAGAGGTAGACGGGATGTTTGGGCAGCTCCCAGGAGAGCACATTGTTGATGGCGTTGAGGTGGGCACCACGATGGTGATAGACCACCCCCTTGGGATTGCCGGTAGTGCCGGAGGTGTAGTTAAGGGAGATGGCCTGCCACTCATCTTGCGGCAACCAGCCAGGCTCATCCCTATTCCCCTCTGCAAGAAACGTCTCATAGTCGAGCTCACTGATCAGCGCCCCCTCCCTGTAGAGGGGATCGTCGATGGCGATGACCAGCGGTTGGTTCTCCAGCAGATCCAATGCCTTGCGCACCACAGGGCCAAACTCCCTGTCCACCAGCACCACCTTGCTCTGGGCATGCTGGAAGATAAAGGCCATCGACTCGGCATCGAGCCGGGTATTGATGGTGTTGAGCACGGCGCCGCTCATCGGCACCCCGAAGTGCGCTTCAAACATTGCCGGGATATTGGGCGCGACGATGGAGACGGTATCCCCCTCCCCGATACCGCGAAGCCGCAGGGCCGAGGCCAGCTGGCGGCAACGGCGGGCTGTCTGAGCCCAGCTCTGGCGCAGCGGGCCGTGGATCAGCGCCGGATAGTCGGGGTAGACCCGCTCCGCCCGTCCCAGAAAGCTGATGGGGGTCAGCGCCTCGTAATTGGCGGGATTTTTTTCCAGATCGCGCTGATAGATGTTCTGCTCTGTCATCGGGTTCCTTCCTCGCAGGTAGCAAAAGCGGTGCGCTCCCGGGAGCGCCGGCAACCATCGTCTGGCGTCCTGCCAGATGGTGCTCGTATCGGGGATCACAGCCTACAGCGAGGTGCTCGACACAGGTATTAGCAAAACGTCTTAGAGGCGCTGCACCGACGACGCTAATCTGACCGAACTGCATTCTGGTGCCTGTTTTTTCAACGACAAATGTCGACGGCCAATATTCTCAGCATAAAACCCGTCAAATAATGAATACGCTGATATTGGCATGCAACCAAACCATATTAGGTTGCAGGGGCATCAATATTGACTTATTAAGTAAGATAGTTTGCATGGATATTTATGGCATAAACAAGCGCATCGCTTTATCGCCAGTAAATTAATGACAAACTTCCCATTAAATATATTTTGTGACGGCTTCCATAAAGCAGGCCCGCAGCGCTGTTCATGCTTCCCCTCGGCGGGTTATGGTTTCTTGGTGAAACAATCTACCGGATGTTCAATATCAGGCCAGATTTCTCGCCATACGATGCGCCACAACCAGTGAGTTTACGCACTCCCGCTGCATGACGAAGGAACCCTATCGACCCGATATTCCGCCGAGCCCTAACCTGCTTTATCGAGGAGCATTTTATGTGTGCCGAGCCGAATACCCAGACCCGCAGACAATTTCCCACCGCGTTTACCATTTTGTTTTTGATCATGTTGTTGGCCATCGGGCTGACCTGGATAATTCCGGCGGGAGCCTATGCCAAACTCTCTTATAATGCCGCCAGCCATATGCTGACCATCAATACGCCGCAAGGGGAAACCCGGCGAGTGCCCGCCACTCAGGATGAACTGACCAGACTCGACATCAATATCGGGGTGGAGCAGTTCGTCAACGGCACCATCCGCAAGCCCATCGCTATCCCCGGTACCTATGAGCGACTGGCCCAAGCGCCCAAGGGGCTCTCCGACGTGGCGGTGAGCATGGTCAAGGGCACCATAGAGGGGGCCGACATCATCGTCTTCATTCTGGTACTGGGGGGACTGATCGGCGTCATCAACAAGACCGGCGCCTTCAATGCCGGGCTGGTCGCCCTCTCGCGCAAGACCCGGGGCAATGAGTTCCTGTTTGTGGCGCTGGTCTGCTTTGTGATGGCGTTGGGGGGCACCACCTGTGGGCTGGAGGAAGAGGCTGTCGCCTTCTATCCCATCCTGGTGCCCATCTTTCTGGCGCTCGGCTATGACTCCATCGTCTGTGTGGGGGCCATCTTCCTTGCCGCCTCCATGGGTACCACCTTCTCTACCATCAACCCCTTCTCGGTGGTGATCGCCTCCAACGCCGCCGGCATCCCTTTTACCGAGGGGCTGATCTTTCGCGCCGTCGGCTGTCTGGTGGGCACCCTGGTGGTAATCGGTTATCTCTACTGGTACTGCAAGAAGATCAAGGTCAACCCGGCCTTCTCCTACACCTATGAAGACAGAGAGAGCTTCCGGGCCCGCTTCCTGAAAGAGGGCTCTCTCGATGAAGGGGTTCCCTTCACCCTGCGCCGCAAGATCATCCTGACCCTGTTTATCCTCGCCTTTCCGCTCATGGTGTGGGGCGTATCCATGGCTGGCTGGTGGTTCCCGCAGATGGCGGCCTCCTTCCTTGCCGTCGCCATCGTCATCATTTTTATCTCAGGCCTGAAAGAGAAGGAGGCGGTCGAAGCCTTCACCCAGGGGGCGTCGGAACTGGTGGCGGTATCGCTCATCATCGGGCTGGCACGGGGAGTCAATCTGGTGCTGGATCAGGGGATGATCTCGGACACCATCCTGGCCTATGCCTCCAGTCTGGTGGCCGGCATGCACGGCGCCGTGTTTGCGGTGGCGCAGATGCTGGTGTTCACCCTGCTGGGGCTGGTAGTGCCCTCCTCCTCGGGGCTCGCGGTGCTCTCCATGCCTATCATGGCCCCGCTGGCGGATACCGTGATGATCCCGCGCTACATAGTGGTGTCGGCCTACAACTGGGGGCAATACGCCATGCTGTTCCTGGCCCCCACCGGGCTGGTGCTGGTCACCCTGCAAATGCTCGGCATCCAGTTCAACCAGTGGGTCAGGTTCGTGCTGCCCATGGTGGGCTTTGTGCTAGGATTTGGCGCCCTGATGCTGGTGGCGCAAGTGATGATGGCCTGATTGGCTAGCTTTGTGATCCCCCAACAAAACACCCCGAGCCTAGCGCGGGGTGTTCTCTTGTCAGCCTTAATGACGTACCCGCCCCTGTTGGCGGAAGCAGTAGAGTTTGAGACTGATGTCGGCCAACTCAGCAGGCAACTCTTCACCCTGCTCGGCCAGGGGCCGGTAGAGGGATGAGAGCAGACGTTCGGCCTGCTGCACCGTGATGATGTTGGCCTGAATGGCCGGGGTGATCCAGCTGGGTAACATTGACATATCTCCCCCTCATTGCTCCGGTTCGGAGGTGGTCTCCTGTCTGGCGCGGCCCCTTGGTGCCTAACGCCCCACTCTCCTTACCCCAATCCAAGCAAAAGGCTTGCCGTATTCTCTTATCGGCACAAAGACGATCTGGCGGCAGTGTTTTATCAATGAGTTGGCGGCAGCATATGGGGACTCACACTCTCCACTTGACCTCGCGGGCGGAAGCAGTTTGCCACATGCCAGACAACCGTCATTTTTTCATTGCAAAATGCGACTCATAATGGGCCATTCCCCCCCTCGCCTCCTTTTCATTATCGCCAAAATGGTCATTTTTACGGCTCTGTCGCCAAAGTCAGACACTTTTTCATGGTGGCTGTTTTTTGACCTTGTCACCGGCTGTCGCACCCTCATCCCTCTCGCCTTGTCCGCTGCAGCGGCTATGACAAGATGGCGCCAGATTGGAACAGCTCGAATGGACATTGCAGGAGAACAACAAAATGAACAGATCCATGATGGCAGGTATCGGTATTGGCGTCGCATCCGCACTGGCGCTGTCGGCGGCGGCCAGTGGCTCGCTCTTTACACCTACCCCCACCTTTGCCGAGGTGATTGCCAGCAAGCCGGTCACAGAGACCATCCAGACCCCGCGTCAGGAGTGTCGCAACGTCACGCTCACCCACCGCAAGCCGGTGCAGGATGAGAACAAGATCCTCGGCACCGTGGTTGGCGCCGCGCTGGGTGGTGTGCTCGGCCACCAGTTTGGCGGTGGCAGCGGCAAGAAGGTTGCGACTGCCGCCGGAGCGGTTGCGGGTGGCTACGCCGGCAATCAGGTGCAAGGCAATATGCAGGCGGGCGACACCTATACCACCACCGAGCAGCGCTGCAAGACAGTGCAGGATAGCAGTACCCGCACTATCGGCTATGACGTGACCTACCGCCTAGCCGGTCAGGAGGGGGTGATCCGGATGAAACAGGCTCCCGGCCCCACCATTCCGGTCAAGGATGGCAAACTGGTGATCGAGCCGCAAAAAGGGTAATCAACCCGGTTAACGACTCAAAGAGAGAAGGCCCGCCTCTTGCGAGACGGGCCTTTGGTTTTATGACTTGTTACGCGGTTATGCGGCGTTCGTCATCGAAGGGACAAACTGCTGCTCAACCCTTGCAGCACTTCTTCACCGCCCGCACCACGTTCTGATAACCGGTACAGCGGCAGAGGTTGCCCGAGAGGCCGCGGCGGATCTCCGCATCGGTCAGCGGACGGCGCTCGGTCTTGTCGAGCAATGCCGCGCTCGCCATCACGAGGCCCGGGGTGCAAAAACCGCACTGCACCGCCCCCTCGTCGATAAAGGCCTGCTGCACGTCGGAGAGCTCATTCCCCTTGCGCTCTCCCTCCACGGTGCGAATGGATTTGCCATCGGCCCAGACCGCCAAGTAGAGGCAGCTGTCGATAGCCGTGCCATTCACCCGCACGGTACAGGCGCCGCACTCACCGACACTGCACCCCTCTTTCACGCTGATAAGCCCCTGCCCGCGCAGGAAGTGGAGCAGCGACATGGTGGGCGGCACTGCATAGGAGTAAGGCTTGCCGTTGATCTCGCACTGGATCTCCACAGCGGGACAGCTTTGTGGTTGCATCATAGGATCTTGCCTCCGGCACGTTCGACTGCGCAGGCGACCACCCGCTGCGCCAGGGTTTTGATAAGGTGCAGGCGAAACTCCTTCTCCGCCCGCCAGGAGGATCGCGGCGCCACATCGGCCACCACCGCCTCGGCAATCGCGGCCAGTGTGGCGCGAGTCAGGGGTTGCCCCTCGGCCGCCGCTTCCGCGTGCGGCGTGCGCACCGGTGTCGGTGCCGCCACCCCATAGGCCAGCCGCAGGCGCTTGAAGTGACCATCCTCAATCTGGCAGTAGGCGGCGCAGCCGATGGTGGCGATATCCATGGCATCGCGCATGGCGTATTTGAAGTAGTGGGAGCCTACCTGGGGGTGCGCGTCCGGGGCAAAGTGAAACGCCACCAGGATCTCCGCCGGTTGCAGCGCCACCTTGCCGGGGCCGGTATGAAATCCGGCTATGGGGATGCGGCGCGTACCATTGGGTCCGGCGATTTCCAGCTCAGCTTCCAGCGCGACTGTAGGCGCCGCCGAGTCGGCACTGGTGGCGCCGTTGCAGATGTTGCCACCATAGGTGGCGACGTTGCGGATCTGCGGGCCGGCGATGGTAGCGGCCGCCTCGGCCAGCATCGGCAGGCGGCGCTGCACCAGCTCGTTTTCGATGAGCTCGGTAAAGGTGGTGCCAGAGCCGATACGGATCGATCCATCAGGCAGCTCACTCACCCCTTTGAGCTCGGGCAAGTCGTGAATATCGACGATATGGCGATAGGCGGCGTTGAGGTGATGCAGCTGGATCATCACATCGGTGCCACCGGCCAAGAGACGCGCCTCGGGGTCAGCCTGACGCAGGGCGACCGCCTCGGCCACACTGTGCGCCTTGTAGTAACGGGCAATATCAAACATGGTGTTGCTCCTCCCCTGCTCCCTCGCCAATCAGACCCGCCGCGACAAACTCCCGAAACAGGGTCTTGGGGGTGATAGGCAGCTCGTTGATGGCGACGCCGGTCGCCATTCGAATGGCGTTACGGATTGCGGGGCCCGGCGAGATGATGGGCGGTTCCCCCAGTGATTTGTGGCCATAGACCGACTGGGGCTCATAGGTCTGCACGAAGTCACATTCAAGCTCCGGCAAATCCAGCATGGTGGGGAACTTGTAGTCGAGCAGGTTGGGATTGCGCACCACGCCGCTCTTGGCATCGATGATCATCTCCTCGAACAGGGACCAGCCGATCCCCATCCCCATGCCGCCATGCACCTGTCCCTCCGCCAGTTGCGGGTTAAGGATCTTGCCCGCATCGTGCAGGTTAATGATGCGATTGATAGTCACCTTGCAGAGATCGATATCGACGCTGAGATCGACAAAGGTGCAGCCAAAGCTCGGCGGGTTGGTGGTGGTCTTGTGGGAGACCTCGGAGGTGATCTGACCGCCGATAGTGAGGTGGTAGTAGGCGTTGACCGACACTTCGGCGACGCTGATCAACACCTTGTCCGGCGCACCGGCCAGCACCACGTAGCCGTCGATCAGGGTGAGGGATCCTACATCCTGATGACAGAGCTGGGCCGCCAGCGACAAAATGCGGGCCCGCAACTGCAGCGCCGCCTGATGGATGGCAGGGGCCGCCACATAGCTCTGGCGCGAGGCGAACGAGCCCGGGTCATAGGCGGTGATGTCGGTATCCTGAGTCGAAATGACTCGGATCTGCTCAAACGGAATGCCCAACGTCTGGGCCGCCATCTGGGCAAAGACGGTATCCGACCCCTGCCCTATCTCGGTGGCACCGATCTGCAGATTGACGGTGCCATCCTGATTGAGCAGCATGCGGGCGCCGGCAATTTCGACCCCCACCGGATAGGTGTTGGAGCCGTAGCTAAAGCACGCCACCCCGATGCCACGCCGCACCCGGCTTGCCGGATCCTGCGCCAAGCACTCGGCCTTGAGCCGATCCCACTCGAACTGCTCGCGACCACGCAGCAGGCAGTCCGGCAACCCGGCGCTGTAGATGGTCTTCTGGTTGACCTGATTGACATCCCCCTCGCGCGCCACGTTGGCGATCCGCACATAGAGCGGATCCAGCCCCAGTTCGGCGCAGGCATCATCCAGCATGCACTCGAGGGCAAAAATCACCTGGGGCGCGCCGTAACCGCGCATGGCACCAGCGGTGGGCAGGTTGCTGTAGAAGGTTTTGGCGTCGTAGCCAAAGGCGCTGCGCGGATAGAGGTAGCTGATCTTGTTGCCCCCGGCGCTGGCGATGGAGTGGCCGTGGGAGGCATAGCCGCCGGTGTTGGAGAGCACGTCGAGCTGATAGCCCTTGAGGGTGCCGTCGCGGTTGAGGCCCATCTTGCCATCGATGGCAAAGCCGTGGCGGGTGCGGGAAGCAAAAAAACACTCTTCCCGGCTCAGAGTCACCTTGACCGGCACGCCGCCGAGCTTGTAGCTCAGAAACGCCGCCATCGGCTCTTCCAGCACATCCTGCTTGTTGCCAAAACCGCCGCCCATATAGGGCTTGATCACCCGCACGCTCGACCAGGGCAGACCGAGGGATTTGGCCACCCGGCTGCGCACAATCTGGGGGATCTGGGTGCTGCTGACCACTATGATGTGGTCCGGCTGATCCATATAGGCGTAGCAGGTCACCGTCTCCAGATGGCAATGCTGTACCACCGGCGTCTGATAGTGCGCCTTGAACTGCAGATCCGCTGTTGCGATTACCTGTTCCGGCTCACCCGCCCGGATCTGGCTTTGCCGCAACAGGTTGCCATTCGGATGAATGGGATAGGCCCCCTCGGCCAGGGCGCTGGCCGCATCCGTCATCACCGGCAGCGGCTCATAGGTCACCTTGACCAACGCGGCAGCCTTCTCGGCGACCAGCGGATCGCGCGCCACCACGATGGCGACCCCATCGCCAAAGTGGCGCACATGGTCGGTGAGCAGACGGCGGTCTTTCACATCCCGCTTGGCCTCATCAAGGGACCAGGCGTGGCCGGCAGTGCGAAAACAGGTGGTGGGCACATCCTCGTGGGTGAACACGGCTTCGACCCCGTGCAGCGCCAGCGCCTCGCTGGCGTCGATGGCAAGCACCTTGCCGTGGGCGATATTGCTGCGCACGTACTTGGCGTGGCGCATGCCGAGCATGATGTTGTCATCGGTATAACGGGCACTGCCGGTCACCTTGGCCTCGGCATCCACCCGCTTGAGCGGTAATCCTATGGACATGATCAAGTCCTTTTTCAGGGAAGAAAAATCCAGAACCGAGATAAAAAACAGCAAGATATGCGCCTGTTTCCCCCTCTCTCCCCGGCGATGGGAAGAAGTGTGAAGAGGATCCCATCTGTCTTCCTTTTTCTGGCCGACAAGGTGCCTGCCGAAGACGAAGCAGCATCCCCCGATGCAACCAGTTCCCACAGTGCTATCAATCTGGTAAAGGGGATTTATCAAAATGGTACGGGGTGAAAATCAAAGAAACATGCAGGTTTGGCAAAGAAAAGCGGGGCTGCCGATGGCAGCCCCGAAACGGGCGGGTTATCCCTAAATAGCCCACCCCCCAGCATAGAAAATCACCAGCGCCAGGGCGATGATGACGGTGCCCGTGTTGAGCTTGTGCCACTCCTTGGAGCAGATGCGGCCAATAACCAGCGCACTGAAGCCCAGCATGATACCGGTGACGATGTTGCAGGTGAGCACGATAAAGACGGCGCACAGCAGACCGGACATGGCCCCGACGAAGTCACTGAAATCGAGCTTGGTGACGTTGCTCAGCATCAGGAGACCCACATACATCAGTGCCGGTGCGGTGGCATAGGCCGGCACCAGATAGGAGAGCGGCGCCAGAAACAGCATCAGCAGGAAGAGGCCGCCCACCACGGTAGCGGTGAGGCCGGTCTTGCCCCCCGCCGCCGTGCCCGCCGCCGATTCGATATAGACGGCGGCCGGAGATGCCCCCACCAGACCGGAGAAGATGCTGCTCACCGAGTCGGCACTCAGCGCCTTGCCGCTGTTGATGATGTGACCATCTTTATCCAGCAGATTGGCCTGCCCCGCCACGGCGCGAATGGTGCCGGTGGCATCAAATACCGCGGTCATCACCAGTGCCAGCACGCTGGGCAGCACCAGCGGCGAGAGCGCCCCCATGATGTCCAGGCTGAAGATGAGAGACTTGCCCTGATCGTCGGAGAGACTCGGCAGAGCGAACAATCCCTGATACTTCACCGCCGGGTCAAAAATAAGGCCAAAGATGGAGATGGCGATGATCACCAGCAGGATCCCGCCCGGGACTTTGAGCTTCTCCAGCCCGAAGATCACCGCAAGGCCGAGCAGAGTCATGATGACCGGCATCGAGGTAAAGGCCCCCAGCGCCACCGGCAGCCCCTCGAGCGGGTTCTTGATCACCAGCCCTACCCCGTTGGCGGCGATCAGCAACAAGAAGAGGCCGATACCGATACCGGTGCCATGGGCAATCCCCATCGGCAGGTTGTCGAGGATCCAGCTACGCACCCCGGTCACAGAGATGGCAGTGAACAACACCCCCATCAGGAAGACGGCACCGAGCGCGACCGGAATGGGGATCTTCTGCCCCAGCACCAGACTGAAAGCGGTAAATGCGGTGAGCGAGATGGCGCAACCGATAGCCATAGGCAGCTTGGCCCAGAGCCCCATCAACAATGAACCACACCCCGCCACCAGACAGGTGGCCACAAAGACGGCGCCCGGTGGAAAACCTGCCTTGCCGAGCAGGCCGGGCACCACGATCACCGAATATACCATGGCGAGAAAGGTGGTGAGCCCGGCCAGCACCTCCTGTCTGACGTTGCTGCCCCGCTCGCTGATCATGAAATAGCGATCGAGAGCGGTGAGCGGTTGCTGTTGTGATACGGTCTTGCCGGTGTCTTGACTGGCCAGCCCTTCCACGCTGTTTGTCCTGCTGTTTGCTTGGGTCATACCCAACTCCTTCACAAGCGCCTGAATGTTTCATCACGAAATGGCGACAGGATCTGTGGATCTGCCATTGCACACGGAAGGTGCAACTCAGAGACCAGGGCTGGCAGCATCAATCAAACGTTTGCCTTGCTGATCAAAAAAACCGGGCCATTTCAGGTTGGTTATCAGGGGAGCGCCCTGATGTATCGCGGCGCTGGCGCCCCGGGCGGGCACGCCAGCCTCCGTATTCGTGGCAGAGCGGCTCTCTTGCGGCCCTGCCCGGTTTATTCTCCCTAACCCCGTTCGTGGACCAGCTGACCATCCACATAAGTGCGGTAGATGGCTCTGTCATCACCCAACGTCAGCAGCACAAAGAGCTTGTCGCGCAAGGTGGTGGAGTTGTCATAACGCAGCTGTTGCAGCGGGGTGGCGACCGGGTCGAGTACCACGAAATCCGCCTCCTTGCCTACCGCAAAGCTGCCGATCTTCTCATCAAGCCCGAGCGAATGGGCACCGCCCAGGGTCGCCAGATAGAAGGCCTGATAGGCCGAGAGGCGCTCGCCCTGCAACTGCATCACCTTGTAGGCCTCGTTGAGGGTCTGCAGCATGTTGAAGGTGGTACCGGCGCCGATGTCGGTACCCATCCCCACTTTCACCTGCTTGCGCCACGCCTTGTGCAGCTTGAACAGGCCACTGCCGAGATAAAGGTTGGAGGTGGGACAAAACGCGATGGTGGAATTGGTCTCTTTCAAGCAATCCCACTCCTGCTCTTCCAGATGGACGCAGTGGGCAAAGACGCAGTTGTGGCCGGTCAGCCCATGCTGGTGATAGACGTCGAGATACCCCTTGTGCGCCGGGAAGAGGGATTTCACCCAGGCGATCTCGTCCTTGTTCTCGCACAGATGGGTGTGCAGATAGGTGGTGGGAAACTCTTCGCGAAGCCGCCGCGCCATCGTCAGCTGCTCGGATGTCGAAGTGGGTGCAAATCTTGGTGTGATGGCATATAGAAGCCGACCATTACCATGCCAGCGCTCGATAAGCTGCTTGCTCTGCTCATAGCTGCTCTCGGCGGTATCGAGCAGATAGTCGGGCGCGTTGCGATCCATCATCACCTTGCCCGCGATCATCCGCATGTTGATGCGACTGGCCGCCTCGAACAAAGCATCCACCGACTCGGGGTGAACGGTGCCGAACACCAGCGCCGTGGTAGTGCCGTTACGCAGCAACTGCTTGATAAAGAAGGTGGACATCTCGCGGGCATACTCGAGATCGTTGTAACGCCGCTCGGTCGGGAAGGTGTGGCGGTTGAGCCACTCCAGCAGTTGCTCGCCATAGGCCCCCACCATCTCGCTCTGGGGATAGTGAATGTGGGTGTCGACAAAGCCCGGCACTATCATCTTGCCGCGATAATCGCGCACCCGCACCTCGGCAGGAATGCGATCACGGCCCTCCTCCCACTCACCGAACCAGTCGATGCAGCCGTTGCGAATGATCAGCAGACCATCCTCGATAAGACGGGCGTTGGACTCAATCTCCTCGGGCTGATCCACCACCCGGGTGATGTCGAAGAAGCTGCCGCGCACGGCTTTGACGGAGTTGTCGTATTTCATACCTCGTTCCCCTACTTTTTATTGTTCTGTTGTGACCATCAAACCCGTTCGATCTGGACGACGGCGACCGGTTTGGTATCGGCCAGTGCCTCTTCATCGCGGCGGTTCGCGGTGCTGACAGGACGGGCCGTGAAAGTCACATCCGGTTTGTCGCTCAGCTGGATCACCTCTACCGCATCGGCGGTCTTGAGCGCTTTGGCAGCAGTCTTTGCCTTACGGGTGCGGCTCTGGGGCAATACCAGATTCATGATGATGGCGGTAATACCGCCGGCGCAAATGGGGTTTTCTACAAGCACGTAGAGGGCATCAGGCAAGACTCTGAATACGCTCGGGTCGTAGGAGACACCGAGCCCCAGCCCCAGCGAGGTGGCGACGATCAGGGTCTCCCGTCGATCCATGCCGTGAGTCAGGATGATCCGGCAACCGGCGATGGCGATCATGGAGAACATCAGGGTCATGGCTCCGCCCAATACCGGGGACGGGATGGTGGTAAAGAAGCGGCCAACCACCGGGAAGAGCCCCATGATTACGAGGATCATGGCGATGAACTTGCCGACATGGCGCGACGCCACCCCGGTCATCTGGATCACCCCGTTGTTCTGGGAGAAGGTGGTCAAGGGCAGGGAGCCCAGCGCCGAGGCGATCACCGATACCAGCCCATCTGCCAGCACGCCGCCGGAGAGGCGGCGGGTATACTCCTCTCCCTCTACCGGACGATGGGAGACAATAGCGGTGGCAGTCAGGGCCCCGACCGCCTCCAGCACGCTCAGCAGATAGATGGTGCCGGCCACCAGGAAGGCGCCGAAATCAAAGGAGAAGCCATATTTGAACAGCATGGGGACGGTCACCACTGGCAGTCCCTGCAACACGGAGAAGTCCACCATCCCGAGCATGATGGAGGCGATATATCCCACCAGCAGGCCGATGGCGATTCCCCCCATCCGCAGCAGGGGGCTCTTGCAGCAGTTGAACCCGATCACCACCGCCAGCACCAGCAGGCCGACACCGATGTTTTCATAGTTGCCGAAGGTGCCGCTGCTCTTGGCCGCCATGCCACCGGCAAAGTCGATAATGCCGACCTTGATGAGGCACAGGCCAATCATCAGCACCACAATGCCGCTCACGGTCGGGGTGATCACCCGGGTCAGATAGGGCAGCACGAACGATGCCCCCATCACCAGAAAGGCCCCGACAAAGGAGATCCCCATCAGTGAGGAGATGATTTGAGCCTCGTCGATCCCCTCTTTGCCCATGGCGGTCCCGATCGAGATCATCACGGTGACGAACGAGAAGTTGACCGACTGAATGGAGAGAAGGCCCGAACCGATGGGGCCATAACGGTTGACTTGCAACCAGGTACCGATGCCCGATGCAATCATCGACATCGACACCAGATAAGTGGTGATCTCTTGCGAGAGATTAAGGGCCGCCCCCACGATAAGGGCAGGTGCGACCATGGGAACCAGAATGGCCAGCAGATGGGTCACCGCCCCGACCAGGGATTGGCCAAAGGGGGGCTGATCTTCCAAGGCATAGATCAGGTCAGAGTCCTTGCGCGATTTCTCAGACATCCTTCATTACTCCGGTGTATCGAACACGATCCAATAACCCCGGCGCATCACACCCCACAGTGACCCGGGTTTATCCGGCAGGCGGAGTCTGCTCCGCCTGCCGGTCTCTGCCGTTTTATGACTACAGCTTGCCCAGCTCGCGCAGGATCTGCTCCGGCGTGAAGTGCCACTTGCGCAACCAGACACCACAGGCGTCGTGGATAGCGGTGGCGATGGCAGGCGCCGCGCCGTTGACCCCGATCTCCGAGATGGACTTGGCGCCGTAAGGGCCGACCTTGTCGTCACTCGGTACCAGGAAGGCCCGGAAGTCGCGCGGAATGTCGCCAATCTTGGGCGCGCCATAGCTCTTCAGATCCCGGGTGAGCGGAATGCCCTTGCCGTCGTAGCAGATCTCCTCGGTCAATGAGTGGCCGATGGCCCGCATGGTTGCCCCGTAGATCTGGCCGAGCGCCAGTTCCGGGTTGATGGGGGTGCCGCAGTCGAGCAGGGCGTAGAACTTGTCGAGCCGGATCTCGCCGGTTCTGACGTTGACCGCCACCTCGGCGAAGTTGGCCCCGTACGGGAAGGCAAGCTCAGAGGTGATGTAGCTGGCGGTGCCCACGAGGATACCGAAGCCGGTACCGGTCTCGGCCTTGTGGGCCAGCTTGGCAAGGCTCACCTCCCCCAGCTTGCCGCGCACCACGCCCGGGAACGCCAGCTCAACATCTGCTACCGGCTCGCCCAGCATGGCGGCGCCGTGGAACAGGATCTTCTCCTTGAGGTTCTCGGCCGCCTTCTTGGCCGCGTTGCCGGAGAAGCAGGTACCTGACGAGGCGTAGGCCCCCTTGTCAAACAGGGCGTGGTCGGTATCACCGGAGATGACGTGCACATCCCCAAGCGGGCAGTGCAGCACCTCGGCGGTCAGCTTGGCCACCACGGTATCGAGGCCGGTGCCGATATCGGCGCCACCGGAGTGGACGATAAAGGTGCCGTCCGATTCCAGCTTGACCATGCAGTTGGCCTGATCGATATCCGGGATCCCCGATTTCTGCATGATGATGGCGACGCCACGACCTATGCGCCAATCCCCGTCGGCGGGTTTGGGGCTGTCCCAGGCGATCAGTTCGCGGCCCTGCTTGAGGATGGGCTCAAGGGCGCAGCTGGCCGCGTGGGGCACCGAGGTAGGCATCTTGCCCTCGCCGATGGCACCCAGCACCTTGAGGATGTCCCCTTCATGCACCCGGTTGTGCTCCACCATGTCGAGCTGATCGATGCCCAGTTTCTCGGCAAGTTCCGCAATGGCCATGGTCAGGGCAAAGTTGCCCTTGGGCGCGCCGTAGCCCTGATAGGCGCCGGTCGGGCAGATGTTGCTGTAGTAGGTGTTGACGGTAAAGCGCACGTTGTCGCACGGATAGAGCGGCAGGGAGAGCGCCGGGCCGTTGCTCGGCACCGTCAGAGAGTGGTTGCCGTAAGGACCGGTGTTGGCGCGAAAATCCATCTCGATGGCGGTGATGGTGCCATCTTTCTTGGCCCCTACTTTCACCTTCACCTTGGCCACGTGGCGGGAGGTATTGCTGATGAACTCCTCTTCACGGGTGTAGCGGAAGGTGACCGGACGGCCGGTGACCTTGGTCGCCCAGGCGCACACCTCTTCCAGCAGGATATCCTGCTTGGAGCCAAAGCCGCCCCCTACCCGCTCCTTGATCACATGCACCTGGTGCTGCTTCATGCCGACGATGCGCGCCACCTGACGACGCACGTGCCAGGGCACCTGAGTAGAGGCGTGAATGACCAGACGATCGCCATCCATGTAGGTGAAGCAGATGTGCGGCTCGGTCGGGCACTGCTGGGCCTGGGTCGATTCGTAGGTGCGCTCGACAATCTCGTCCGCCTCGGCAAAGCCTTTGGCCACGTCACCGATCTGGCCATGGACGCTGGCGGCCAGGTTCTCGTGCGGGCGGGAACCGATGGGGAAGTTGATGATCATGTGCTCGTCGCCACGGCGTACCGAGCAGGCGTTCTGCTGCTCGAGATCCGCCGGAGCGCCGGCCATGTAGACGATGGGCTCGTCGTGGACCAGCGGCGCATTGGGGGCCATCGCCTCGTCAATGCTCATGACTGCCGGCAGCACTTGATACTCGGCCTCGATGAGCTTGAGCGCGGCCAATGCGATGGCTTCGCTCTCGGCCACCACGGCGGCCACCCGGTCACCGACGTGACGCAGCTTGCGGCCAAACATGCGGCGATCCAGCGGTGACGGCTCGGGCGCGCTCTGGCCACCCGGGGTGTAGTAAATATCCGGGCAGTTGAGGTGGGTGATGACGTGCACCACCCCCGGCATGGCTTCGGCGCGGCTCACGTCGAGTTTGGTGATCACCGCATGGGGATGGGGGCTGCGCAGCATCTTGATGACCAGCGCATCCTCGGTGACCCGATCCTCCACGTAGCAGGGCTTGGCCTGCACCATCTTGGCTGCGTCCACTTTCGGGCAACTCTTGCCGATATGGCGCAGATCGTCGCGAAACTCGGGGGCAATCTGGCACAGGTAATCGGGATCCTTCATCCGTGAACTGGCAAGCTCGATAGCCTGATAGAACTGCTGGTAGCCGCCGTCCCGGTGAAAGAGACCCGAGAGAGCATCGTCGATTTGATCACGGGTCGGTTCGGGATGGCGATCAAGCAGGTCGGTGACGATGAGCGCCGCAGCCGGATCGTTGTAGCCGGACTGCACCACGCCCACATCTACCATCGCCTGCTGTACCAGACTGAGTTGGTTCCAGCTGCCCAGCGACTCGGCGGTGCGCACCTGCGCCCCATCCAGCTGTGCGGCGATCAGCAGGGAGGCGTTGATCACCTTGCCGTTGAAGAGGATGGCGTCGGAGCCGGCAAAGCCAAAACCGTCGTCGCTGTTGCGCACCGAGTGCATCCGGCACTGGTTGAACAGCACCCGCTGGGCATTCTCGCCAGCCGGGGTGATGACGGTGCGCAGGGCACCGTTCAGTGTGAAGTTGAGTTCCATCATGCCTGTACCTCCTGCTGCTGGCACTCGACCAGCAGATCCGCCACCACTACCCCGCTGATATAGCGCTTGTAGGTCACGCTGCCGCCGAGATCCTCGCGCGGTGCAACCAGCTCGCTCACGGCCGCCTCCAGCGCGGCATCGTGCAGATCGCGGCGCTCCACATCACGCAGGCGCATCGGCTGCGGCGTAACGCCAGCAACGGCGACCCGCATCTCGCCAAGGGTATCGAGGGCCACAGCGGCGGTCATTACCGCCAGACCGTCGGCGTTACGGCTGATGCGGCGAGTGGCGCAGCGCAGCGCGGGCTCCGGCAGCACCACCCCCAACACCAGCTCCTTGCGCTGGCCCGCCAGATAGGCATCGATGGGTTGCAACTGATTGTTCTCCAGCACCACCACAGCTTCGAGGACCAGCAGTACCGGCAGCAGCGGGGAGTCCTGCTGTTGGCAGGCAATTTCGCCGCCGAGGGTGGCCTGATTGCGCAGATGGCGGGAGTAGACAAACCCCAGCGCCTCGCACAGGGCGGCCGGGGTACGAGGGTCGTCTTTGAGGGCTTGCAGGGTGACGGTGGCACCGATGTGGAGTTGACCGTGCTGCTGCTCAATCTGGCCAAGTCCGAGCTTGTCCAGCGAGATGGCGACCTTCTTGTCGGTACGGGTCGGGGCTGCGTTGAGCTTGCTGCCTCCCCCCATGTAGACGGCGTCGTTGCCAAAGCGGGCCTTGAGTTCCAAAGCCTGACCCAGTTGCTCGGGTCGGAAGAATTGCTCAATCATGTGTAGTCCTTACTCTTGCAGCCCGCCGCCGGGCAAATCCACAGGGCGGGCAATCCAGTCCAAAACTGTGGAGGGTGGCCCTAGGCCAGCTGATCCATCCGTTGCCACAGGCGGCTCGCCACCTTGCTGGCCTGCTGATAAATGGGCTCGACGTCAAAGGCGAACTCGCGATCCTGATAGACCATGCGTCCCTCGACCATCACGCTGTTGACCGAGGATGAGCCCATACCGAAGGCGAGATGGCCGCCGAGGTTGCGCGGCGCCAGCGGGGTCGGTGCGGCGTAGTCGCAGATGGTGAGGTCGGCCTTGTAACCCGGCTCCAGGCGGCCAAATTTGGCGCCGAAGTTGCGCTCCAGCAGGGTGTTGCCGTTCCAGAGGAACCGGGCAAAGCTGTCGGGCCAGAGCGCTCCGCCGGCATCCTTGTGTTTGAAGTAGGCGAACTTGAGCTCTTCGAGCATGTCGGAGCCGATACCATCAGTGCCGAGTGCCAGATTGCGATACTCCGGCAGGTGCATGTTGTAGCCCACGTGGTTGTTCATGTTGGAGCGGGCGTTGTGCACCAGGAAGGCATCGCGGCTGTTGAGCAGCTCGATGTCAGCCGGGCTCAGGTAGATGCCGTGGGCGATCAGGGTCTTGCTGTCGACAAGGCCAAACTCGTCCAGCCGGGCGATGGGCTCCTTGCCATAGTGGTGGTGACCGTGGGCCATGTCGTAGCGGTCTTCCGCCACATGGATATGCAGCCCGCGACCGGTGACCTGCACCGCTTCGCGCAGCATGGCGAGTCCCTCGTCGGGCACGGTGAAGGGGGCGTGGGCGCCGATATGAGCCTCCACCAGATAGGGTTCGCTCCCCTTGGCCTTGGCGGCATCAATGGCCTGCGCAAACAGGATGTTCTCCTCCACCCCGGCCTGCAGCTCGGCGAGGCCGCCGTTGCGATCCGTGGTCTCGAAGCAGGTCATGCCGCGCAGGCCCGCCTCCATAAACCCTTTGCGCAGCACATTCAGGGAGCCCTTGATGAAGTTGGGCGAAGCGTGGTGGTCGATCACCGCGCTGCAGCCGCTCTTGATCGCTTCCAGCGAGCAGATGAGGCCGCTGTAGTAGAGGGACTCTTCATCGAGCGCCCGATCGAGGCGCCACCAGAGGTTTTTCAGGGTGGAGATAAAGTCCGGGCAGGGGGCGATATTGGCCATGATCCCCCGCGACAGTCCGGAGTAGAAGTGGTTGTGGGCACAGACGATGCCCGGCATCACCAGCTTGCCCCCCATCTCCCGATAGTTGGCCTCCGGGTAGAGGGCCCGCAGATTGGGCCCCACCGCTTTGATAAGCGATCCTTCGATGGCGATATCCACCCCTTCCAGCACCCGGGTCGGCTCCAGCTGGACAGCGGTGACGTTCTTCAGAATAAACATGGTTTGCTCCTTCGCTTATTCGTGGTTCGCTCAGGCCTCGACGGCCCCCAGCAGGTAGTGGTGATGAGCGTGGACATGGCTGATGATGCGGCACATGTCAGCGAGCGCCTCGGGGGCATCCTTGATCCGGCTCTGGGCGTCTATGGTCAGGCGATAGGTCTCGCCATCCTGACGCACCCGCAGTTCGCCACCATCCGCCAGATAGAACCCGGGGTTGCGGCTGTTGTCGAAGTCCTCGGGCAGGCTGAAGATGGTGACCTTGTCCTGATAGGGCTTGCCCTGCCACGGGCAGAACTGGGCGCAGTTGCCACATTCGTTGCAGTAGGCATCCAGGTGCAGGGTCTGGAACTGGTCTTTGAAGCCCGGCACCGCGATGGCGACGTTGGCCCGGTTGGGGCAGACATCCACGCACTTGCTGCAGAGGTAGTTGCACTCGAGGCAACGGTGCGCCTCTTGCGCCACGAAGGCATCGCGCTCGTTCTTGTCAACCATGGTGATGGCGATGCTCCCCTTGCGGCGGTAGATCTCATCCTTGCCCGACGGCTGGATGGTCACTTCACTCTGCTGGCTGGCGATATGCTCGCGAGAGAGCACCAGATCCGCGGCGCGGCGGGCACCACCGATGGCACCGACGATGGAGGACGGGCCGCTCTGCACGTCACCGATGAGGAAGACGTTGCGACGGCTGGTTTCGCCGGTCTGGCCATCCACCTCGGGCCAGCCATCGTTGCCAAGAGGAATCCCCATCGCTTTGAGCACCTCGCAGTCAGGCTGCTCGCCGATGGCGGTGATCAGGGCATCCATCTGCATCACTTCGGTCTGCTCGGTGGGCACCGGACGGCGGCGGCCCTGCTCGTCAGGATCCCCCAGCGCCATCATCCGCACCGTGAGCTTGCCATCTTTGTCAAAGCGCTCCGGATTGGTGAGGAAGCAGAAACGTACCCCATCCTCTACCGCTTCCAGATACTCCTCGCGATAGGCGGGCATCTCTTTTTCGCTGCGGCGGTAGATAACGGTTACATCGCTGACACCCGGCACCTTGAGGGCGGCGCGGGCACAGTCCATGGCGGTGTTGCCGGCACCGATCACTGCCACATGGCGGCCCAGCGGCAGCGGTTTGCCCTGATTGAAGCTGCGCAGGAAGTGGAAGGATTTGTAAATCCGCTCGTGTCCCCCCTCGAGGCGCATGCCACCATTCTTGTCAGCGCCGATGCCGACAAAGACATAGGTAAAGCCCTGGGCGTGCAGCTTGTCGACGGTGAGCGCCGGATCGCAACCAAACTCGAACTTGACCCCGTGGGCGGCGACAAAGTCGATATCGTGCTGGATCAGTTCGGCCGGAATGCGGAATTCGGGGATGATGTGCTTGACCACACCACCGGCATCCGCTTCTCGCTCGAACACGGTGACCGGGTGGCCGGCACGGGCCAGGAAGTAACCGGCGGAGAGACCGGCCGGGCCGGCGCCAATCACCGCCACCGGATGCTTGTCACCACTGCCTGCCGGTTTGTGCCAGCGGGCCTTGTACCCTTCCCAGCCACGCTCCAGCGCCACTTTTTTCAGCTCGCGGATATTGAGCGCGCTGTCGTAGTCGAGACGGGTGCAGTTGTACTGGCACTGGTGATCACAGATATGACTGGTGATGGCAGGCAAGGCGTTGCGCTGATAAATCAGCTCAAGGGCTGCCACATACTCTCCCTCGCCCATCAGACGAATGTACTCGGGGATATCCTGATGCACGGCGCAGGCGGTGACGCAGGGCGCCACGTAGCAGTCGGTCAGCGGCAGGCCACCACCCACTTCGATGCGATCCTCGGACTTCCACTCCTTCTGGGTGTAATCCATGGTGAGCGCCTTGGCAGCAAGTGCCTCCAGCTTGACCACATCCACCTGACTCATGCCCCAGCTGTCCGACGCATCTATCTCTTTGAGGCACTCAATCTGACGCAGGTAGCCACCCGGCTTGAGCAGGTCGGTGGCCATGGTGATAGGACGGATACCGGTCTCGAAGATCTCCGCGATGTTGAACTTGCTGGCACCACCGGAGTAGGAGATGGGCAGCTTGCCCTCGAAGGCGCGGGACAGCACGGCGGCCACGTTGATGGAGAGCGGGAACAGCGCCCGGCCGGACATATACATCTCATCCCCCGGCAGCGCCCCTTTGCGGTTGATGGTGCCAAGGGTATTGGTGAGTTTCACCCCGAAGGTGAGCCCCTTCTCGGCCCCCAGCGCCATCAGACGGGTCAGCATCGCCTTGGCCTGATCCAGCTTGAGGTCGTGATCGAACGACTCTTCGCTCAGACCAATGTAATCAAAGCCGCAGGTATCGAGGATCTCGCGCACCCGCGGGTAGCCCAGCAGGGTCGGGTTCAGTTTGACGAAGGTGTTGAGCCCCTTCTCTTCCAGCATGTAGCGACAGATGGCCTCTATCTCGTTGGGCGGGCAGCCATGCATGGTAGAGAGGGTAACGCCGTGCACCAGATTGGCCGGGATACGATCCACCAGCTGTTGCAGGCGAGCGCGGCGCGCCCCCAGTCCCAGCTCGGCGATAAACTGCTCGTCGGCCACGAGGTCACGTACCACCTGCTGGTACTCGGCAAATTTCGGACTTTGGCTTGCATCCATCAGGCTGTGGATGAACTGCTGCATCGGTGGCTGTTTGATGCCATCGAGGTTGTAACCCACGCTCATGTTGAAGATGAATGACTTGGCCTCTCCGTCGAGACGGGGATCGAACACCTCTTCCAGCAGGTAGAGGGCAAACCAGGCTTTCAGATACTCGTCAAACGCCTTGGGCAGGGTGAACTCGGTAGACCACTCGGTGTTGAAGCACTCGTCTTCGGCATCGATGCAGGGCTTTTCCAGTTCGAGACGGTCCAGGATCTGCACCGTCTTGAGCTCGATAAAGCGCCCGCCGGTCAGCCATGAGGTGACGATGTTCTGGGCCAATTGGGTATGGGGGCCGGCTGCCGGGCCAATGGGAGTCTCGCAGGTTTCACCGAACACCTTGATCTTGCGCTCGTCCTGCTTGCGATAAAATTGTGCGGCGGGAATACCGAAAATAGTCTGACTATCTTTATATTCCGCAAAAATACGGGTCAGAAGGTTCTTGAAGGGAACGGGTCGCATAATATCGCCCATGGCTATCTCCTTGCAGCTGTTCTGCGCATTGGCAGCATGAATAAATGGGGTATCCCGCACGGGCATTACCCCTTGGCAAGGAGAGGAGCAACTATCAGGCCACTCCATCGGCAAAACTATTTTTTAGGGTAAAAGCGTGAGATGGCTCGAATTAATGAAGGCGGTTTGGCATGTCGCCATTATGATTGATGAGAGTGGTTCTCACTCACTTGAAATTTTATTCAAGGCAATGCCAGAGAAAAATGAAAAGTATCAAATCGGCAGCGATAAATATCACTTTGATAGGGTAAAAATCATCCAGCATTATCGCAAGCAAACCCCGGCCAATATGGCCGGGGTTTGCTTAAAAGTCACTGCTATATAAAAGGCGGTCGTCGCTATTTCAGTTTATCCAAAGGCTGCGAGATGACTCGGCGTTACCGCCCCGCTGGCTGCCATTGCACGCAGAGGGAGGTGGGCCCCAACGATGCGACTCAGCCCTGCTCGGTCGTAAACTCGTCGGCAGAACGCAGCTCCAGTTCGCCACGGATCAGCGCCTGATAGCGCTCGGGGGTATCGATATCAAAGAGGATGGTAGGACTCTCGACCGGTATGGTGCGATGGGGACGTTGCAGCAACCAGCGGCGCACCGAACTCTGTGCTGGCGCGGCAGCCAGCGCCCTTGCGAGGGATTTTGGCAGCAAGACCGGGTGGCCCGCCTCCCCCTCATAGCTCGGGAACAGGGCGAACTCTCCGCGTGCCTGCCACAACTGTTGATAGACCTCGCGCGGGATACAGGGCAGATCCCCGTGGCTGATAAAGAGGTAGTCAGCATCGCTGGCCGCCAGAGCGCAGCGGATGGAACTGCCCAACCCCTGCTCATAGTCAGGGTTGTGGACGATGAGGATGTCTGGGCGATTTCCATAACAGGCAGCGAGCTCGGCCCCGCGATGGCCCACGACCAAAATAATCCGGGAGCAGAAGGCCAGGGCATTTTTGAGACTTGCATCAAGAATTGTCCCCGAGCCATAAGGTAGCATCATTTTCCATGCCCCCATGCGGGATGACAAACCTGCTGCGGTAATTATACAGTCACACTGTTCACGCCCCCGAGCCTGCACCTTTTCATTCACCTCGCTATTTATTTCGGTCATTGCCATGTCCTTGCCACACTCTGTTATTCACGCGTTTCCGGATATTGGTTCGCTTTTAAATCCACTGCTTGAAAATAGTGACAACCATACCACACTAATTAGCCTTTGTGGTGCCGGCGGAAAAACCAGCACCCTGTTCTGGCTGGCGGAATATTTTTATAAGCAGGGTAAAAGGGTGCTAATTACCACCACCACCCGGATGTTTCTGCCAGCCCCGTCACACTATCGGGAATTGATTATCGAGACGGATCCCGTTCGTCAACTTACTCGCTGTCAGGCTCTGCCGGATGGCCCGACCCTGGTTGCCCTGTTCAGCCATCTCGACGAGCGCACCGGCAAAGTTGCAGGGCCGGATCTGCGCCAAATCGACCTGCTCAAAGGACAGCAGCGCTTCGATCTCATCCTGGTCGAAGCGGATGGCGCCCATCACAAGTTATTGAAAGTGCCCGCTTTGCACGAACCTTGCATTCCACACCAGAGTGACTGGGTGATCGCCCTGCTGGGCGGCGCCATGGTGGGAGCCAATGCCGAACCGGCGCAGATCCACCGCTGGGCTGAATTGCAGGCCCTGTGCGGGATTGCAGCCGGTGAGCCACTGGATTGGGCACTGTTTGACAGGCTGCTCTCCCACCCCGAAGGGGTGTTCAAGGGCACCCCGCCCGGGGCGCGCCGGATCTGGTTTATCAATGGCGATTATCAAAATGAGGCGTCGTGGCTGGCGGAATTGATAAAGCTGCAGAGCCGCCACCCCGAGATCCACGCCATCTGGCAGGGGGCCGTGCGCGAATCCCCCCCCATCCGTCACCTGATCTGCACAGCTCCGCACGGGGAGGCGCTTTAGCCTCGCCCCTGACGTTTTAAGGATGAAAAGAGGTACCTTATGAATCTGTTTGCACACGCAGCCCGACTGGAACAGGAGAACACGCCGTTTGCCATGGCCCAGATCATCGAAAGCCGGGGCTCCACCCCGCGCCATCAGGCCCAGATGCTGGTAATGGCCGATGGCCAGATCCTCGGTACCATCGGCGGCGGCATGATCGAGCGGCTGGTGATCGAGGAAGCGATGGCTGCCATTGCCGAGCGCAAGCCGCGCATCTTCCATGGCCGGATGGCGCGCAACGGTGAGCATGCGGTCGGGTCGGATTGCGGTGGTGCCATGTCGGTCTATATCGATGTCTATGGTCTGCGACCACGGCTGGTGCTCATTGGTGCCGGCCACGTCAACCGGGCTGTGGCCCATGCTGCGGCGCCGCTCGGCTTTGATGTCCATGTAGGGGATTGCTTCGAGGGGAGCCTCAACCCTGACCTCTTCCCCGCCGGTACCCATCTGGTGCAGGCCGATACCATCAGCGCGGTGATCGATAAACTGGCCATCGAGTCCGCCAACTTCGTCATCATCGCCACCAACCATCAGGACAAGGAGGCGCTGGATCGGCTCATCAGCCGTCCCCTCGCCTATCTGGGACTGCTCGCCAGCAAGCGCAAGGTGCAGACCTTCACCCAGGCGCTGCGCCAGCAAGGGGTGAGCCAGGAGCAACTGCAGCAGCTGCACGCCCCCATCGGTTACAACATCGGAGCTGAAACCCCCGAGGAGATCGCCATCAGCATCCTCGCCGAGCTGCTGCAGGTGAAAAACGGCAAATCGGGTGGGCTGATGCAGGATGATGTGCGCCTCAAGCGGGATCAACTGGTGGTGATGCGTGGCTCCGGCGATATCGCCACCGGGGTGGCACTGCGCTTGCACAATGCCGGTTTCAAGGTGGTAATGCTGGATCTCGACAAACCCACGGTGATCCGCCGCACTGTCGCCTTCGCTCAGGGGATGTTCGACGGTGAAACAAGCGTCGAAGGAGTGCGTGCCAAGCGGGTCGAGAGCGTCGAGCAGGCGTTCGAGCAGCTGGATCGGGGCGTCATTCCGCTGCTGGTTGACCCCGACTGCGCCACCCTTGCCGAGCTCAAGCCCCGCTATCTGGTGGATGCCATCCTCGCCAAGCAAAATCTCGGCACTCACAAGGAGATGGCCCCCATTACGGTGGCCCTTGGCCCGGGGTTTGAGGCGGGGCGCGACTGCGATGCGGTCATTGAGACCAACCGTGGCCACCATCTGGGCCGGGTCATCTATCAGGGCCCTGCCCAGCCCAATACCGGCATTCCCGGGGTGATCGAGGGGCACTCCGCCCGCCGGGTGGTGCGCGCCCCCGTCGCCGGAGTGATGAAGAGCATTATCAAGCTCGGTGATCTGGTGCAGGAGGGGGATGTAATCGCCCATGTGGGGGACGCTCCCATTATCGCGCCGCTCTCCGGCATGGTGCGAGGTCTGCTCAGCGATGGCATTGAGGTGACCATCGGCTTCAAGATCGGTGACATCGACCCCAGAGGCGAGCGGGCCGACGCAACTACGGTATCGGACAAGGCCCGCGCCATCGGCGGTGCCGTGCTGGAAGCCATGATGCATCTGGCCCAGCGCCGATAAGAGAGTGTTCTTAAAACCAGAAGGGCCCGCCATGATGGTGGGCCCTTTGTATTTCGTTGCCGACAATCGACTCAGCCGTGCTTGATACGGGTCTCCCCCGCCACCGACACCACCGAGCGCTTGCCCTTGCGGCTGATGACGATAAGCGCCAGCACGATAAGGGCGATGCCGCTCCCCTCCACCGGCCCCGGATTTTCGCCCAGCAGCCACCAGGAGAGCAGCACGCCGCTCACCGGCACCGCCAGGGTGCTGAGGCTGGCGATCCCGGCCGGCAGCTTTTTCAGTACGAACAACCATAGGCTCCAGGCCAGCGCCGTGGCGAAGATGGCGCTGTAGGCGAGCGCACCAAACACATAGGGCTGCCAGTCGATGGGTCGCTCCGGCACCAGCGCCGCCACCACGGCCATCACCATGGTGGCGTAGATCATCTGCCAGGTGGTGAGGGACATCAGATCCACCGCGGGGTGGCGGGCATACATCCGCTTGGCGATGATGGCGCTGATCCCCCAGCAGATGCCGGAGGCAATCCCCAGCAGCGCACTCTTCATGGAATCCAGATGCAGCTGCCAGGGCTCGATCACCAGCAGCAGGCCGCAGGCGGCCACCCCGACCGCCAGATAGTGGAGCTTGCGCATCCTCTCGCCGAGAAAGAGCGCCGCGAAGATCACCACCCAGAACGGCATGGTGTAGCTCAGAATAGCCACCTTGCCCGCCCCACCGCTGATCAGGGCCCACTGGGCCAACCCCACCATGCCGCAGGTCTGGAACAGGGCGATGGCGAGGGTATAGCGAAACGGGGTGGGTTTGAGATAACGGCGCCCGCGCAGGGCCAATACAAGCAGCAGAACCAGAGATCCGCACAGGCAGCGCAGGGCGGTGAACTCGAAGGCCCCCGTGTAGAGCATCACTTGCTTCATCACGATCCAGCTGTAACTCCAGATGGCGGTGAGCAGAACAAGCCCCCCCAGCGCCGCCATATTGATCTTTCCGCTCATTTGCTTGTTACTCACCTCTTGTCACTCATTCGCCGGATCTGCTCTCGGCGTCTTGCCCGCGCTTGAAGGCGGCCATCTTACGCCGCTCATCTTCCACTGACCATGGTCGCCCCCGAAATGAACAAGGGGGCCGACGGCCCCCGCAATCACACTCAACCCGAGCTGGAACGCCTAGCGGCTGATAAGGGTTCCCGTCTTGCCGGCAATGCCGTCGGCAGCCTTCTCCAGCAAGGTGATCAGGGATTTGCGCCCCGGCAGGGAGGTCGCGAACGAGAGCGCCGCCTCCACCTTGGGCAGCATGGAGCCCTTGGCAAACTGTCCCTGTGCAATAAAGCTGTTGGCATCGGCCACGCTCAGCTGATCGAGCCACTGCACATCGGGCTTACCAAAGTTGATGGCGACCTTCTCTACCGCGGTAAGGATGATCAGCATGTCGGCATCGATAAGCTCCGCCAGCTTGGCACTGGCCCAATCCTTGTCGATCACCGCGCTGGCACCGCGCAGGTGATTGCCCTCCCGCAGCACCGGAATGCCGCCGCCACCGACGGTGATCACCACCTGACCAGCGGCCAGCATGGCAGATACGGTCTCTTTCTCGATGATATCGACGGGTTTGGGGGATGCGACCACCCGGCGATAGCCACGGCCGGCATCCTCTTTGAGCCGCTCGCCCCTGGCCATCAATGCCTCGGCCTCCTCCTTGCTGAAGAAACCGCCGATGGGTTTGCTCGGGTCGAGGAAGGCGGGATCGTTTTTATCCACCTCCACCTGGGTCACCAAAGTGGCAACCGGCTTGTGAATACCACGCGCCAGCAAGGCCTCGCGCAGGGCGTTTTGCAGGTCATAACCGATATAACCCTGACTCAGGGCCACGCAGACCGACATGGGCAGATGGGGCGCCTTGGGGTCGTGGCGGGCCGCCACCTCGAACGCCTGCTGGATCATCCCTACCTGCGGGCCGTTGCCGTGGGTCACCACCACCTCATGCCCCTGAGCGATCAGGTCGGCAATGGTGCCCGCCGTGCTCTGCACCGCTTTCATCTGCTCGGGCAGGTTGTTGCCCAGCGCATTGCCACCAAGGGCCAGTACGATTCTCTGTTTCATCTTGTTCTCTCCAGTGATGGGACAAGCCGGCGCAATACCGGCCCACCTTTCGTTGTTCACATAAGCTTGCTGATTTGCGTATTTCGAACGGATTGTCAGCCTGCCACCAAGGGGCAAGGCGGGTGCAGATCCGGCGCCAACGCCGGATCAAAGGGCGCTCTGGCCAGAAAGCGGCCATGACCACGTCGCCCGAGAAACTCGCCATCGCGAGCGACTATCTCGCCACGGCTCAGGGTCAGCCTGATCCGGCCGGGGCAGCACATCCCCTCGTAGGGGCTGTAGTCGCCGTTGTCGTGCAACTGTTGATGGGAAATCAGGGTGTCACCACGGGGATCCATGATCATCAGATCGGCGTCAGATCCCGGTTGCAAGTTGCCCTTGCGCGGCCAGAGGCCAAACAGGCGCGCCGGGTTGGCGCTGGTGAGTGCCACGAAGCGCGACGGCGAGATGCGCCCGCCCAATACCCCGTGGGCAAACAGCAGCAGCATCCGGTTTTCGACCCCGGGCAAGCCGTTGGGGCAGCGGCTGAAATCGCCGCCCGAGAGGGTCATGCGCTGGGCGTGGGAGAAGTTGCAGTGATCGGTCGCCACCGTATCGATGTCGCCCGCAGCGATACCGACCCACAGCTTGTCCTGCTCGCAGCGTGAGCGCAGCGGCGGGCTCAGCAGATAGTCGACCCCGTTCTCCTTGTAATAACACTGCTCATCGAGCAGCAGATATTGCGGGCAGGTCTCCACCCAGACCGGCTGACCCTGACGACGCGCCAGTTTCAGATACTCCAGCCCCAAGCCGTTGGAGAGGTGGACGATATAGAGCGGCGCATTGCCAGCGAGCCGCGCCAGATTGATCATCCGGGCCACCGCCTCGGCTTCGCACTCCAGTGGGCGGCTTTGCGGGTGATACCAAGGCTCATGATGGCCTGCGGCCAATAGGGCAGCCCGGCGCGCCGCGATGGCGGCATCGTTCTCGGGGTGGACGGTGGCGAGCGCCCCCACCTCCTTGAGGCGGGCCAGGGCGCGCAACACATCGTGATCTCCGAGCTTGTACTGGTAGGTAAGATAGAGCTTGAAGCTGCTGATCCCCTCCTCCTGCACCATGGCGGCCATCTCGTGGAGGATGGCGTCATCCACATGCTGGATCACGCCGTGAAAGCTGTAATCGATCACCGTCTGATCGGCGGCATAGTCGTGATAGCGGGCCAGCTGGTGATGCAGATTGCACCCCGCCGGGCCAAATCCCATGTGATCGACGATGGTGGTAGTGCCACCACAGGCGGCGGCACGGGTACCGCTGAAAAAGTCATCGCAACTGCGGGCAATGCTCACATCGATGTTGAAGTGGGTATGGACGTCGATGCCACCCGGCATCACATAACAGCCGCTGGCATCGATCACGTCGGTCTCGCCATCGGGCTGGATAGCGGTGGCCCGCGCGCGGATCACCCCGTTATCGATCAGCAGATCCTGACGATATTCACCCTGTGCATCGACCAGCACACCGTTTTTGATCAGCCGTTTCATCCCCACCACCTCGAACATCACTTCAAACAGCAAAGCCCCGCCTCAATTGAGACGGGGCACTTGCAACTGCCGGACGGTGATGAGAGTCACCACCCGGCGCCCCCTTACTTGTCCAGCTCGGCCAGATAGAGCATGGGGATCACGGCGTACATGGCGGCGCACTTGACCAGATGCTCTTTCCAGGTCTTCTCGTTCGGGGCGTGGGCCTCCGGCTCTTTACCCGGGCCAAAACCGATGACCGGAATACCGTGGCGGCCCATGATGGAGACCCCGTTGGTCGAGAAGGTCCACTTGTCCACCACCGGCTCCTTGTTGAACAGCTCGCGATAAGCCTTGGAGAGGGTTTTGACGGTGATGTGATCCTCTTCCACCTTCCAGGTCGGGAAGTAGCACTCGGTCGGGTAGACCAGACCGGTGTAGGCCGGACGGTCGTACTGGTACATGGAGACCTCGGCACCGGCGGCTTTCACCGCAGGCAGGGCGCGGATCTCGTCGAGCGCACCTTGCCAGGTCTCGCCCCAGGTGAGGCGGCGGTCGATGGAGACGGCGCAGCTATCCGCCACGGCGCAGCGGCTTGGGGAGGTGAAGAAGATCTCGGAGACGGTCAGGGTGCCCTTGCCGAGGAAGTCGTCGTTGCCGAGGTTGTGGCTCAGCTCCTGCAGCTCGCCAAGGATCGGGCCCATCTTGAAGATGGCGTTGTCACCGCGCTCCGGCGCGGAGCCGTGGCAGCTGACCCCCTGCACATCGATGCGGATCTCCATGCGGCCACGCTGGCCACGGTAGATCTGGCAGTCGGTGGGTTCGGTACTGACCACGAACTCGGGGCGGATCTTGCTCTGCTCGATGATGTACTGCCAGCAGAGGCCATCGCAATCCTCCTCCTGCACGGTACCGGTCACCAGCAGGGTATACTGATCTTCCAGCCCGAGATCCTTGATGATCTTGCCCGCATAGACCATAGAGGCCATGCCCCCTTCCTGATCGGAGGCGCCGCGACCACCGATGATCTCGTGATCTTCCATCCCCTCATAGGGGTCGAACTTCCAGTTGGCCATGTTGCCGACGCCCACGGTATCGATGTGGGCATCCATGGCGATCAGGTGCGGGCCGTGGCCGATATAGCCCAGCACGTTGCCCATGGGGTCGATCTCGACCTTGTCAAAGCCAACCTTCTCCATCTCCTGCTTGATGCGCAGCACGACGCGCTCTTCATCGCAGCTCTCGCTCGGGATGGCGATCATGTCGCGCAGGAACTGACTCATCTCGGCCTTGTACTGGTAGGCCTTCTCCAACACCATTTCAAACGGAATTTGCTTGCTCATTGTGATTCTCCATAACAACTGAGAGTGCGCGGCCTGTTCGTCGGCCGCGCCCTGTGCCCGTTACCGCGCCCCGTTGGCGAGGCGCGATCAGTTCTTCAATTCGTCTCTCTGCTCTCGCAGGGATTACTCACAGCCGGGGTTAATCGCAGGCAGGATGTTTGCCTTCCCACACCACTTCCCGGTAGTGCTTCACATCGGTATCCCCTTCGGTGTTGATGATGAGTACGACCGAGTTGCTATCCAGCCCCAGACGTTCCATCAGCGCCGCGCGATCCGGGTGGTGACGCACCGCCGCCAGCACGCCGGTGCCGACCGAGCCCGATTCACCGGAGATGATGCGGGGGTCATTGCCAAGAGGGTTGCCAAGCACTCTCATGCCTAGTGCCGACACCTTGTCGTGACAGGAGATGAACTGGGTGGTGCAGCCCCTGAGCAGCGGCCAGCCGAGCGGATTGGGTTCGCCGCAGGCGAGACCGGCCATGATGGTGCGCATGTCGCCCCCCACGTTGACCATCTCCCCCGCCACGCCGGAGCGGTAGATGCAGTCGGCCTGATCCGGCTCGACTACGATACTGTGCAGGTTTTTCGCGCCGAAGCAGTCCACCAGATAGCCGAGCACACCGCCCGCCAGCGCCCCTACCCCGGCCTGCAGCAGCACGTGGGTCGGCTGCTTGATGCCCATATCCTGCATCTGCTCGACCGCTTCGTCGGCCAGAGTGGAGTAACCCTGCATGATCCAGGTCGGGATCTTGGTGTAGCCCTCCCAGGCGGTGTCCTGCACTATGTGCCAGCCGCGCTCTTCGGCCATCTTCATGGTCAGGCGCACGGTGTCGTCATAGTTCATATCGGTGACAATGCACTCGGCACCGAGATTGAGAATGTGATCAACCCGCTCCTGGGCAGAGCCCTTGGGCATGTAGACCACCGCATGCTGACCCACCTGCTTGGCGGCCCAGGCAACGCCGCGACCGTGGTTGCCATCTGTGGTGGTGGCGAAGGTCATCGGCTCCTTGATGGTGCGTTTGATGAGATCGAAGGAGAAATCTTCGACGGCCACCCCGTATTTTTCACAGAGCAGGTTGGCAATGGCGTAAACGCCACCGAGCATCTTGAAGGCATTAAGACCAAAGCGTTTTGACTCATCCTTGACCAGAATTTTTTTTACCCCGATATAGGCGGCCAGATCTTTCAGGTCGCACAGGGGAGTCGGTTCATAACCGGCCAGTTTTTTATGAAAGGCACGGGCCTTTTGTGCTTCGGCGCGAGAAAACAGGGGAGATGGTTCACCGGTAAAAAAACGGTTATCGGCAATATCCATCTTCAGAGAAAATTGGGACATGCGTACCTCATCCAGATTATGGGGTCGGGAGCCATCTCACCGGGAAATCCGATATTCAGATACCACGGGGAGAAAACTCACGACAATTCCGCTGTTGTAGCAGGCAGGGGAATGATTACCCCTGCCATTTCTTTTATTTATTTCAGCCAACGCTATTCATTTAACCCGCTTCTGGGCCTCTTTCAGCAGCGTTTCGAGGGTCTCTCCTGGGGCGGAGAATTTACGGGCCATGATCATGGCAGCGATAATATAGGGCTTCCAGCTCGCCTCTTTATAAGTGGCGATACGATATTTCTCGAATACCCCTTCGGTTACTTCGCCCTCTTTACAGGAGACACCGGAAATATCGGCCGGGAGGCAGTGCATATAGAGCGCTTCGCCCCCCTTGGTGAGCTTCATCATCTCTTCGGTGCAGTGCCAATCCTTATGCTTGGCGTTCTGCTCAAGGCAGTGTTTCTCCAGCTCCTTGAGGCCGGCGTGGTCATTGGCACGCAGCAGTTCGGTACGCTGTTCCATCACCTTGTAGGGAGCCCAGGACTTGGGATAGACGATATCGGCATCCTTGAACGCCTCTTCCATGGAGGTGACCTGACGGAAGCTGCCGCCGGATGCCTTGGCATTCTCCTTGGCCACTTCGATCACGTCCGGGATCAGGTCATACCCTTCCGGGTGGGCCAGGGTCACATCCATGCCAAAGCGGGTCATCAGGCCGATGATGCCCTGCGGCACGGAGAGCGGCTTGCCGTAGCTCGGGGAGTAAGCCCAGGTCATCGCAATCTTCTTGCCCTTGAGGTTTTCCAGGCTGCCGAAGTGCTCCTGCAACCAGGCGAGATCAGCCATAGACTGGGTCGGGTGATCAATGTCGCACTGCAGGTTGACCAGTGCCGGACGCTGGGGCAGCACCCCCTTCTCGAACCCTTCGTCCAGTGCGGCGCCCACTTCACGCATATAGGCGTTACCGGCCCCCAGATACATGTCATCGCGGATACCGATGGCATCGGCGCAGAAGGAGATCATATTGGCGGTTTCACGGACGGTTTCACCGTGGGCGATCTGGGATTTGCCCTCATCCAGATCCTGTTGGGCCAGACCGAGCAGGTTCAGTGCAGAGGCATAAGAGAAGCGGGTTCGGGTGGAGTTATCGCGGAAAACCGAGATACCGAGCCCGCTGTTAAACAGTTTGGTAGCAATATTTTCGGCACGCAGTGTCTTGAGGGATTCGGCCAGTTTCAATACCAGTTCAAGCTCCTGAGGTGTTTGCTCCCAGGTCAGCAGAAAATCTTTTTCATGCAGGTTGGATTTGAGTGCTTTGATCTCTTTGATTAACTCGTTCACTGCTTTCATCGTTCGCCCCAATTCGTTGGATGATATATGAATAGCTCCCCAGTCACTCACGATGTCACCAGCATCCCGGTTATGGGTGAGCTCATCGGTTAGCGTCGATATAGGGCAATCAATAAGCGTGCCAAGGTAAAGATTTGCTGTGGAATAATAAAAAATGGCAAAAGTATGTGATGAGCGCCACAAAAATAGTAGCGATTAGCCCTATTTGGCTGATGAGGTAATGCGCGCACTGAATTTATCCTGCTGCGACCACATACCTATGGGGTGATAAAACCGAGTCACGGTAGAGATAATTATCATCTGGACGCATCGCTCGGGGCTGAAATGATATAAAGCAGACCAACTTTATCATTATGATAAGCAGCCGGGAGGTGACTGCCCTCCCCTTTAACACTCTGCTACTCAAGCGCCCACAGACGCCAGTGCGGCGCAGCAATCAATACCTCCTGTTCCAGCCACTTTCCATCGGTGATCAACTCATCGAGCCAAGGGAGAGCTCCCCTCACTCTTTCCTCTTTACGCCAGTGCACCTTGCCAACCACCTCCGTAAAAGCTCCTACGGGACGGGCATAGTGTTCCAGATAAGTGTGGATAGCGTCGGGAAGCCAGAGCATGGCGGGACGATGAAGCTCACGGGCCAGTTCAACGGCGATATCGATGCCACGTTGATCAAGATCGCCAAAGTGAGCCCACTCTATGCTTTGAGGCAGCAAGGGGATCAGCCGTTTGGCAAGTCTGGTATTGCGCCCGGGGGCAAACAGCAACAGTTGTCCCGGCTGCAGCGGGTAGTCGATAAAGGCCCCTTTGTTCTCCACTGTAATAACGCGCTCCCCTTGCCAGCCGATGGCCGCCAGCGTGCCCAGCGCCCGCTCCGGCAACGCCAATTCCCCCAGCAGCGCCATCACTGCCGTCATATCTTGCTGCTGACCGTGCATATCGACCAGCGAGAGCGGTTCGAGGGTACGGATTCGGATCACCTCATCCTGTGTCAGCGTCAGATTCGCCAGTTGTGGATCCGGACATTCAGTGCGCGGATGCTTGCTGTCCCCATACCAGAGCGCATACCCGCAGGCTTGATTCAGCCGCGGCGGCAACGTCACGCCAAGAAGCGCCAGTTGCTCACGCTTGTTCGGTTCCGGTGGCACCACCTGCGCCAATTGTCCGATCAAATAAGCCCGTCCCGCCTCGGTCAATACATGACGGGCACTGCGTCCGACAGGTCTTAAGCCACAATGAGTCTGCAACAGCTCCTTCAACTCGCGACCATGTCTGCTCTCAAGAGAACAACCCTTCTCGTTCCGGCTATCGAGCAACCTTGCACACAACTCCTGTACCCGGATCTCATCAAACAACGACATCTCACCTCTCCCTGACAGCGTCATATGAGGAAGTAGATGTGATTTTCCTTGCGGTTACCGTGACCAGCTTCGCAAGAGAACTTTTCAACGCCTGTGCGCCCGCCAATGCATTTGATGAAACTGGTAAACACAGGCCAAAGGGCGCAAGCTGGTTTGGCCTGCAGACCATTCGCAGCATGGCTACCACCCACGTTACTCACCACAGCAAGGAGTGCTTATGACCGATGCCGCTGACAAGTCGCCCTCCTCCTGGCAGCTTTCGGATATCCGCGAGCTGGCGCAACTGCTGACCCAGGCGCTGCCCGCTACCGTGCAGATAACTGAAGCGGTGCATCAGGCGGTGCTGGGCGGTATGGGTATCAAGGGACGGGACAAGGGTAAAACGGCGGGTCTCACCGGGCTTATTTACAAGGGGGTTCACGGGGCGGCCAATAGCCTCGGCAGTGGTATCAATGGCCTGCTGGCCCGCCTGCCACTCCCGACGCAACCTTCTGCGGCAGAGACGCCCAAGCGCGCTGCTCTGCTTGCAACCCTCAATGGCGTGCTGGGTGACAAGCTGGTCGAGCAGCAAAACGCCCTCGCCACCCCGATGACTCTGCGCTATCAGGGCAAGCAGCTCGATTGGCAGACCATGCCAGCCGACCTTCCCCACACGGGGCGAGTGCTGCTGATGATCCATGGCCTCTGCATGAACGATCTGCAGTGGCACACCCGCTATCAGGGGAAATCCGTCAACCATGGCGAAGCGGTAGCCAAGGCGCTTGGCTATCTGCCTCTCTATCTGCGCTACAACTCGGGTCTCTCCATTGCCAGCAACGGGCAGGCGCTGGCGCTGCAGCTGGAGGAGCTGTGTGACCGATGGCCGGGGGCCATCAAGCAGCTCAGCGTGCTGGCTTACAGCATGGGGGGACTGGTTATCCGAAGTGCCTGCCATTACGCCCAAATCCACTCACTGCGCTGGCCCAAGCGACTGCGGCATCTCATCTTTCTTGGCACACCGCACCACGGCGCGCCGCTCGAATCCGCTGGCCACTGGCTGGAGCAGCTGCTGCCAGTCACCCCTTACAGCATGCCCTTTGTGAATCTGACCCGCATACGCAGCCAGGGCATTCGGGATCTTCGCCATGGCAAGGTCATCGACGCCTCCCGCAATAACAGGGAGCGCACCATAGGGCGTGATCCCCGCCAACCGCTCCCGCTTCCAAGCGACGTAGCCTGCTTTGCCATCGCCGGCACCACATCCGCCAAACGCACCCTGCTGGCAGAACGGCTGATTGGCGATGGACTGGTCCCCCTGCGCAGCGCGCTGGGCCTGCACCGGGAGCGCGCACATCAACTCGACTTTCCCCCCGAACATACCCTGATTGTCTATCGCACCACTCATATGGCCCTGCTCGGCAGCCCGGAGGTCGGTGCACAACTGCTGGACTGGCTTGACGATGCCAGGTGATCCCCCTTCTCTTTGCATACCGTTTCAGAAATTTGGTCGAACAGCGCCAATCGGGCGCCGCATGCAGTGCTCGCAGCAACTAGCCTTGGAGGCAGTGTTTGATATGAGCCAGCAGTGGAGCGCCATATGTTCTCTTACACCCTCACCTTCAAGGATGATGTCGACCGCCTGACCGCCCCCGAGCAGGAGGTCTCCTTGCAAAGCCCTGCCCAGGCGGGCGATTTCCTTATCCTCTCCGACGGTAGCCGCCATCAGGTGATGTTTGTCACCCACAGGGCCAACTACAGCAGCCTCTATCTCGATAAAGGGGTCAGGGTGCCGCAAAGCTAGCGAAGCTCATCCCTCAGTTTGCGAAAGCAAAAGAGCGGCACCTGGCCGCTCCTTGATCTCTCTTTATGTGGATTTGCTGTCACAGCACCTTGATCACCGGTTGGTGCACTATCTCGACGTCGTCTTTATAGACCACCAGCTCACCCGGTGGCACGCCTCGCTCACCCAATACGGTGACGACGCACTCGTAGCGATAGGGGCCGCTCGTGAAGAGATAGGTATGATTGCCCCCCGTCCCCTCCACCCTGACGGTACCATTTTTCAGCACCAGATCCGGCTTGTCGGCGAGCGTCTTGCCCCTGGCCCAGGAGGCATAGCGATAGTGGCCATCGTCCAATTCGTCGATGCGGATGATAAATTTCTCGGTCTGCCACATCAACGCGGGGCTCTTGTACTCCCGCACACTGGGATGCAGACCGCTTTTCTGCCTGGCGATAAGCTCGGCTTTCAATTTGGCGGCCTGCGCCGTCTGATGATTGATACCGATGACCTTGCCATCAAAATCCATCCAGACCTCGCCACTGCCCAGCATGATGCCGCGCCAGCCCATGGTCTGCCAATCCTGCCCGACCCGGGAGGTAGCGATGCTTTTTAATATGGCGTCATCAAACACCTCGTCAAAACGGATCAGCATCTCCGCCGGGGTTTTGATGGCGGGAATGGGATACTCCTGCTTGAAGGGGTACTTCATCTGGTTGGCAAGGGCCTGATGATCCCGGGCTTCTGCCGCATCGACCAACTGCTGCACAAAGGGGCGATATTCGGCCGGCAGCTGCTCTTCATCGGCTGATACGGGGAGAGCGACCCACAATGTTCCCAGCAACAGCAGTGCCTTCAGCCCATAACGTCCCCGTACCTCATTGCCATTGCGGCCAAACAGTGCCCTGACATTCCATCTTGCCACTTTCATTCTGCCTGCTCCCCACATAACTAAAACGGCCAGCCACTATCCGCAGACATTAGCTGGCGGACTTGAGCGATTTTTTAACGCGTTTGAGTGCCATCTGCCGCTTGAGCGGTGACAGGTAATCAATGAACAAGTTGCCATCCAGATGATCAATTTCATGCTGCATGACAATGGCCAAAAAATCGCTGCTTTCGATGGTGATCGGATTGCCTTTTCGATCCAGTGCAGATACCACCACCGAGCTGTAACGCTCGACATCCGCATAATAATCCGGCACGGAGAGACAGCCCTCTTGTCCAAGCACCTTTTCAGTACCGTTTATCACTTGTGGATTAATCAAAACCAGCGGCTGATCCCTGCTCTCGGACAAGTCGATAATAACGACGGCCTCTTTACGCCCGACTTGAGTCGCGGCCAAACCAATCCCGTTTTCCGTCGCATACAGGGTCTCCAGCATGTCATCGATCAGCCCCTGTACGGCAGCAATATCCTCAACCCGCTCGGCCTTGAGCCTCAACCTGGGATCGGGAGCCGTCAAAATATTCAAAATCGCCATCACAACTCTCCATTAACCACTTTTTTCAATCCGAGGTCACTGCCCAACGGCCGGGACATGGAGACAAACGCCTGATCCTCTTCGACCACGTTGTAACCAAGGCGTTGATAAAACCGTATCGCCCCATGGTTCTCTGTGAAGCTGGACAGGGTGACCCGGCATTTCCCCTCACGCTCAGCCTCCTGATGAAGCCGTTCCATCACGGCAGCGCCAAGCTGCCGCCCCTGATACTGAGGGAAAATGATCAGCAGATGAACATGCTGGGCATCCTCATATGGCTTGCAACATAACAGACCAATGCGCTCTCCCCCATGCAGGATCCACGAAAACCATTGCGGCAAATATGAGCTGGCTAGCCGTTCGCGTTGAAATTGGTCATCCCAGCCAAAGAGCGACTCAACATAGGGAAAAATCCCCTGTTTCACGACAATAAAGACCTGCTCAAATTCACTTTGCGGCATATTAATCAGCTCAATATCCATCTCTTTCCCTGCTCAAGCCATAATTGGGATACGCTGTGAGCGCACAATCACCCTATTACGATTTTTCCAAACGACTGCAGATTCTGAAGCATCACGAGCGGTCACAACACCTCAACCTTCACCTTGATAACACCTTCGCGAATATTGGCGATGGAGCCGAAGGCGGATTTGGAAAGATCGATAATTCGCCCGCTTTTAAAGGCGCCGCGATCATTGACCTTGACCACTACGCTCTTGCCATTGGCGAGGTTGGTCACCCGCACCATGGAGCCAAAGGGCAACTCCATATGGGCGGCGCTATTGAGATTGTTGCGATAGAGCTCGCCGCTGGCGGTCTTTTTGCCGTGATAGCGGTCGGCATAATAGCTGGCATAACCGGTCTCGCTATAGCCGCGCCAGCTGCCGCCGTGGCTCTCGTCATAACGGCTGCTACAGGCTGCCAGCAGCAGGCAGACAAGCAACAGCCCCCCTTTGCAGGCCGATTGCACCACTCCTTCTCTCCCGATGCCGCGCATCTACTTCTCCTCGCTCACCTTGCCGGGTAGATAGCCCGGCGGATCATCTCACGTCGCAGTAACGGGGAGATTCTCCCCATACCGGCAAGCCACCGCAATGTAGGCGGCCCCTTGCCATCATGGCGCCCAGCCCGGTGCCAGTGCAGTGGCCACCGCGATTGTTGCAATTAACACAGGATTTAAATCACCACTGTTGCACCCAAGAGACAATCAAAGGGCAACTTCTCTGCTCTCGTTTGCCAACTCGAGCACGCAAACACCCTCCGATCTGCGTCCGAAACGCAGCACAACAAGAGGGATACTTAACCAGAACCGGGCAAGCCCGTTCATCCGCAGCCTTACCCCATCAGGGGCAGCGCCGCTACTTTGCCATATTTCCCCAATAAAAAGGGAGGCGAATGCCTCCCTTTTCTCCTGCTATTTGCCCATCAGAGTCAGGCGATCAGCTTGTCGTCGGCAAAGCCGAAACCGCGCAGACCCACCACATGCACATGCTCGTGCTTGCCCTGTACCTTGCGGATGAGCTTGTAGGTGGTACCCTTCTCGGGACTGATGTTCTCCGGCGCGGCGATAAGCAGCTGCATATCCTGCCGCTCGCACAGCTCGAACAGGGTGGCGATGGATTTGCCATCCAGACGGGCCGCTTCGTCGAGGAACAACAGACGGCACGGAGCGATATCCTTGCCGCGCAGACGGCGGGACTCCTCCTCCCAGCTGATCAGCACCATCAGCAGGATGGCCTGACCGGTACCGATCGCCTCACCGGTAGAGAGCGCACCGCTCTCGGCACGCAGCCAGCCGTCGGCACCGCGCTGCACCTCGATCTCCAGCTCCAGATAGTTGCGATAGTCGAGCAGCACGTCGCCCATCACCTGATAGCTGCGATCTCCCTGCTCGATCTGCGGGTTCAGGCGCTGGAACAGCTTGGCCATCGCCTCGGAGAAGCTGAGCTCCTTGTCGGCGAACAGATCGTTGTGCATGGCAGTTTGATCGGCCAGCGCCGTCAGCAGACGGGTGTGGGCCTCGCGGATATTGACGTTGAGGCGCACCCCGCGCACCAGACCAAAGGCGATGTTCTGCAAGCCCTGGTTGAGCACCCGGATGCGGTTCTGCTCGCGGCGGATGATGTTGGTGATCTTGGCCGCCACCTCGTGAGAGGAGAGCGACAGGTGGGTTTCCCGCTGCTTGAGTTCGTCAGCCAGACGGGCCAGCTCGATCTCCATCTCCTCGATCGCTTCGACCGGATCATCGGAGCGGATGATGTCGTTGCGAATGCGATCCTTGAGGTAGCGGTAGACCTGCACGTAGAAGGCGACCTTCTGCTCGGTGCTGCGGTTGCCCTCGGAGAGACGCAACGCATCGCGCAGGGCTTCGTCGTGGGCCACCGCCACCCGCAGGGCGCCGAGGGCCTTGTCCGACATGGAGCGCAGCTCGTCGCTGTCAAGGTACGCCAGCTCGCGCTTGTTGAGGCGCTTCTCGACGTCGGTCTCCCGCGCCAGCCGCACCACCCGCGACCAGCTCGCCTTGTGACCCACCAGAGATTTACGGGCGCTGTAGTAATCCTTGCCTTCCAGCTTGAGACGACCGCCAAGGGATTCGATCTCGCGCTTGGTCACCTGCAGCTGGGCCTCGGCGCTGGTGCGACGGGAACGGGTGCGGATCAGCAGCTCTTCAATCTCTTTCTTGTGGGCGCGCGCCTTCTCTTCCATATCGTCAGAGAGGGTCAGCCCCATGGCCGCCAGCTCCAGCTCGAACTCGGTCAGGGTCTGGCGCTTGGCCTCGACGCTGGAGTTGAGGGCGGTGCGCAGCTGCAACGCCTCGGTATGGCGCTGGGCAATCTGCTTGTGCTGCTCGCCAGCGGTGCGGGCCGCCAGCTCGGCCGCTTTCAGCTTCTCTTTGAGTCGCTCGCTCATCTCGGAGGCCTTGCCCAGCAGGTTTTGTGCATCCTGATAGGCAAAGTGCGGCAGACGGGCCACCAGCTGATCGAGGGCGTAGCAACGGCGCTTCTGCTCGGCCAGCAGGTCGCTCACCTCATCATAGGCAGCCTGCAGCGCGGCCAGATCCTGCGGGTCCTGACGCAGCACCTGCACCATGGTTTCCAGTTTTTCCAGCGACTTGCCGTGTTTGGCGATAAAGGCTTCGGCCTGTTTCAGCGCTTCCACATCGGCGTGAGCCGCCTCGAGGCGGGCCGCCAAATCAGTCTCGGCAAACAGGTGGGCAAAGGGCAGCATCCCCTGCACCAGCTGGATATGGCGAGTCAGCTGGGCGGCGGCCGCTTTGGCATCACTCAGCTGTTTGTCGCACTCACCGATGGCCCCTTGCAGCGCGCGCAGTTCGGCCTGCTTGGCCTGCACTTCGGCTTCGGGGTCGGGGCGGAAGGCGATATCCAGATGCTGGCCGATAAAGTCGCGGAAGTGACCGTAGAGACGGTGGTACTTCTGCTGCTCGAAAGCGGCCTTGGCGTAACCCTCGATGAGCCCTTCGCGCTCAAGGTCGAGCTGCTCGATCCGTTTTTCCCGGGCGGCGCGACCAAACAGCGGCAGCTCGGGGTAGCGGGAGAAGCGCACCTGACGCTTGCTGGTGCGCACCAGCACGGCGTCCCCCAGCTCGTCCGCTTCCACCAGATCCTCGTCAAAGGAGTCGGGGTTGCCCTGAATCAGGTAGATATCTTCCGGGCAATCTTCCAGCTTTTTCAGCCGCTCGATGGCGCCCTCAAGGTCGAGCACCACCAGGGCGCTGCGAGCCGGGCCGTAGAGCGCCGAGTAGTAAGGGGCATCGTCGATGGAGATGTCGTCGTAGACATCGGAGAGCAGCACGCCCCCCACCTGCTCGGCGATGCGGGCAAGACGGGGATCCGCCTCGCCAGCTCCCAGCTGCAGGTTGCGAATTTGCAGCTCCAGCGCCTGTTTCTGCGCCGCGATGCGGTTGCTCTCCTGCTCGAACTCGCGCTCCTTGTCGAGCACTGTCTGCATACCGGCCGAAAGCTCTTCGGCGGTAGTCAGCGGTAAACCGCTCTGCTCGCGCAGCTGCTCGAGCTTTTCAAAGGATTTCAGCCAGCGTGGCGCCAACTTGGTCAGCTCCGCAATATCACGGCCCAGCTGGGAGCCCTGATGCTCGAGGCTGGCGCGGCGCTGGTTCACCTCGGCCTGCTGCTCGGAGAGCTCCTCCTGACGGGTGCGCTGGGCTTCGAGGAAGATCTCCAGCTCATCGCTGCTGGCAATCAGCTGGCCAGAGGCCTGCTGCAGTTCGTCACGCAGCTTGAAGAGATTTTTCTGGCTTTCGCTCTCTTTCTCGAGGCGAGCCAGCGCGGCGCGCAGCCCCTGCCCCTGGGCAATACGGGCCTTGTCTTCGATGTGACGCTTGAGCAGCGCCTGCGCGGTGGGCCAGGCGGCCTCGCGCACTGTCTCGGGGGCGATGCTCAAAAGCAGCGCCAGCGCCGCTTCGTGCTCGGCCACTGCTGCCTTGGCCAGCGCCAATTGCTGCTCGGCCCCCAGCACTCGGCTGGTGAGGCTCTGCTCGGCTGCGCGGAACTGGTGCAGGGTGTCGCTCGCCTGTTCGGCGGTCAGCCCCGGCAGCTCGCACTGCTCGCGGGCAGCATCGAGAGCCTGCACCGCCTGACGGTACTGGATGGCGCGGGTCTGCTGGATATCGAGCGCCTGCTGGTAGTCGGCCAGCTGGGTCTTGAGGCTGTCGACTTCTGCCTGCGCCAGCTCCTTGCGCTCTTCCACTTCCAGCAGCTGGCCGTGGATCTCCTCCACCACAGCCTGCTGCTGTTCGAGTTTGTCAGAGAGATCCGCCAGATCGGCGCGGTACATCTCTATCTTCTTCTGCAAACTGACAGCCGCCATCACCTTGGCCAGATGCTCGGAGGCAGACTCCAGCTCGTCGGTCAGCAGTTTCTCACGGTTAGTGAGCTGCTCCACCTCGTCGGCCAGATAGATGGCGCGCTGTTTCTCTTCGGCCAGAATGCGGCGCTTGTCGGCCAGCTCCTGGCGCGCCTTGAGGGCCAGCTCGGAGAGACGGCTCTTCTCGGCGGCGTTGCGCACATAGTCCGCCGCCACATAGTGGGTGGTCTCGGTGATCAGGTTCTTGAACAGATCCCGCTGACCCTGGGTTTCCTTGATGGCCTCCAGGGTGCGGCGGTTTTCATAGATGGCCGCCTCCATGTCTGCAAACGCCTTGCGTACCCCGGAGTTCTCCGGCAGCAGATATTCACGCAGGGAACGGCTGATGGACGAGGAGATGCCGCCGTAGAGGGAGGCTTCGATCAGGCGATAGAACTTGCCGCGATCTTTTTGATCACGCAGCTTCTTCGGGGTGATGCCGAACTCGAACATGAAGTTGTGATAGTCGGTCACCGTATTGAATTTGGCGACTTTCAGCGCCCCCAGCTCGGCGGCCGCCCCTTTCAGATCGGTAAAGGCGCGTACCCGCCCCTTGCCGCCATCAAGCTTCTCCAGCAGCAGATCGGTCGGTGCCAGATTCTCCGGCACATCCACCAGCGCGAACGGGGTGATGTTGACCTTGTTGTCGCGGTTGGCCACCTGCTCGAGGTGCACGCCGACCCAGATCCGCTGTTCGCGGCTGTTCATCACTTCCAGCAGGGAGTAGCAGTGGCCGCGCTGCAGCTTGCCGTAGAGCCCCTTGTCACGGGAGGCGCTGCTCGATCCCGCTTCCGTGGTGTTGCGGAAATGGAGCAATGACTGGTCGGGGATGAGCGCCGCGATAAAGGCCGCCATGGTGGTGGACTTGCCCGCGCCGTTGCCGCCGGAAAGAGTGGTGACCAGCTGGTCGAGATCGAAGGTCCGGGCAAAGAAGCCGTTCCAGTTGACCATGGTCAGGGATTTGAACTTGCCTCGCACCGGTTATACCTCCAGATCCAGTTGTTCTTCATCGAGATCCGCCTCGATGTCATCAAAGAGCGAGTCGCTGCTCGGCATTTCGTCGTCGTGGAAGATGGCTTCACCCTCCTGGATCATCCGCAGCTGGACAGCGCGCGGATCTTCATCGGAGCGCACGTCGGCGGCGAAACGGAACACCGATTCGTTGACCCGGAATTTATCCCCGTTGCCAAGGGCGGTGATCATGCCAAGGCGGCGCAGACGGCGCATGGAGGTACGGATCTTTTCGAGCAACTTCTTCTTGTCGAGATCGGTACCGCCGGAGCGGCTGTTGACCATCCGCAGCAGCTGCTTCTCGTCGGCGAGGCTCAGCACCTCTTCCTGCAGCTCGGCCATGGCGAATACCCCTTCCGAGGCCAGACGATCCGGGCTCAGGTAGAGGTAGCAGAGCACCTTGCCCACCAGCATATCGAGCTCGGAGAGCACTGTGGTGCCGATGTCGGAGCTCGGGCGCGGACGCAAGTAGAAGAAGCCTTCCGGCGCCTTGATCAGTTCCACCTGATAGCGGCCGTAGAAGATCTCCAGCTCGCTGTGATATTCGACCAGCGCCGAATGCTGCTCGAACTCGTCGGCACTGATGTGGCGACCGGAGCGCAAGGCGGTGTCGATGCGCGGAAACAAGGGGTTGGCAATCGCCTCTGCAAGGCGCAGCGGCAAGGGAAACTCAGAATTGATCAATGACATAGGCCTGAACCTTGGATCCAGCTTGGTTAATGGGTTTCCATGCGGGTTGGCGATGCAGTTCGCGCTCGCCGCTGGCATGGCCCAGGCGCACGGCCTGGTCGATCAGAAGACGCGCCACATCGAAGTGGGCATGAGCCGGGTAGTCCAGCAGGTATTCCCGCAGCACATCGGCCAGATCCAGCTGCTGGCCCTGCTCAGGGTAGCGGGCCAGATAGCGCTCGATGCGCTCGGCCAGCTCCTGATTGATGTCCACCATCTCGACGTACTCCATCTCGAGGGGCACCTCACCGGTCACCTCCTCGTCGTGGATGGCGATGGTTTCATCGCGCAGCTCCAGCAGACGGGGCTCTTCGGCCACCCGCAGCTGCCAGTTGTGCTGCTCGAAGTTGCGGATGGACTCGCGCAGCCGCTGGCTGAAGGCGCGGTTCTTGTCCATATCGATGGCGTTGCGGATAAATTTGTGGACGTGCCTGTCGTAGCGGGACCACAGCTCGATGCATTGCTGACCCCAGCTAGTGATGACGTCAAGACGACCTTGCAAGGCGTGAGTCAGCTCCTCGACGTGGAACAGATCGTCGCGCCCCTGCGCTGCTTCCTGAATATTGAGCAGCCCCGCCTGCAGGCGGTGACCGGCAGCATCCAGGGTATCCTGCAGCTCGCGCAGGGTCTGGCCAGTCTCGTGCAGCAGCTTTTCGCAACTGTGAATGGCATCGACCCAGTTCTGGGTCAGCAGGGCCGCGATTTCGCTCTTGACCTGATTCTGCTGTTCATCCATGGCGCGCTGGGTGAGATCGATCCGCCCCAGCGTCTCTTCCAGCGAGAAGGTGAGCCGTGGCAGCACCTCGGCATCCCACTGCTCGCGGGTGTTGGTTTCAAGCGCCGCCTTGCGGGCGGTGTCGAGCTCGGAAGCCAGGTGCTCGAGTAGAATGGAGAGCTTGATGGAGTCAACCTGACGCTGATCCATAAAGAAGTCGACGATGCTCACACCCAGGCGCGACAGGCGGTAGAGGCTCTCCCCCGCCACCATGTCGGTGTTAAAACGCGACAGCAGCTGCTGGCGAATGAGATCGTTGATGGCGTTGTTGGCGCGACCGGTGAGGGTCTCGTCCATCTGGCCGAAGGCGCTGCTGACATAGCCAAAGGCATCGTGCAGCGCCGCTTCCGACAGGTCCGACTCATCCTCGGACAAGGTCTTGATTGCAATCAGAAAGGCCAGCCGGTCGGTCGGCAGGCTCAACGCCAACCCCTCCTGCCTGACCCATCCCACCATCTCTGGCAGGGTACGGGATGTACTCATCATGATGTTGTCATCTCGTTGTTGTATTGGGCGCAAAATCGTGCGCGCGGCTACATCCGGTAGCATCGAAAACATGGTCCACATCGACGTGAACAGCGAACAATCAGCTGGCCGGCTTCTGGGCCATCACATGGATATAGCGACCGAGGGAGACAAAAGGCTCCTGACGGCAATATTGCTGCTCCATGGCCAGCAGATCGTCGAACTTCTCCACCTGATCCTGCTTGTGACGCATATAGTCGTGGATCACCCGCACCCCGGTCTTGCCGATGATGCGCAGCCCCCCGCGACCAATCCAGTCATAGACCTGCTCCGGCAGCTGGGGATTGGTGGGCGTAAGCGCGGTCTGGCGCTTCTTGCGAAGACCAAGGCGCACATAGTCAAAATTGCCCACCACCAGGCTCTGGAACAGCAAACCATGACGGTTGTAAAAAAGCAGCGACAGTATGCCCCCGGCATTGACGAAAGGGAACAGACCCAGCAAGGTCTGACGCGGCTCGGCAAGCCACTCCAGCACCGCATGGCAGAGCACCAGATCAAAGGTCCCGGTCACGTGTTGCTTCAGATCCTGAATGGGGCAATGGATGAGACGAATTTTGTCTTCCAGCCCCTTCTCGGCGATCTGGCTGCGGGCCAGTTCCAGCATTTCTGCTGACAGATCGCACAGCTCCACCTGATGACCCATGGCCGCCAGCTTCTGGGCGAAATAGCCAAAACCGCCCCCCGCATCAAGGATGCGCAGCGGTCGGTTGCCAAGGCGGGCCAGGCAGGCTTCTATGTCGCTCCAGACAATGGTGGTGCGGATGCGCCCCTTGGTGGAGTCGTAAATGTTGCGGGCGAACTTGTCGGCGCGCCCGTCAAAACTCTGATCGTGCTTCAAGGAGAAACTCAACATTAGCGCCACAGGGTTGTGGCCATCCCAAAAAAGAGAGGTATTCTGTCACATCCCGAATTTGCTGAAAACTCAAGGAAGTGTCTGCCGTGTTTGTGCTCAAAAAGTGGCTGGGTCAGCTATTGATGCCGCTCCCCTTCTCCCTCTCCCTGCTTCTGGTCGCCCTGCTGCTGCTCTGGTTTACCCGTTTTCAGAAAACCGGCAAGCTGCTGGCAACTCTCTCGCTGCTGCTGGTCGCCCTGCTGGGAATGCGGCCGGTGAGCTACGAACTGGCCCGCGGGCTGGAGCAAACCTTCCCGCCGTTCGAGGTGAGCCAGCATCCCAACATCGATGCCATCGTGGTGCTCGGCAACGGCCATGTCAGCGATCCGGCGGTACCGATGCGCAGTTGGCAGAACAATATCTCGCTGGCACGAACTCTGGAGGGGGTGCGCCTTGCCCAGGCCTATCCCGAAGCCGAGCTGGTGTTCTCCGGCTATGTGTCGGGGGATACCCTCTCCAACGCCGAGGTCAACGCCCGGATGGCCGAGAGCCTCGGCATACCCCGTTCGCGAATGACGTTGTTTGAAAACAACAAAGACACTCATGATGAGGCGGTCAGTATCAGCCGCCATCTGAAGGGAAAAGAGGTGGCGCTGGTCAGTTCTGCCACCCACCTGCCGCGCGCCATGGCCCTCTATCAGGGTCAGGGGCTCAACGCCGTGCCGGCCCCCACCGATTACACCGCCAAGCAGAGCCAGGTGGCCCAACCGCTCTACAGTTATTTACCCAAAGGGCGCTATCTGATGTATTCCGAAGCTGCCATCCACGAATGGATTGGGGTATGGTGGGCTCGCTTGCGGGGGCAGGTTAACGAATGAGCAATCAAGCGTTTCATTCCTGATTTGGATCAGGAAAGCGAAAAAAAATTACGTCATTTGCCGCCGGGTCAGCTATCTTGGGCTCGGTTCAATTCATATAATGTTGCGCAATCAAATGCCTAGGAGATTAAGAAGATGAGACAGCACCTGGTAATGGGTAACTGGAAACTGAACGGCACCAAGGCTTCTGTAGAAGCTCTGATCAAAGGACTGACACCGGCTGCTGCCGCTCATCCTTCTGTGCAAGTCGCCGTCTGCCCGCCGGTTATCTTTTTGGGTCTGGTTGAGCAGCTGACCGCTGGCACCAAAATCGCCTACGGTGCCCAGAACGCCGACGTACACGAGTCTGGCGCCTTCACCGGTGAAAACGCTCCGTCCATGCTGAAAGCCTTCGGTTGCACCTACTCTCTGGTCGGCCACAGCGAGCGTCGTACCCTGCATGCAGAGAGTGACGACGTGGTTGCTGCCAAGTACGAAGCGATCCAGAAAGGCGGCCTGGTGCCGGTTCTGTGCATCGGTGAAACTCTGGAGCAGTTCGAAGCCGGCGTGACCAAGAACGTGGTTGAGACCCAGCTGAAAGCCGTTATCGACCGTTGCGGTATCGCCTCCTTCAACAACGCCGTTATCGCTTACGAGCCGGTATGGGCCATCGGTACTGGCAAGACTGCCACTCCGGAGATCGCTCAGTCCGTTCACGCTCACATCCGTCAGTACCTGGCCGGTTTTGATGCCGCCGTTGCTGCCAAAGTACAGATCCTGTACGGCGGTTCCGTCACTGGCGCCACTGCTGCCGACCTGTTCGGTCAGCCGGACATCGACGGTGGCCTGGTCGGTGGTGCGTCCCTGAAAGTGGACGACTTCTCCCAGATCATCGCTGGCGCGGCCAAGTAATCACTGATTACGGCAAAGAGAGGGGCTTGTCCCCTCTCTTGTATCGCTTTTCCTATGGTGGCCCCCGCATCCCATACGAAAGCCGATATAGTAAAAGTGGCTTGTCTATTTCCAAACATTCGTATTTGACAACTCAGATCCAGAGGCACTCATGACCAAACAAATCAAACGTATTGGTGTTCTGACCAGTGGTGGCGACGCACCGGGTATGAACGCAGCCATCCGCGCTGTGGTTCGCGCCGGTCTGCATTACGGCCTGGAAGTTTACGGTATTTATGATGGCTACCTCGGTCTGCACCAGGATCGCATCGTCAAACTGGAGCGTCACAGCGTCTCCGATGTAGTGAACCGTGGTGGTACTTTCCTCGGCTCCGCCCGTTTCCCTGCTTTCAAAGACCCCGCAGTGCGCGCCGAAGCGATCGAAAACCTGAAAAAGCACGGTATCGATGCGCTGGTCGTCATCGGTGGTGACGGCTCCTACATGGGTGCCAAGAAGCTGACCGAAGAGGGTTTCCCCTGCATCGGCCTGCCGGGCACCATCGACAACGACATCGCCGGTACCGACTTCACCATCGGCTTTGATACCGCCCTGAACGTGGTGGTTGACGCCATCGACCGCCTGCGCGATACCTGCAGCTCCCACCACCGTATCTCCGTGGTCGAGATCATGGGTCGTCACTGTGGCGATCTGGCCATGTCTGCCGCCGTTGCTGGTGGTGCCGAGTACGTGATCGTGCCGGAAGTAGCCTTCGACAAAGAGAAGCTGCTCAAGCAGATCAAGGAAGGCGAAGCCAAGGGCAAGAAGCACGCCATTATCACTATCTGCGAGCACGTTACCGACGTGAACGCGCTGGCCAAAGATATCGAAGCCCTGACCGGTCGTGAAACCCGCGCCACCATCCTGGGCCACATCCAGCGTGGCGGTGCCCCGACTGCCCGTGACCGCATCATGTCCAGCCGTATGGGTGCTTATGCCGTTGAGCAGCTGCTGGCTGGTCACGGTGGTCGCTGCGTCGGTATCCAGCGCAACGAGCTGGTACACCACGACATCATCGACTGCATCGAGAACATGAAGCGTCCGTTCGATCAGGAGCTTTACAACCTCTCCACCACCCTGTTCTAAGCACTGCCGGAACAAGCTGGTTATGCAAAAACCCTCCATCCGGAGGGTTTTTCTATTTCTAGCCGTCACTCACCGTGGTGCCCAGAAAATGGATTGGTGCCAGCACATTTGGCAATGTCATCAGGCTGATCTGCCAACTGCGAAATAACAACAATGCCTATATAACCGGCTTGAGGTTGGGATTGAGGTTGCGCTTCAAATCCACCGTTGCAGTCGCTACCGACAGCTTGCCCAGCATCATCTCTTTATCATCTCATCCGCTCTCTCTTATTCCCCCACTGTTACTGTTGTCCTCTAGTGCTCCTGTTAGGCGATGCGTTATCTCTAATCCGCACCGACGGGGCTCAACATTGGCTACAGATACAGGCAGTCGCAGATCGGGGGCCTATCTCGCTCCCCCCTGCAGGTTGCAACTTGTCCCCTTGAGGGAAAAACCGCTTCCCAAGCCACTATTGCACCAACCAATATCAATCACGCTATCTCATCCATAGTCAGAGGCTAAAAAATGGGCTACCTCTGCATTTTTTCTCTCTCAGATCCGGCTACATCGCTAAAAGCAGGGCTATTTATGCAGATCCATGAACAGAAGATCGTGATAAAACCCTAACCATGGCGCTGGATTGCATGCCGATACCGGCATTACTCTCTTTCAGAGGGGGATTATCTTCGCCAGAAGCGGTAAAACCAGATTCACAGCCATTTTTTGACGCTAAAAATGGCTGCCTAGCCCGACAAAAAATGTAAAACCAATTAATGGCTCCATTCAAAACCCCTAATTCAGATTCCACTCACTTAACTAACACACTGAAAATAAAGAACTTTTAATATATAAGCCCCATTAAAACAACCAACACCTCAAGCATAGAGGATAAAATAGCCACAAGATTGCAAAAACAGAGCCTTCATCATCACGAAGAACACAAAGCTCAATTTTATCAACCAAACCCTTGTTTTAAGCTCCTGTTATGGTATCTTGACCTCATCAACCAACAACCTGGGGAGAAAAAAGATGAAAGAGTTTGTTGTTACCGCTGTTTTTACCGTGTTTTTCACCCTGGTTGCTGTCTCTCTGCCCTCGCTGTCACAGCTCTGAGTCGGATAGAGAGGCATCAATCGGGAACGAGCCTCTCTGGCATGACGCTTTAATCGCCACAAACTGGCGTTTTCAGCCATCAGTGCCGAAATGGTCAACATGGATATGATTTCAAGCTGTTGTGGTTGCTTGTTTAACCACACCTCTGACTGAGCCAACGTCAGACCATCCTCGGGGGAGCCAAGCTCCCCTTTTTGCTACCTGCCGTCTGACAACACCTTTGCTCTCTCCTTATCCTTTCTTCCTCTTCTACCGCTTTGCTGTTTGTTCAGACCAATCCTTTTTTTCTGTAACCAGCGGGCACAAAAAAGCCCCCACCCGAAGGTGGAGGCTTTTGGCATAACCAGAAGGTTAATCCCGCTTATGCCTTGTTCCAGCGCTGCGGGTCATACTCCGGGCTGAAGCGATCAACGATCACGGCGCAGGCTGCGTCGCCGGTGATATTGAGGGAAGTCCGGATCATGTCGAACAGACGATCCAGCGCGAACAGCAGCGGCAATCCTTCGATGGGGATCCCTGCCGCCAGCAGCACCGCCACCACCAGGAAGCTTGGGCCCGGTACACCGGCCTGACCAATCGCCCCCAGGGTGGCCGTCACTATGATGGCAGCCCAGGCACCAACGCTCAGATCAATGTTGTAAACCTGCGCAAAGAAGATGGCGACCAGACCGTAATAGATGGCGTTGCCGCTCATGTTGATGGTGGCCCCCAGCGGCAACACGAAAGAGGCCGTTGCATTGGTCACCTTCAGATCCTGCTCGCAGGTCTCCATATTGACCGGTAGGGTCGCCATGGAGGAGGCGGTAGAGAAGGCAACGATCTGCGGCTTCTTCATCGCCGAGATATAGGTCATCACCGGCGTGTTGGAGAAGAGCGCCACCAGCAGTGGGTAGACCACAAAGCCGAAGATCAAAATCGCGGCAACATAGACCACGAACAGCTTGAGCACCAGCGTCAGCACATCGAAGCCATAGGTGCCGATGGCATCAGCCATCAGACCGAATACCCCGAGCGGCGCGATGATCATCACCTTGTTGATCATCCAGACAAAGGCATCCACCAAGGTATTGAGGCCATCGACCAGCGGCTTGGCCCGCTCGCGCGGCTGTTTGGCCAGCGCAATGCCGAGGAACATGCAGAACACCAGGATCTGCAGAATGTTCGCTTCGTTGAGGGACTGGAACACGTTGGTCGGGATCATGCCAAGCAGGGTTGCGACGGCATCCGGCAGCGCCCCTTTATCGGCATAATCACCGCCAAACATGGAGGAGACTGAGCCAAAATCGACACCGACACCCGGCTTGAAGATCTGCCCCATCACCAGTGCCAGCAACACGGCCAGTGCCGAAGTGACAAGGAAGAAGGCCAGCGTGGCCACCCCTATCTTGCCCGCAGCCGGGCTTGCACCCAGATTGGCGGCGCCGGAGAGGATGGCAACCGCCACCAGCGGGATCACCAGCATCTTGATGAGCTGGATAAAGAGGGTACCGAGTGGGGCAAAGATGGTGGCCTGCTCACCCATGAGCACCCCGACCACCGCCCCCAGTACCATGGCCACCACAACCTGGAAGCCGATATTTTTTATGAGTCCTTTAGTCAACACAGTACTTTCCTTTATGTAGCTACATTCGCACTTTCCCAGTGCAATAAACCAGACAGGGGAATGAGCTCCTGCACATTCCCCTGCTGCGGCGTGTTATCGCATATTTCATTGCTGTTTGAAATCGACAAATCGTTAACAGAAGCTATTAATAATTTTCTAAAAAGCGCATTTCCCACCCTTTGGTTGCGTTTTTTGCAGTCAGCCCAATGACAATTGGCAAAATGTTGTGCTAGCTTGGCTGCACAACCGAACATACAAGGATGTAAAGATGCTGAAAGTTAACGAATATTTTGACGGAAATGTAAAATCCATCGGTTTTGAGCAAAAAGGCGAGAAATCTACTGTCGGCGTCATGAACGTCGGTGAATACCTGTTCAATACCGCCGCCCCTGAGCGGATGACGGTGATCAAGGGTGCCCTGACCATCCAGCTGGCGGATGAAGATGAGTGGCACACCTACAGCCAAGGTGAATCCTTCCTGGTTGCGGGCCACTCCTCCTTCAAACTGGAGGTGACTACCCCCACCGCTTACTTGTGTGAATTTCTCGACTGATCTGTCCGGCTGAAGGGGCTCATCCCTTCAGCCCTCTCTCCCCCTCCTGCTCTTCATATCTCTACCCATGTCACAGCGCGGCACATCCCCGCTTTTCATCCATGGCAAAAATCCTAGAATAAACAGACATAAACCATCACCGGAGTGGTGTCATGATCAGTGTGTTTGACCTTTTCTCTATCGGTATCGGCCCCTCCTCTTCCCATACAGTAGGTCCCATGCGCGCCTCTTATGCCTTTGTGCAGCAGCTCAAGCTCCATGGTCATCTTCCTCATACTGCGCGAGTCGAAGTGGAGTGTTACGGCTCGCTGGGCCAGACCGGCAAGGGACACGGTACCGGCAAGGCGATCATTCTGGGGCTGTCGGGCTTTGAACCGGAGTCGGTCGATATCGATGCCATCCCCGCCATTCTGGCGCTAGTGGAAAAGGAGCAGAGCCTGCAGCTGGCAGGCGAACAGCCAAGCCATTTTCCCCGCACCGGTGCCATCATCTTCAACCGCCGTAAAACCCTGCCGGCCCACACCAACGGCATGACTCTGCGCGCCTTTGATAAAGAGGAAAACCTGCGCCTCAGCCAGACCTACTACTCGATTGGCGGCGGCTTCATCATTGAAGAGAGCCACTTCGCAACCGCCAAGGAGGAAGCAGCCAGAACGGATAGCGAACACCCGATCCCCTACCCGTTCGAGAGCGGCGCCCAACTGCTGGCACACTGTCAGGAGAGCGGTCTCTCTATCTCCGGCATCATTCTGGCCAACGAGCGTGTCTTTCGCAGCGACGAGCAGATAAAGAGCGGTCTTCGCAAGATCTGGCAGGCGATGCAGGGTTGCGTCGAGCGGGGCTGCAAGAGCGAAGGGGTTCTGCCGGGCGGGCTCAAGGTACGGCGCCGCGCCCCGGGGCTATTTCGCCAACTCAGCTGCGAGACCAACTTCAACAAGGATCCCCTGATGGTGATGGAGTGGGTCGATCTGTTTGCGCTGGCCGTCAACGAAGAGAATGCGGCAGGCGGACGAGTAGTCACCGCCCCCACCAACGGCGCCTCCGGCATCATTCCGGCGGTGCTTCACTACTATGATCGCTTCGTCCACAAGGTCGATGATGACGAGCTGGTGCGCTTTTTCCTCACTGCGGCAGCGATCGGCATCTTATATAAGAAGAATGCCTCCCTGTCGGGAGCGGAAGTGGGCTGTCAGGGTGAAGTGGGCGTGGCCTGCTCCATGGCGGCCGGCGCGCTGACCGAACTCTTGGGTGGCAGTCCGGCCATGGTAGAGAACGCCGCCGAGATCGGCATGGAGCACAATCTCGGGCTCACCTGCGATCCCATTGGCGGGCTGGTACAGGTGCCCTGCATCGAGCGCAACGCCATGGGCGCAGTGAAAGCGATCAATGCCGCCCGTCTCGCCCTGCGCGGCACCGGCGAGCACAAGGTGTCGCTCGACAAGGTGATCAAAACCATGTGGGAGACCGGCAACGACATGAAGACCAAGTACAAGGAGACGGCTCGAGGCGGCCTCGCCGTTAACATTACCGAATGTTAAAAAACGGCAATTGACTCCATTTGGTTCCGAAATGCCCGGCATCGCCGGGTATTTTTATGGGCAAACGCTTAACAAAATGGATAAGCACCAAAATAAATTTTATACTCGCACCTCAAACTCAACAAAAATAGATCTATTTCAACTTTTTTTAGGTCGCGAGCCGTTACACTACGGTTATCTGGTTCAGTGACCTGCGCAAACCAGCGCGTTCCATGGATCTCCCAAATTTCTGTGAGTGGGCATGCCGCCCCCTTCTACCCTGAGGTAATAGTGACATGATCAGCGTTTTTGATATCTTCAAAATCGGTGTAGGCCCCTCTTCTTCCCACACTGTTGGCCCGATGAAAGCAGCCAAACAGTTTGTTGACGAACTGCGTGCAGGCGGCAAGATCCGCGATATCACCCGCATCAATGTCGATGTCTACGGCTCCCTCTCCTGGACCGGTAAAGGCCACCACACCGACACCGCCATCATCATGGGCCTGGCCGGCAACCTGCCGGAGAACGTCGATATCGATGCCATTCCTGAATTTATCTCCCGCGTAGAACAGACCGAGCGCCTGCCGATCGGCCTGCACTGCCACACCGTCAGCTTCCCGCGCGATGCCATGGTATTCCACGACGAAGCCCTGCCGCTGCACGAAAACGGCATGAAGCTGACTGCGCTGATCGAAGATGAAGTGGTCTACAGCAAGACCTACTACTCCATTGGTGGCGGTTTCATCGTTGACGAAGAGAACTTCGGCAAGGCTGACAGCGGCGACATGTCCGTACGTTACCCGTTCAAGAGCGCCGCCGAGCTGGTTGCCCACTGCAGCCAGACCGGTCTCTCCATCTCTGCACTGATGATGGAGAACGAGAAGTGCTTCAACACTCCGGAAGAGATCTACAAGAAGTTCGGCAAGATCTGGAACACCATGCGTGAAGGTATCGAGCGCGGCTGCCGTACCGAAGGCGTTCTCTCCGGCCCGTTGCGCGTGCCCCGTCGTGCGGCTCCGCTCTACCGCCAGCTCAACACCAACGAGAACCTTTCGAGCGACCCGATGAACATCGTTGACTGGGTCAACATGTTCGCTCTGGCCGTGAGTGAAGAGAACGCAGCCGGTGGCCGCGTAGTCACCGCTCCGACCAACGGCGCTGCCGGTATCATCCCGGCCGTACTGGCCTACTACGACAAATTCATCCAGCCGGTTGGCCGCGACGAGTACACCCGTTTCTATCTGGCTGCCGGTGCCGTCGGCATCCTCTACAAGATGAACGCCTCCATCTCCGGCGCCGAAGTGGGCTGCCAGGGTGAAGTGGGTGTTTCCTGCTCCATGGCCGCTGCCGGTCTGACCGAGCTGATGGGCGGTAGCCCGGAGCACGTCTGCGAAGCCGCGGAAATCGGTATGGAACACAACCTGGGTCTGACCTGTGATCCGGTTGCCGGTCAGGTACAGGTGCCTTGCATCGAGCGTAACGCCATCGCAGCCATGAAAGCGGTCAACGCCTCCCGTATGGCCCTGCGTCGTACCTCCAAGCCGCGCGTCTCGCTGGACAAGGTGATCGACACCATGTACGTCACCGGCAAGGACATGGACTCCAAGTACCGTGAAACCTCCCGTGGCGGTCTGGCCATCAAGGTCATGCAGGTTGCCTGCGACTAAGCAGCCACTGGCATGACGACAAAAGGCGGGTTATCCCGCCTTTTTCTTTTTACCGGTTCCGGCACTTCGTCACTGGAAGAGTGGATAACAAAAAGGATGGCCTTGCGGGCCATCCTTTTTTATCTGCTCTATCCAGCCAATCACGGCACCAGGGCCGCACGCCGGATCAGGAGGAGAGTTTGCCATCCAGTTCGGCAATCTTGGCTGTCACTCCCCTTTCAGGGTCGTGGATTGCAAGCAATCCCAGTAGTCCTATCAGTAACTTAACTCATTCTTTCACAAGGGATTATACAGCAAGTACATACAACAACCAACCTATCCAAAACAGACAATAAAACCAGATTAAACACGCTTAAATAGCCTGATAATCGGCCCCAGATTCTCACCCAAGAGGGCCACAAGCATCTAAATCAGAACAACCAGCACGAAGTAAAACTGACTGCCCAACCCTCTGCCCCTTGCCTAGCCTGACTTGAACCAACTTTTGATAATGGCTGTAATTTTATCCAGTGTTAGACAATACCAACTTTTCAATCCTATTTTGTTTCACACGTTACAAAAACACCCTCTCATAGGGGAGTTGACGTGCTACATTCGTCATAAAGGGGAAATGACGTGCTAGAATAGTTAGTGAATATATGAAAAGTTGCTATATGCAACTAAATTGAATGCCACGATTGAAACTGACAATATGAATGTGTGAGAGATAACAAGGATCATCGAGATATGAATCGGCAATCTACGCCGACCACATACAGACATGTATGCACATATGAGGCAACATGCCTATAAACACCAATAACAACAGTAGCTTATAGCAATAGTGCTGAGGCACCTTGTTGTGTAGCTTATGAAAGATAGAGAAATGACAGGATAGAACAGGCCAACATGGCTGTAATAGTGTGTTCTGTGGATAAATAGGATGGTTGTGGATAAACAAGGATGCTACGGCCTATCGGCTCTATTGGTGCATAAATAGTGCTGTGATATTACGAACTCATGCCGAGGAACTTGTGGGGCGAGGTGTTCCGTGTCAATTAATACAGCCTAAGAGAATTGATAATTGAGATATTATGGAATGCAGATATATAGGCATATAGGGTATTAATTAATTTTTTTCTGGCGGGGGTTAAGAAGTAAAACAGGGCTACAAGCCTTATGTATCAAGGCTTCAGCCAAATTTAATTATTTAAATTAAATCAATTTAAATCGTTTTTAATGTTTAATATTGTTTTTTAATACTCATTAAATATCAAGTGTCATTTGAATCCGCAGCAAATTGCAGATAACAAAAAAGGCCACATCAATTTAATGAAGTAGCCTTTATTAATTAAAGTTTCAAGCGATAGCGGAGTTGTGCGCGTGTCAATCCAACAAGTTTAGAGAATGCAGAGAAGTTAATAAACTGGCTCCATACGTTCTTGTCAGTTGTTTTCTCAATCTGCACCCATCCAGAACCTTCTTGAAATTCTTCAATCGTAATTCGATATCGTGTTGTCATTTTCGTAATTTCCTATACAACCATTTAAACATTTGAAGCAGAAAAAACCAAACAAGATATATATAAAAATACCCTGCTTTAAATAATACATAGATTAATGGAAACATTAAAATTAGTATCAACAAGCCAATAACAACAGCAACAACGGGGTCTATAAGGTTGTCCATGATGATAATTACCCTTATCCTGCAAGTTGTGAACAAGGGTTTATTAGACTATTAACCAACAAACCCTTTGTGTTATTTATGCTTTGTTTTCAGAATTGACAATACAGCTAGGCAGCATGTTCATTGCCAGCGCTGACCATTCGCTAATGGCAAACATATCTCCAAATTTCGGATCTTTAATCCGGTAATGATGCACAGGAGCACCGCTAGAGTTTGCCGCTAGGTCTTGATGTTTGCTGATTGGGCCACAGAACCACTTGAACACACCTGCACCCTTCATGAGGACAGGGAAATAAACAGCTTTATTTGCACCGATGCCAATATCTGCATCGTCCACCATAATAAACGTTACGTTGTTATAGAAGAATGTTTGCAGGCTGGGATATTCGTTTTTGTAATCAATTAGGTTTTCAATGCCATATTGGCCTGAACCTTGAGAATATTTAAAAGTATCACGAACAGAACTGTTACTCTTTAGTGCCCGAAAATATTCAGGAGAGCACAGTGCAACAAAACCCTTCAGGTAATCAACTTTTTGGCCTAGATTCTTGCGAATAGTGGTTTGGATGGTGTCTAGTTCGATATCAACAAGGGTGCTAGAAGCATTCAGATCAATGTTCTTGGTCACAGCACTAGAACCAAACTCAGTTGCCATACTTACAACTTGTTCGCTGCCATATTTGTTATTTTGAACACCTCGAACCAAGCAGTCAGCTAGTTGGGCATTCATGGTGCGCTGGTACTTCTTGCGTTGTTCAAAGAGAAGCTCGGCTGCTACATCTTCGGCAGTCATTTCTGTGTCTTTGGTGCCCGTCTTGCGCTTGCCCTTCCAGTCCTGCACAGAGACGCTGTTCTCAAGGGCATAACCAACAAGCTCGAATAGTTTGAGTTGTGATTTTGGACGATAGACACCGCCAAACTCTCGGGCATTAATTGCTACCTGTTCAGCAAGCTCTTGGTCTTGGGAGACAAGATAATCAAAGTTAATTTTAAATTCATTAACTGGTGTTTCTTCAAAGACATTTAGACTAAGCAAAAGACGATTAAGTGGAAAACCGTGCTGTTCAAATACTTCTGTATAATCTAGATAATTAAAATCCATTGTAATCCTCTTGTTATTATTTATTGTTATTGTGGTAATGTTTTAATTACTTGCTGAATTCGATATAGGGATCAGCGTCAAGTAGTGAAATTGCTTTCGTTAGGCCAGCAGCATTACCAGCAGTCAGCCCAGATTTAAGCAGGATCACATGCTTGTAGAACACGCAGAAAGCCTTGCTGCCCTTTGGTACAAAGTCGGAGACAACAGCAACGGCGGTTGCGGTAGAGCCGCTCAGGAGTGCGCCAGTTGCAGGATCAATACAAGAGCCTGCTGGCAGGTCAACGGTAAGTGCAGAAGGCAGGTCAAGAGTTTTGACAGCGAACTGTGGATCAATGCAGTATTGCATCACGTCAGAGCGTGTTTTAAATTCAGTAGCTAGGGTAGCCATTTTATTCCTCGTAATATTTATTAATATTATTATTGTTGTTGTGTTTGGGACTTTAGAATTTCTTCAAGGATCCCATTTTCTTTAGCATATTCATAAAGAGCAGGAAGTTGATCATTAATGCTTTTGCAGAACTGTTCAAACTCAATGGCCTCATGTTCAGATTTAACTAAGCTAACAATACCAATTTCATTTGCATCATCTTTCGATTTCAGCATCAATGATTTGTGGCGGTTGTTTGCGCTCGGGTTGTCTGTGTGACACAAGGCGAGGTGCGGGCTAAGTTGTTTTGATTCTTTCTTTACGGGCTGTTCTGGTTGTTTAGACTGTGCATCTTGTCTAACCCTTTCCAATTCAGCCAACATATTTGATTTGACATTCATTTAATTTCCTAATTTAAATTAAAAAATATGTGTGCTGAAGCCTTGATACATAAGGCTTGCAGCCAAATAGACTCTAAATTTAGAGAATTAAATTGATTTATTTTTGAATTAAATCATTAAATAATCAAAAAATGGCTGTTGAGTAGCAAAATAAAAGCCCCTGCATTGCACAGGAGCTTTATTAAATATCTTCTGGAGAAGAAGACTAGAGAGGTTACGTGTATCCTATCTTTAAAATATTCTATTATAAAACACTTTAAAAATAGGCCGAATTGGTGAGGTAAGTTGACAGACTACTATTACCTATCCGGCATATTAAATTAACAAGGAGGTTATGAATAAATGAAAACAACGAAGATGAGGAGTATCACTTATCTTTAAATATTCTAATGCAAAACACTTAGAGATAATGAAAGGTGCTCCCCTCAACTCTGGAGAAATTAAGAGGAGCCCTAAGAGGTTACATATTGAGAGTGATTGTTAGTGTTCTCAATATATAAATATATTGTAACATTTAATTAAGAAAAATTCAATAGTTACAGCCATATTTTGATGATATTTTTGGTTGTTTTGTCAATATACATTCTTATTTATCTACTTCTGCAAAACATATTCAAACATTTTTTGTGATAATGGATTAGGGTTCTTCAGTGCTGTGTTAACTTGGGAATCTGCTCCTGCGGGCTTGGCTGCTGTAGCCCCTTTGTTTTTTGGGCCACCAGCTTCATTTTTCAAGCTATCACCAACATTTGCTAATACTGTTTTGCCAACTGTCACAGTACGCATCTCTTCCAAATCAATAGAGACAATGATTTGCTCTAATGACGAATCCCTGACAATATTTAAATTAACAATCACGTAATTTGTTAAGACGGTTTCCTCGGTGCTTAGGGTGATGGCTTGCTTTGCATCCCTTGCCGCTTTCAACACATCATACGCGGCCTGAAACCTGTTACTGCCTTTAGGATTCGTGGGGTCTGTATTCTTGTCCCACTCGTTTTGGCTTCTTAGGATAAAAGGACTACTTGTTATTCTACCAGTGAATGAGAATTTGCTATCAGGACTAAATACATGGTCAGTTACAGAGGTGCGGCTCTCGACCGCATATGATGTTTTCTCGTTGCTGTGATTATAAGAATATGAATCAATAGAATCAAAAATGATAGCGATATTGTTTTGAGCTAAATTAACTAGCTTTGCATCTCGGTCTTGCTGGGGGCTGCCAAACTGGAGTCCTCCGATAAACATGGTATAGGTCTTTTCCATTAATCCTCTTAGAATAAAATTGAAAATAAGGGCCATCAAGTGTGACCCTTTATGCTATATATATTTATTAATTGAGGCGTGAGCCTCTGTGCCAAAGCACTATTTATTATTAATAGCCGTTGGCTAAAATATTGAATTGTTGTGTTTGTTTCTCGTTATATCGAAAATCGAAGAATTCGGTCATTCCAGACTGTTTAACATTGGCTTCAATGTCGAGAGACAGCTTGCCTGCAAGGTTAGAGATTTGGCTTGTATTCTGGCTTGAACGTAACACCAAGGCATTCTCTAGAGATGGAGGTGTAAACGACAATTGTTGTTGTTTCAAAGCTAAATATCGAGCATCTGCTTCCGCTTGAGCCTTAATCGGTGAAACGTGTCTGCTACTGTTATATAGGTCTTGATATTCTTTTGTGTTCCGTTGTGCATCTGTAACACCAGAGTTGTTATTTGGAATAATGCCACGAAGAACATTAGCAACACTCTTGATTATAAAAGCTAGGTCCATTAACCCTTGTTTCAAATCACCAAAATATTTCTTAATATCATCAGAAGTTAACGATTTAAGCCATGTTGAAAGCTCCTGTAATGCCCCATCAGACAATTCTCCTGCAATTTTATATAGGTTGCCAAAGACTAGACCGATGTTGTTTGCATTAGTCTCTAGGAATCTACCAAAGCGCTCGACCATTAAAGAGCCATATTGCATCGCCGTTTTAAATCCTGTGCTCTCAAAAACGCGATAGAGTGCAATACTAACGGCATTCCCTGCCCTTGCATCTTGGGCCATTGAGCTATTTTTATATCCCTGTGCCATCTGGGCATAGCGTGGCGCTGATGCTTCAACAAACTTAAGCCATATGTCTCTGAAGTTGTATTTGCCGTTTGTTAAATTAGACATGAAATCTTTCTGACTTAATCCCATGGTGTCCTTAACAAACTTCAACAAATCGGCCTTAATTTGTGGGCTCCAGTCCATTGCCTGTTTAAAGTCTTCAAGGGTATTGGATGCCATGGTTTGCATGAGGCCATACTGGAAACCCGCTACCGCATCCTTACTCATGCCATAAGATGCTGTCATGTTCGTTTGCTTCTTGAACATATCAATCGCCTGGGTGGTATCAATGCCCAGGGATTTCACAATCGAGACGTAGTTAACAAGTTGCTGGCCTGTCTCTAAAAGGTCTCTACCGCCCTCTGTAGCGATTTGGCGGATGATGTTACTCACAGCTACCGTCTCATTACCAAACGTGTTGCGTAGGCTGATAACGAGAGATTCATAGCTTTGCCCTTCTGCCTTAACCCGATCAAAGCCACGGGTAGTAGCATAACCAGACGCACCAAGTAGGGCTGTGCCCCCTGCTGCCATCCCTACAGCACCAGAGGCGATGCGACTACCAAAACCTTTGATAATCGAATTGTGCTTGCCTGCATTGTTGTTCAAGGCTCGGTATTGTTTGTTGAGCTGGCCCACGGCGGCTGCTCGCTCTTTAAAACTGATGTTTCCCCGTAAGAACTCGTTATTAATACGCTGTAGACCTTTATGAAATTCACTGTTATTTTTAATCTGATCTTTATATCTAATTTGGTCTGCTTTCAATGTATCACGGCGGGTCTTGTTAGCCCTGATTTCTGCACGGATTAACTTATCTTGTGCTTTGGCTTGGCTTCCTGCAATCTGCTTTCCTGCTGCCATAGACTTATTATATTGGTTTGTTGCGGCGGAGAAAGCGCCTGCTACACGGCGAATCTTTTTCAATGCTGCATTATAACTGTTATTGTCTGTCTTGAATGTTATTAAATTGACAATTTTGGAGACGGTTTGATCGGTCATTATTCCTCTATTTTAAAATGTAATGAGTGAAGAATATGATAGTTCTTCTTTTGTTTTAATAATTTCATGATTGTTATTTTGTTTTTTGGGAATAGGAATATCTAAAAGATTGTCATATGTGCCAATCAATCTACACTTATTCTCAACAAATACTAATGATCTGCCAAAGTTCTTGAGGTTAGTAACGTTTGTTTCAAAGTTCCCTGAGTAACACCGGAAGGAATGTTGTAGCCATTCACCATGGCGTACAAAAAAGGAACGGTTATCAATATAACCTTGCATGTATTGAAGGGCTCTCATTTTGATTGCAATGACGCAACCATTAACTCTATACACACTCCATTTATCCTTTGCTATAAGATTGATGGCTTGTTCGTATTTATAATAATGCTCGCTTGTAGGTAGCATGTTTTCATGTAGTTCATATAGGCTCATTATTCCTCATACTAATTTTGATATTTTATAAGACCTAATATAACGCTCTATAACGATTTGTAAGATATAAGCAGTAGGGTAGCTTAGACAACTATCAGAGAATTGAATATAGAGCGATACAGGAGCTTTGGGATAGTATTATAAAGTATTAATCTGCTTGGTTTATATTTAGCAGTTTGCCATCTCTGGTTCTATGAACTAGGTTCATCCACTTTGGAACAAATCGGCAAGTCTCGGGAGAATATAGTTTTGTATGTGTATCTTGGAACATTAGTAGACTTCTAAAATCCTTGTCTAACTCCCAGCCTTCCACAAAATTACTTTTCCACCATCTCAGAAAATTACTGAATTTTTGCCACTCTGAACACACAATTGCAGGGCTATAATTTGTAGTGTTCTTTGTATAATAGCAGCGGCGAAGCATGTTTTGCCATGTGGTATAGGCAGGACACACTGCTTGTTTTCCTTCAAAATTTAGAACGACTGGAAAATCAACATCACAAACACCAATGCCATAGAGCCGTTTGGTTGGGAAGTATTTCCGTTTAGTCTGGGATTCAAAAACCGCTGTTTGCTCTAATTTGCTCAGAGCTTTATATTCTTTATAGTTCACGTAACCTCTTGTTATTCTTATTTTCTTTTTAATTATTCATCGAGGCTTACGCCCCTGAAAACTAAGTTTTAAAATTATTCAAATACAAACTGTCGGCATTCGGTCGCCATCTCTGCGTAACCGTTTTGGTCAAACAAAACCGCTAAATTTAAAATGAAGTGGTCTTTGTGCTTTTGCGATCCAATAATTTCATCAAGAAAACCCAGAATTTCATATTTATCATCTTGGCTGATTGAGCTCTTGGAAATCATGCCGCCAAGGTGTGTAAGTTGTTCGGTTGTAATACTCATGTTCTCATATCTCCAGTTTGGTTATTTATTGTTTAGTTTTGACAGAAAGTAAAAGTACCGTCTACGGTTTTTTGGTCTACTCATATTGTCCTATCAGAATGGTATATTGTTACTACACCAACTATCTTTGCAATCCCACTCACCATTAGGGTTTTGGTAACACTGAGAGCACTTTCGTCCATATTCTTGGTAGTTGGTTTGTTTTGTTGGTTGGGGTTTGCTGTATTCCTCAAACATAGAATCATGGGACACACCACAATCATCAAGGAATGGGTCTGGCAAGTAGTCTTGTTTTACAGGCTGGCCATAACTTGGTGAATTTGAATATCCTTTTGCATTTTTAGTACTTGTAGTTTCAGTAACAGCAATTTCAGCTTCATCTCCAGATCCATAACCCCAACCTTTAGTTTTTTGCTCGACGGTCTTAATATGTAAATTTTTATTTGGTTGTTTTCTTGTCTGTTGCTCTACTGTATCTAATGCATTGAAGTCTGACAGTGTCACAAGTTCATAAATCTTTGACGTTCCTTTCCGGCTTGTGGCTTTTACTAATCCCATTTCCTCTAATTCATCCAGATATTTTTTTACTGTATTGTCGCTGCCAATACCTAGATTATCTTGAATATGCTTATAAGAGGGGAAGACTTTACCGCTCATCATTTGATAATTTAGAAGAAAGCAGTAAACTGATTTGTGGTTTAGATTGAAGGTTATACCTTTGATTTTCTTAATTTTATAGATTTCATCAAAGGCACGGAAAAAGTTAGATTCGGTTTTCTTCTGATTCATTTAGTTCCTCATAGTTCGGGGATAGTTCTTTTTTCTCCGCAATCAATTCGATTAGGTATGACTGCACTGATTTTGTACCACGCTGGCTATTAACAAAAGCTGTTAAGTGTGCGGGGATGGCTAGATTGATCCGCATTTCATACGTCCTCTTTAGATTTGAATTGCTTCTTTGGTTTCATTGATTTCAGGACATCTAAAACAGAATCCCAATAATCAAACCTCAACGCATCAACTGCACGGCAGCGATTGGCTGAAGCCCGAGCTAATGCTTTAGTGATGCCGTATTTGTTTGCTAACTCTTTCGCGGTTTGGTCTGGTGTGTCGTAATAGGCCATTATTCCTCTTTTGTTTTTGAATATAAAAAATCTGCCGTTGTGCAAGAAGGCACAAAGCATAATGTTTATTTTGTAGGGATATGAAGGAGTTATAGGAAAAATTGCTTTCTTTTCTCACTTCATAATATACATTATATCAGTTAAATTTAAAAAATTCAAGCTTTCATGAAAAAATATAATGCTTTTTCTTACATTTCATGATAGCCACAAAATACATAGCAAGCTATCCATGACAATTTGCATCTGAGGCTTCACGCCATCACCAACATAAATCCAGCTGTATTGCTCCAATCTCAATGCTCGCCCTCTTGGGCTACCGCAACACTACCCAACACAATAGAAGCGCTTAGCGCGTGTCCTGTGAGGTTATATAGCATGTGGTCATGCAGGTATCACACAACACATACAGTTTATATAATGGCATGGCCATATTGAACACAACATAAAATTTATAACACAACAAACATATTATATTTTTGTGTTGGCAGTGCATAACAGACTCATGAAGCGTTAGCGTATTGAGTTTGTTATATATTCTTCTATGTATTATAAGAACAATAAGAAACCCATTACATTTTCATTCCATGTGTTCCTTAAACACAAGTATGGAGTGAGTGGCACACGAACATAATATTTGTGTTATCTATTCTTATAAACCACAACAAGGAATGAGTGATAGCGAATGTATTGTTGTGGTTATTTGTTTTATCTAACTAAATATATAAAATAAGAAATAACACAATCATTACATTATCATTCCATGACTGTGTTTAGGGCGACCACAAGCGAAGCGGTGGCGACATTGTTGTTGTGTAGCGTAAGCGACAACGACAACGACAAGGGCGAGCCTTATATTCTTTTAATATCTTTTCTTTTAATCTTTTATTATATCTATTCTTTTACGACGCACATATCTGCGTGACCCCTTCGCACACGGGTGCGTCACTACCTACGCATACGTATGCGTTACCTAGTCTCGCACCCGTGTGCGTCACATAAGCAGTACTCTAAGTTCTTTTTCAATTTTCTCAATTAACCTAACAATACTAACTTGAATTGCCATACCTATACTTTCAAGCTCCTCAACTGAACTATCTTTAGAATATTTAATAATGAAGTCCATCAAAGCCAAATTTTTTTTATAAAGGTCTTCGTAAGAGCTTATAACTTCATCATTTATACTCAGTTTTACATATAATGTTAATGAATCAATATTTGTATCATTTAATGATATCTGGTGATTCTCATATAACTTGTTCATGTCAGATAGGTGGTCACGACTCTTAATTACATCATCTTTAATATATAGTATATAAAGACTGATAGCATTTCTCCATCTAATTGTTTCTTTTAGGGTATCTTCTAGTTTAGCCATCAAAACAGATTTCTTTTCCTTTTCTAAAGCTCTGTCGTGATTAATACTAGATACCCACACAGCAACCCCTGCGGCTATACATGAGGTTAATATAGCTACAGATCCAGTAATAACGCTTCCCATATTATTGGCAATTGCTTCTTCTATAGACATCAAGACACCTATTTGTAACGTGTGATTAGGCGACCATCGAGATCGCCCTATTATTATAAATTAATCCAGAGACCTATCCAATATTAACGAATTGTTTTTGTATGAAATTGAAAAAGACTCTTTATTCACACCTATAAAAACTACTTTTCCAATGTTATGTTTAGAGAAAGAATTCATTATTTTAACTTTTTCACTAGTCTCTTGATTACGCCTTCTTTTACCTTCATCCTCTTTATCTTTATCATTTCCCCTTTCCACTCCATTCATCCCAATCTCATTAACCTCAACACTCCAACCTTCCAGTTCAGCAACGTGGTTAAACAATGTTCTTGAGAGATCATGACCACAAACATCATTGTATTCTTTTAGAAGTTTTCCATTACCGCTATATATTTCAATTTTATTATTAGTCATCTATAACCTCTTGTGTTGTGTTCCCCATCTCACATGAAACAGGGAGCCCCTTTTCAGGGGCTAAATGAGGCTATATTATTATTGTGTTTTGTGTCAATGACATAGGTCACAGGATAAAACATGGATTTAATTTCTATCTGTGTTGATGTAGCTGGCACACTTCCTTTTAGGCTTGTGTGTTCTGGTAACAATATCACCACGTGCATTCTCGTAAGTACAAACAGTGCTGTTGTTGATCGTCTCTTGTTTTATGAGCCTGTATTGTGAATATGCAGAAGCATAGACAAATGATGATAGTGTGAGAGATAACAACATGATTGATTTATTCATAGCTGACATATTCCACTGCCTCTCTCAAAATATGAATCTGTGTTTGTGCTGTTGAACCATAACGATCCCAGCTGATGGAGCCCGTTCCGTGTCCCAACAACTGCGCCGCAATGTTTAATGAAACATCGTGCGATCTAAGTTGTGTTGCAAAGCTATGGCGAATTTCATGATATGTCTTAGCAACTGGCTTGTTAGTCAAGAACCATTGAACAAACGCTTTAGAACAGCCTGACGCTTCACTATATTTAAACTCTGGGAACAATCGGCAATCGTGCCCCCTACCCTTCATAAATTCAATGAAGCCTTGTTTAATCAACATAGAATGAACAGGGACAATTCGTGATGCGTTGTTTGTCTTTAATTTCTGGTCATATTTTGTGGCCTGAATCAAAATCGACCAAATACCATCGATCTTAACAATATCTGATGTGTACAACTGTGCCAACTCGTTAGCACGGCATCCAGTATACAAGCCCAATAAAATCATATACTTATGGCTATCAGATTGCTTGTTTGCAAAATTGATTAGCTCTTGTGCTTCTTGTTTTGTATAGGCTGTGCGTGTTGTCTCTTGCTTGGCTCGCTTAATCTTCAAACCATCAAATATATTCTGGTGTTCATAATGGCCATGAATGTAATCAAACAAATTAGACAACTTACCAATAAATTTATTAATGGTGATATTAGACAAATTAGCCTGAATCAATGACTGCTTGAATTCAACAGCCACCTGTTTCGTGCATTGTTCCAAGTAGGACACACCAGATTGCTTGATGAATCGGTTAAACAATGACTTATAGGAATTCGTCTCTTTAACGCCCCACAAGTGCCCGTTTTCCTTGATGTAAGCATCAATAATGGATTGGAGCTGTAGAGCCCCTACAGCTTGACTCTCATCTTCAATAGCTGGCACTGGCTCGGGCTGTATTGTTTGGACAGCAGGAACAGCAGCGACAACAAAACCATCATCATAGGTTCTATGTTGTTGTGTGGGGATGTCAGATGTGTGTTGAGGCCCTATGGCCTCGGTGCCAAAAGCACCATTTGTTGATTGAGGCCCTTCAACATTGAAGTAGATCTGCATGGCCCTCAACTGGGCTTCTTTCTTGCAATGTGTGTTGAGGCTCTTTCTCGTTACCTTACGAGCCCCATCAACTATCCATGTTTTCTTGTAGTACCAAATGCCATTGTTGCGGCGTTCTATGAACATAACTTGCCTCTCGTTTAAGGCGAAGTGCCTGCACTAAGAGCATTCATCATACCCTAGCGCAGACACCCCGCGACCTTTCACAAGAGCTAAGTCGCTGATTTTAAACTAGATTCCATACTAGCTTTAAACTAGATCAGGAGGAGAGTTTGCCATCCAGTTCGGCAATCTTGGCAGACCAGTAGGCCGGGCCGGTTTCGTGGATATTGTTGCCTTCGGAGTCGACCGCAACGGTCACCGGCATATCTTCCACTTCAAACTCGTAGATCGCTTCCATGCCGAGATCGGCAAAGGCCACCACGCGGGCTTTCTTGATCGCCTTGGCCACCAGATAGGCGGCGCCACCAACGGCCATCAGATAGACAGCCTTGTGCTGCTTGATGCTCTCGACGGTTTTCGGGCCGCGCTCGGACTTGCCGATCATGCCGATCAGGCCGGTTTCACCCAGCATCATATCGGTGAACTTGTCCATCCGGGTGGAGGTGGTGGGACCTGCCGGGCCGACCACTTCGTCGCGCACCGCATCGACCGGGCCAACGTAGTAGATGAAGCGGTTGGTGAAATCGACCCCTTCCGGCAGCCCTTCGCCGCGGGCCAGCATATCGGCGATACGCTTGTGGGCAGCATCGCGGCCGGTAAGGATCTTGCCGGAGAGCAGCACGGTATCACCGCTCTTCCAGCTGGCCAGCTCGGCCTTGGTGATGCCATCGACGTTGACACGGCGCACGTTGCCACCCGCTTCACGGGTGATCTCCGGCCAGTCGCTCAGTTTCGGCGGCGTCAGCTCGGCGGGGCCTGAACCATCGAGTTCAAAGTGAACGTGACGGGTCGCGGCGCAGTTGGGGATCATCACCACCGGCTTGGAGGCAGCGTGAGTCGGTGCGGATTTCACCTTCACATCCAGCACGGTAGTCAGGCCGCCCAGACCCTGGGCACCGATCCCCAGCTTGTTGACCTTGTCGTAGAGTTCGACGCGCAGCTTCTCTTCGGTGGTTTGCGGGCCACGGGCCATCAACTCCTGAATGTCGATGTGCTCCATCAGCGCCTCTTTGGCCAGCACGGCGGCCTTCTCGGCAGTACCGCCGATGCCGATGCCGAGCATGCCGGGCGGGCACCAGCCCGCGCCCATGGTCGGCACGGTTTTCAGCACCCACTCGACGATATCATCGGAGGGATTGAGCATGACCATTTTGGATTTGTTCTCGGAACCACCGCCCTTGGCGGCGATGCTCACCTCGACCTTGTCACCCGGGATCATGTCGATATGGACGACCGCCGGGGCATTGTCTTTGGTGTTTTTGCGGCTGCCAGCCGGGTCGGCCAGCACAGAGGCGCGCAGCGGGTTGTCCGGATTGGTGTAGGCACGGCGAGTACCTTCATCCACCATCTCCTGCACCGTCATGTCGCTGTCCCACTGCACCTGCATGCCGATCTTCACAAAGCAGGTGACGATGCCGGTATCCTGGCAGAGCGGACGGTGGCCTTCGGCAGACATGCGGGAGTTGATCAGGATCTGGGCCAGCGCATCCTTGGCTGCGGGGTTGGCTTCCCGATCATAAGCAGCTTTGGCGGCCTGGACAAAATCCAGCGGGTGGTAATAGGAGATGTACTGGAGGGCATCTGCGATGGAATCGATAAAATCCTGTTTTTTTATAATGCTCATATCATCCTCACTGGTCCTTGCGTCGCACGGGTGCGATGAACAAGGGCTTCCATATGATGGCTGTGTAGAGGCGCAAACCAAACACTATCGGTCAGCAAAAAACCTGAAGCACAGCAGTTTTTTCTTTAGTCACCGACACCTATGATACGCTTGCCCACCAGCACCGACTAGGGTTCGGGAATCAAACTGTTGCCTGTGTAACATAAAATGACGCCATCACTGCATATCCATTATCCAGATCATCACACTCCTCTCCACGCGCTATTTGCACGGCTACAACATCAGCCGTGGGCCATGCTGCTGGAGTCAGCCGGGCCACTTGGTGTCGACAATGGCTTCGACATCATCACCGCCGATCCGCTGGCCACTCTTCAAACCTGCGGCCAACTCACCACGGTGCGCAGCAGTAATGTAGAAAAAGAGCATCATGGCGACCCCCTCACCCTGTTGGCCGAACTACAGCAGCAACTGCTTGGCCAACCGGCCGCGCATGACAGCAAGCTGCCCTTTATAGGTGGGGCGCTCGGGCTGTTTGGCTACGATCTGGGCCGCCACTTTGAACAGCTGCCAAGTCAGGCTGCCGCCGATATCAAGGTGCCCGACATGGCGGTGGGGATCTATGACTGGGCGCTGCTGCGCAGCGTCGAGACCGGCGCTTGGCAACTGGTGCACTGGGGAGATGAAGCGGGTCTTGCCAGACGTATCGGCTGGCTCGAGCAGCAAGTTGCCGAACCGGCACCACCTTTCCACCTGCAAGGCAGCTGGCAAAGCAACATGAGCCGGGAAGCTTATGGCGAGAAGTTTGCCCGCATTCAGGAGTACCTCGCAGCTGGGGATTGCTACCAGATCAACCTGACCCAGCGCTTCAGTGCCCCCTACCAGGGCGATGAGTGGCAGGCTTACTGCACACTGGCGGCGGCCAACAAGGCGCCGTTCTCTGCCTTTTTGCGCTTGCCGGACAGCGCCATTTTAAGCCTCTCCCCCGAGCGTTTCTTGCTGCTCGATGGTCGCCATATCGAGACCAAGCCCATCAAGGGCACCCGCCCGCGTCATCCTGATCCTGTCATCGATCGGGAGATAGCCGAAGAGCTGTCACAGGCGGACAAGGACAGATCAGAGAATCTGATGATCGTTGATCTGCTGCGCAATGATATCGGGCGGGTGAGCAGGCCAGGGTCGGTCAGCGTCCCTCACCTCTTTGCGGTAGAGTCCTTTCCGGCAGTGCACCATCTGGTCTCCACCATTCATGGCGAGCTCGATAGCCGCTGGCAAGGAGTAGATCTGCTGCGCGCCTGTTTCCCGGGCGGCTCCATCACCGGTGCGCCCAAGATCCGCGCCATGGAGATTATCGAGGAGCTGGAGCCCCAGCGACGCAACGCCTACTGCGGCAGCATCGGCTACCTCAGCCAGCATGGCCGGATGGACACCAGCATCTGCATTCGCACCCTGATTGCCGAAGCGGGCCGTCTGCACTGCTGGGCCGGTGGTGGCATCATCGCCGACTCCGACGCCGACAGCGAATATCAGGAGACCTATGACAAGGTCGCCCGCATTCTGCCCCTGCTCACCGCACTGTGAGCCAGAGCCCCGGATAAACTGCCACGGAACCACGTTACGCCATGGATCGCCACGAACTGCTGACCCGCTTCTCCCTGCAACGACCGGCGCCCGCCCATCGCCTTGCCATCGCCGGCCTCAGCCCGGCGGCGGTGCTGGTGCCTGTCGTGGAGCGCCACGATGGCCTTCACCTGCTGCTCACCCGCCGCAGCACCCGGTTGCGTCATCATGCCGGGCAAATAAGCTTTCCGGGCGGGCGCCAGGACCCCGATGATCAGGATCTCATCGCCACCGCGCTGCGGGAGACCAGAGAGGAGCTCGGCATCCCCTCTCATCTCGTGCAGGTGATCGGCACCCTCAATCCGCTCAATACCATCTCGCGCTTCGAGGTACTGCCGGTACTGGCTCTGCTCGATGCCGACTACCCCCTCGAATTGAGTGCAGATGAGGTGGAGCATGCCTTTGAGGTACCGTTAAACCACCTGCTCGATCGCCGCAATCATATCGCCCTCACCTTTGTTCGGGCGGGCAAACAGCACACCGTCTACTGGATCCCCTGGCAACAGCACTACATCTGGGGTGCCACAGCCAGCATGATCTGTCAGCTGGCCCAGCACCTCGAGAAATAACAATTTGACAACTTTTAGTGGGGGGGGAATTTAATCATTAACATTAAACTAACGTGTCAAATGATAAACAAAAATTGATTTTTTACTGTTTTGATCACGTTTCTATAAGAAACTCGGGGTTTTCGTCTGTTAAAGATGAATTTGATCAACATTTTTGATTAAAAAAACCGTATCCTTGCCGCCGACTTAATAAGAACCACAATTCGGGGTGAGATAGATGTCAAATACTGTCACTGGCGCACAGGATGTCGCGACCGTAAAGAAGCAAGGAACAAGCTTCGTCCAGAGTAAAGGCTGGACAAAACAAGATTCAACCTGGGTTATCAGCCTGTTTGGTACTGCTGTTGGCGCAGGCATCCTGTTCCTGCCGATCAACGCAGGCATGGGCGGCTTCTGGCCACTGGTGGTGATGGCGCTGCTGGTTGGCCCGATGACCTACCTTGCTCACCGTGGTCTGGCCCGTTTCGTTCTCTCCTCCAAAAAGCCCAATGCGGATATCACTGAAGTGGTAGAAGAGCACTTTGGTGCCGGTGCAGGCAAGCTGATCACCCTGCTCTACTTCTTCGCGATCTACCCCATCGTGCTGATCTACGGCGTGGGTATCACCAACACCGTGGAAAGCTTCATGGTCAACCAGCTGCAGATGAGTGCACCGCCGCGCTGGATCCTCTCCATCGTGCTGATCATGGGCATGATGTCCGTGATGCTGGCAGGCGAGAAGTTGATGCTGAAAGTGACCGAAGTGCTGGTCTACCCGCTGATCGCCATCCTGGCCGGTATCTCCCTCTACCTGATCCCGGACTGGACTGGCGCCGCTCTGGAGCAAGTGCCTTCTGCCAAGGATTTCGCCGTCACTCTGTGGCTGACCATCCCGGTACTGGTGTTCTCCTTCAACCACAGCCCGGCCATTTCCAGCTTCTCGCTGGCCCAGCGCCGCGACCACGGTGATCAGGCCGTCGAGAAAGCCGATGCCATCCTCAAGCGTACCGCCATGGTGCTGCTGGGCTTCGTGATGTTCTTCGTCTTCTCCTGCGTGATGAGCCTGACACCGGCTCAGCTGGCTGAAGCCAAAGCCCAGAACATCGCCGTGCTCTCCTATCTGGCCAACCAGCATGCGAGCCCCATCATCTCCTACTTCGGTCCGCTGGTTGCGTTCGTCGCCATCGTCTCCTCCTTCTTCGGCCACTATCTGGGTGCCCGTGAAGGTCTAAAAGGGATGATCGTCCAGAACATGCGCAAATCTGGCAAAGAGCCGAACGCCAAGAAAGTCGAGATGTTCATCATCGCCTTCTTCATCCTGACCCTGTGGGGCACTGCCATTGCCAACCCCTCCATCCTGGGCATGATCGAATCGCTGGGCGGCCCCATCATCGCGACCATCCTGTTCATCATGCCGATGTACGCCATCAAGCGCGTACCGGCCATGGCGAAGTATCAGGGTCACATCAGCAACGTCTTCGTGACCGTGATGGGCCTGACTGCCATCTCCGCCATCCTCTATCAGCTGGTCGGTTAATCCCGCCTCCGATAGTCAAAAACCAGCCGGCAACGGCTGGTTTTTTTATTGCGTCATTCTGCGCTCTTCTCTGGAAATCCCAGCTCCTTTACTCAGTTTCCCCGGTTAACCAAGCTCCCTGCACTACTGCATATCTGTGCCATCACAGCCCTCCTCTCATATCATGAGAACCCGTTTTTATCTCGCCCTGTGGGGTAAACACATCCCCACCCGTCACTACGCAACAGCCTTCTGACTGTCTGCCTATCTATTTGCCAAGCCCCCGCATAGTTGGGCAATACCCACGAAACCAGGCAAAATCGAGGCAATAAAAAGCGCCCTCCTAAGAGGGCGCCAAAAAGCCGCATTAACCAGCGAAGCAGCAATCAGGCCTCGCTGCTGGGCAGCGCGGCAGGTTCCAGCAGGGTTTCATCTTCGGCCATGCAGGCCGCTGCGGTGAAGAGCACGTCGGTGGAGCTGTTAAGTGCAGTCTCGGCAGAATCCTGCAGTACGCCGATGATAAAGCCGACGGCTACCACTTGCATGGCGATATCGTTGCCGATACCAAACAGGCTGCATGCCAGCGGGATCAGCAGCAGGGAGCCACCGGCTACACCGGACGCGCCACAGGCACTGATGGTGGCGACCACGGAGAGCAGCACAGCCGTTGCCAGATCAACTTCCATCCCCAGGGTATGCACCGCCGCCATGGAGAGCACTGTAATGGTGATGGCTGCACCCGCCATGTTGATGGTGGCGCCCAGCGGAATGGAGACCGCATAGGTATCCTCCGGCAGACGCAGCTTTTCACACAGCGCCATGTTGACCGGGATATTGGCCGCAGAGCTGCGGGTAAAGAAGGCGGTTACACCACTCTCTTTCAGGCAAGTCAGCACCAGCGGATAGGGGTTGCGCTTGAGCTTCCAGAACACGATCAGCGGGTTGACCACGAAGGCGATAAAGAGCATGGAACCGATCAGCACCATCAGCAGCTGGGCATAACCAAACAGAGCGTCAAAGCCGGTTTCCGCGAGGGTGGAAGCGACCAGACCCAGGATCCCGAGCGGCGCACAGCGGATCACCGCTTTCACGATGGCCGAGACGCCGTGGGACAAATCGGTGATCAGCGCCTTGGTGCTCTCGTTGGCGTGGCGCATGGCGATGCCCAGACCAATGGCCCACGCCAGAATACCAATATAGTTGGCATCCATCAGCGCCTTCACCGGGTTGGTTACCACGTTGAACAGCAGGGTCTGCAACACTTCGGTGATGCCGCCCGGTGGCGTGATCTCGGCCGTATTGGCTACCAGATGCAGATCGGAGGGGAAGAGGAAGCTGGCAATCACCGCGACCACGGCCGCAGAGAAGGTGCCAAACAGATAGAGCAGCAAAATGGGTCGCATGTTGGTCTTCTGACCCTGCTTGTGACCAATGATGGCAGCCATAACCAGTACAAATACCAGCAGCGGAGCCACCGCTTTCAGTGCGCCCACAAACAGACTGCCAAGCAGACCTGCCGTTTTGGCCCACTCGGGGGCAAACATCGCCAGCAAGATACCGAAAACCAGACCAACCAGGATCTGGCTGACCAGACTGGTGCTATTGACCAGCCGAAGGAGGGGGTGTTGTTGTGTCATCAAAAAAGTCCCTAGGCACCGTAGTGCTCGATTCATGAGTCCTGTCTGCAACCCTCCCATCAGCATGATTCCGTTCTGACGGGTTGCCTGCGGCCAGCCTTCTGTCGGGCCGATCCGCCGGTCACCGGATTGCATGACGGAATATCCCATTCACCACCGCTTTTTTCCAGAGACCTACCAAAAAATATCCAGTATCCGGCACAAATAACCGCAACAAAAACACAACAACAGAGTAACCATTCATTTTTGTTCGTTTTATCAACACATGGGCAGATAGCCAACTGTGGTATCATCCGCCATTTGCTGCGGAGCCTTGCCATGATCCCCTCCCTTCTGACCCGACACTTCGGTTTCTCCAGTCTCCGGCCTGGCCAGGAGGCGGTCATCAACCGGATCGTGGCTGGCCAGAGTGCCATTGCCATCTTCCCCACCGGCTCTGGCAAATCCCTCTGCTATCAGTTGCCCGCCCTTGCCCTGCCCCACCTGACGCTGGTGATCTCGCCCCTGATTGCGTTGATGCACGATCAGCTCGCCTTCCTTAAAAGCAAGGGGATCAGCGCAGCCACTCTCGACTCGAGCCAGAGTCCGGAAGAGAGCCGACAGGTGATGCAACAGGCGCTGGCTGGCCAGCTCAAGATCCTGATGATCTCGGTGGAACGGCTCAAGAACGAGCGCTTTCGTCGCTTCATCCAGCAGGTGCCACTCTCGCTGCTGGTCGTCGATGAGGCGCACTGTATCTCGGAGTGGGGCCACAACTTTCGCCCCGACTACCTCAAACTACCGGACTACCGCCAAGAGTTGCAGATCCCGCAGGTGTTGCTGCTGACAGCCACCGCGACTCCAGCCGTTATTGGCGACATGCAAGCCAAGTTCACCATTGAGCCGCAAGGGGTGGTCGTCACCGGCTTCTACCGGCCCAACCTCGACTTGTCCGTCATCCCGATGCTGCCGGAGGCTCGCAGCGAATGGCTCTGTCAGACGCTGGCGCAATCTCAAGGGGCGCCGACCATCGTTTATGTCACCCTGCAACATACGGCAGAGGAGTGCGCCGAGGTGCTGGTCAGACGGAGGATCAACGCCCGTGCCTACCATGCCGGTCTCGATGCGGCGCTGCGCAGCCAGATCCAGCTCGACTTCATGAGCGGCAAGGTGGATTGCATCGTCGCCACCATCGCATTTGGCATGGGGATAGACAAAGCAGATATCCGCCAGGTGATCCACTATGACCTGCCCAAGTCCATCGAGAACTACAGCCAGGAGATTGGCCGCGCCGGGCGCGATGGCCAACCATCACGCTGCATCGTGCTGGCCAACCAGAGTCAGCTGCCGGTGCTGGAGAACTTTGTCTATGGCGATACGCCCGATCTGAACGCCATTGTTCAACTCCTCGGCCAGATCCGCCAAAGCGGACCCGAGTGGGAGTTCACCCTGCTGCGCCTCTCGAACGATACCAATATCCGCCAATTGCCGCTTAAAACCCTGCTGGTCTATCTGGAGATGGCGGGCATCATCACCCCGGCCTACAGCTACTACGCTGACTACCGTTTCAAATTCGTGCTGGAGAAGCGCGACATTCTTGCCCGCTTCAACCCGGAACGACGTCAGTTTCTGGAGCAGCTGTTCGCCTGCGCGCCACTGGCACGCAGCTGGTGCACCATGGATTTCGATGCCCTCTGGCAGAGTTACCAAGGAGAGCGGCAACGCGCGGTCGCAGCCCTCGACTACCTGCAGCAACAAGGCTGGATCGAGCTTGAGAGCAAGCAGATGACCGAGGTCTACCGGATAAACCGCCATGACTGGGAACCCGCTGCGCAGGCCAGCGCACTGCACGCTCTATTCCTGCAAAAAGAGCAGAGCGAGCTGGCCAGACTGCAAGCCATGCTCGACTTTTTCACCTCGGATGAGTGCCTGAGCCACCGCCTCGCCCGCTATTTCGCAGATGAAGCAGCTCCGACCTATTGTGGTCACTGCTCGGTTTGTCGTGGCCAGGTTGCTGTACTGCCTCCCCTGCCCCTGCAGACTATGCCAAATGATGCAGGGATCCGCGCCTGGTGCGAGCCACTCATCGCCAAGGCTGGCTCACAGGACGCACGCATGCTCACCCGCTTTCTGTGCGGCATCGCCATGCCGCTCACCAGCAAAATCAAGGCAAGATCGTTGGCCGGCTTCGGCCAGCTGGCACAACATCCATTTGCTGACGTGCTGCTGGCGGTCGAGCAAGCCTACACCTGACCATTCGTACACCTCTTACATCCCGCAACGGCTCACACACGCTGAAAAAAGAAGACCCTCGCTATTGCGAGGGTCAAGCCAACGGAAACGTGCTTAAACAGAGCTTGGTGAGATCACGATACACTCTCTTGCTAAAGCGTCTCGCTGCTCACACATGGCCAATCTAGGGCAGCAAGAATGTAGCGTCAATGTAAAAATTAGAGTTAAAAATCTAATCCATTGAATTTACGTTGACGTGAACGTAATGATATTTTTATCCATATCTGCGCAAACCAACCTCTGCCTCATCTTTTACTGTTCACCTTTCAGGCAACACCGGTAGTTTCCACTTTCCAATAAACATTTATTTTTTATGTCTTTGACATTTACCTCACTATCGTGGCAAAAATAATTTAACAGTCAGTAACATAGGTGTGTTGTTGACTGACCCTCCCGCACAAGGATCGGGCAGGTTTCCTCCGCATTTAACCAATCGACCTTGATGGATTACTGGGGGCTGTTGACTAGGCTTAACATTGCAAACAACACAAAAGCAGTCATCCAACTTTTTCAGGGCAAGCGACTATAACGAGGGCAAAGTTATGGGCATCTTCGAGCACTACCAACAGCGATACGAAAAGGCAAGGGAAGAGGAGTACACCATCCAGGAGTTTCTGGATATGTGCAAGCAGGACAAAGCCTGCTACGCCTCTGCGGCCGAACGTCTGCTGACCGCCATCGGTGAACCTGAGATGGTAGACACCTCTGCCAACCCCAGACTGAGCCGGCTTTTCTCCAACCGCGTCGTGGCACGCTATCCGGCATTCAAAGATTTCTACGGTATGGAAGAGGCGATCGAGCAGATTGTCTCCTACCTCAAACACTCCGCCCAGGGGCTGGAGGAGAAGAAACAGATCCTCTATCTGTTGGGCCCTGTTGGCGGCGGTAAATCCTCGCTGGCAGAAAAACTCAAATCCCTGATGCAGAAGGTGCCTATCTATCGCATCAAGGGCTCACCGGTCAACGATCACCCCTTCTGTCTGTTTGACATCGAAGAGGATGGCGAAATCCTGGAAAAAGAGTACGGCATTCCGCGCCGTTATCTGCGCCCCATCATGTCCCCCTGGGTTGCCAAACGTCTGCACGAGTTTGGTGGCGACATCACCAAGTTCAAGGTGGAGAAGGTCAACCCTTCCATCCTCGATCAAATCGCCATCGCCAAGACTGAACCCGGTGATGACAACAACCAGGACATCTCCTCACTGGTCGGCAAGGTCGATATCCGCATGCTGGAGCACTTCGCCCAGGATGACGCCGATGCCTACTCCTACTCCGGTGCACTGTGTAAAGCAAACCAGGGTGTGATGGAGTTTGTGGAGATGTTCAAAGCGCCCATCAAGGTGCTGCACCCGCTGCTTACTGCAACTCAGGAGGGGAACTACAACGGTACAGAAGGGCTCTCAGCCCTCCCCTTTGACGGCATCTTGCTGGCTCACTCCAACGAATCCGAGTGGCAGCAGTTCCGCAACAACAAGAACAACGAGGCCTTCCTCGACCGGGTCTACATCGTCAAGGTGCCTTACTGCCTGCGCGTCTCCGAAGAAGTGAAGATCTACGAGAAGCTGCTGGTCAACAGCGAGCTGACCGAGGCCAAGTGCGCCCCGGGTACCCTCGAGTTGCTGGGCCAGTTCTCGGTGCTGTCACGGCTGAAAGAACCCGAAAACTCCAGCATCTACTCCAAGATGCGGGTCTATGATGGCGAAAGCCTCAAAGACACCGATCCAAAGGCGAAGAGCTATCAGGAGTATCGCGACTACGCCGGTGTGGACGAGGGGATGAATGGTCTCTCTACCCGCTTTGCGTTCAAGATCCTCTCACGCGTCTTCAACTTCGACCACGCGGAAGTGGCCGCCAACCCGGTGCACCTCTTCTATGTGCTGGAGCAGCAGATCGAGCGCGAGCAGTTCCCGCAAGAGCTGCACGATCGCTACCTTGAGTTCATCAAGGGTTATCTGACCCCGCGCTATGTGGAGTTCATCGGCAAGGAGATTCAGACCGCTTATCTCGAGTCCTACTCCGAGTACGGCCAAAACATCTTCGATCGCTACGTCACCTACGCCGACTTCTGGATCCAGGATCAGGAGTACCGTGACCCCGAAACCGGCCAACTGTTTGACAGAGCGTCCCTCAACAGCGAGCTGGAGAAGATTGAAAAACCCGCCGGGATCAGCAACCCGAAAGATTTCCGTAACGAAATCGTCAACTTCGTGCTGCGTGCCCGGGCTAACAATGCAGGCCGTAACCCCAACTGGACCAGTTACGAGAAGCTGCGCACCGTGATCGAGAAGAAGATGTTCTCCAACACGGAAGAGCTGCTGCCGGTTATCTCCTTCAACAGCAAAACCTCGGCCGAGGAGCAGAAGAAGCACGATAACTTTGTCGAACGGATGATGGAGAAAGGCTACACCCGCAAACAGGTGCGACTGCTCTCCGAATGGTATCTCAGGGTACGCAAGTCATCCTGACCCTGACTGTTCAAGGGGGAGTTATGGCGCATTTTATCGACCGCAGGCTCAACGGCAAAAACAAAAGCGCTGTCAATCGGCAGCGCTTCATCCGCCGTTACAAGAAGCAGATAAAACAAGCGGTCTCTGATGCTGTCTCCAAGCGCAGCATTCAGGACGTAGACAAGGGCGAGAGCATCAGCATCCCGACCAAGGACATCGGCGAGCCCCATTTTCATCAGGGGCAAGGCGGTAAACGGGAGATGGTGCATCCCGGCAATGATCAATTCGTCTCCGGCGACAAGATTGACCGCCCCAAAGGAGGGGGCGGCGGACAGGGTTCTGGCGAGGGGCAGGCATCCAATCAGGGGGAAGGAGCCGATGATTTCGTGTTCCAAATCTCCAAGGATGAGTATCTCGATCTGCTGTTTGAAGATCTGGAGCTGCCCAGGCTGCAGAAAACCCAGCTCAATCAGCTGATGGAAGTCAAAACCTATCGGGCGGGCTACACCTCCAACGGGGTGCCCGCCAATATCAACGTGGTGCGTTCCCTGCAAAACTCGCTGGCACGGCGTATGGCGTTGCAAGCTGGCAAAAAGCGCCAGTTGCATGAACTGGAAGAGCGACTGGCTCTGCTGGCCGCCGATCCCAACGAACACTTTGCCGAAATTGCCCAGCTCGAGAAGGAGATCCGCGAGCTGAAACGGCGTATCGATGCGGTGCCATTTATCGACACCTTTGATCTCAAGTTCAACAACTTCGTCAAACGGCCCATCCCTTCCAGTCAGGCGGTGATGTTCTGTCTGATGGACGTCTCGGGCTCCATGGATCAGGCCACCAAGGAGATGGCCAAGCGTTTCTATATCCTGCTCTATCTGTTCCTGAGCCGGACCTACAAGAACGTAGAGGTGGTCTATATCCGCCACCACACCCAGGCCAAGGAGGTGGACGAGCACGAGTTCTTCTACTCCCAGGAGACTGGCGGTACCATCGTCTCCAGTGCGCTCAAGATGATGAATGACATCATCAACGAGCGTTACCCGGCCAACCAGTGGAATATCTATGCGGCGCAGGCGTCGGATGGTGACAACTGGGCAGATGATTCACCGCAATGCCGGGAAATTCTGGCGCGGGACATCATGCCAAGGGTGCGCTACTACTCCTACATCGAAATCACCACCCGTGCCCACCAGACCCTGTGGCACGAGTATGAATCAGTGGCCAGCCAGTTCCCCCACTTTGCGATGGAGCATATTCGCAAGGTTGAGGATATCTATCCGGTATTCCGGGAGCTGTTCAAGAAGCAAGCGGCGTGAGGAGGTCACATGATCGAAACTGAAAAACGTGTAGCGCCACTGGATGATGGGCCTGACTGGAACTTCGATCTGCTGGAGACCTATCACCAGGAGATCGCCCGGGTCGCCCGTTTCTACAAGCTGGATACCTACCCCAACCAGATCGAGGTGATCACCGCCGAGCAGATGATGGATGCCTACTCCAGCGTCGGCATGCCCATCGGCTATCAGCACTGGTCGTTCGGCAAGCGCTTTATCCATACCGAGCGCAACTACAAACGCGGCCAAATGGGACTGGCCTACGAGATCGTCATCAACTCGGATCCCTGCATCGCCTACCTGATGGAGGAGAACACCATGCCGATGCAGGCACTGGTGATGGCCCACGCCTGCTACGGTCACAACTCCTTCTTCAAGAACAACTACCTGTTCAAGGCCTGGACCGATGCCTCCTCCATCATCGACTACCTGCTGTTCGCCAAGAACTACATCACCCAGTGTGAAGAGAAGCACGGTATAGAAGCGGTGGAGCAGTTGCTCGACTCCTGCCATGCCCTGATGAACTTCGGGGTCGATCGCTACAAGCGTCCCCAGAAGATCTCGATGGCCGAGGAGAAACGGCGTCAGAAGGCGCGGGAAGACTATCTGCAGACTCAGGTCAACGAGCTGTGGCGTACCCTGCCCAAGCAGCATAAAGCTGCTGGGGTGGAAGATAGACGCTACCCTGCCGAACCTCAGGAGAACATTCTCTATTTCATCGAGAAGAATGCCCCCTTGCTGGAGCCCTGGCAGCGCGAGATAGTGCGCATCGTGCGCAAGATCAGTCAGTATTTCTATCCGCAAAAGCAGACCCAAGTGATGAACGAGGGGTGGGCCACCTTCTGGCACTACACCATCCTCAATCACCTCTATGACGAGGGCAAGCTGAGCGATCGCTTCATGATGGAGGTGCTGCACAGCCACACCAATGTGGTCTATCAACCGGCTTACAACAGTCGTTACTACTCGGGGATCAACCCCTATGCGCTGGGGTTTGCCATGTTTACCGACCTGCGCCGCATCTGCGAGAACCCGACTGAGGAGGACAGATACTGGTTCCCCGACTATGCCGGCAGCAACTGGGTGGATACACTGCATTTTGCCATGCAGAACTTCAAGGACGAGAGCTTTATCAGCCAGTTCCTGAGTCCCAAGGTGATGCGCGACATGAAGCTGTTCGCCATTGATGACGACGATCTGAAGAACTATCTGAAGGTCTCCGCCATTCACAATGACGAAGGCTATCGTCAGGTGCGCAATACCCTGTCAGCCCAGTACAACCTGAGCAATCTGGAGCCCAATATTCAGGTCTACAATGTGGCAGTAAAAGGGGATCGTTCCCTTACCCTGCGCTATGTCCCCCACAACCGCATACCCCTTGGCGACTCACGCCATGAGGTGCTCAAACACCTGCATCAGCTGTGGGGATTCGACGTGGTGCTGGAGCAGGATAACGGTGATCTGCCTGCAGATATCATCGGCCGCTGCCCGGAGCGTAAGCCGGGTATCTGAACCATGCAACCTCGCAAATGGCCCACTTCGGTGGGCCATTTTTTCGGCCTTCGCCTCTGCCTGCATCATCGCAGCACCACCTGAATAACCCGTACAAACCACAACATAGAAAGAGGCCCGCATGGTGTGCGGGCCTCTTTGGCTTGCGATCAATCTGCAGCGGTTATCAGTAGAAGGTTTGCAGCTCCGCGGCCATCGCCTTGAGACGGGCACAGGGAGCGAACCGATCACCATGGCGCTTCTGGTAATACTCCAGACGGCCAACCAGATGGTCAATACCGAGCTTGTCCATATAGCGGAACGGGCCACCGAGGAAGGGCGGGAAACCGATACCGAAGATGGCACCGATATCGCCGTCACGGGCCGATGCCACCACGCCACTGTCAAGGGTCATGGCCGCTTCATTGAGCATCAGCAGCACACAACGCTCGGCAATCTCCTGTTTGGCAAGTTTGGCCACCGGCTTGATCCCCAGCACATTGTAGACGCTCTCATCCACCTTCTTCTTACCTTTGGCTGCCTTGCCATAGAGGTAGAAGCCCTTGCCGTTCTTGCGCCCCTTGCGATCGTTTTGCAGCAGCTTGTCGAACGCCTTGGGTGCCTGGAACTGCTCGCCACCCAGCTCTTTTTCGAGGATGGGGGAGATCTTGGCCCCCACATCGATGCCCACTTCGTCGAGCAATGTGATGGGACCAACCGGGAAACCGAAGTCGAGCAACGCGCTATCCAGCACCTCTACCGGCTCCCCTTCCAGCACCAGACGTGCTGCTTCGTTCATGTAGGGAGCGAGGATGCGGTTGACGTAGAAACCGGCTTCGTCCTTCACCACGATAGGCGTTTTGCCCTGTGCGCGGGCAAAGGCCAGAGTGGTGGCGACCGTCTCGGCACTGGTGCCGGCGTGGGGGATGATCTCAGCCAGCGGCATCTTGTCGACCGGACTGAAGTAGTGCAACCCGATAACCCGCTCGGGGTGGCTCGCCACTGAAGCTATCTGGTTGATGGGCAGTGACGATGTATTGGAGGCAAACACTGTGTGTTCACCACACTCACGCTCCACATCCTTCACCATCTGGTGTTTGAGATTGAGATCTTCAAACACCGCCTCCACCACCATGTCGACCCGGTGGAAACCGGAGTAGTCCAGAGTACCGGTCAGCAAGCTCATCTGCTTCTCAAGCTCACTGCGCAGGATATGACGGCGCTTGAGTTTCTTGGCCAGAATGTCGTAGCTGTAGCGCATGGCATTGCCGATCCCGGCGCTTGCCACATCCTTGATCCGCACCGGTACGCCCGCCTTGGTGGCGGTGACGAATGCGATGCCGCCCCCCATCAGACCACCACCCAGCACGGCCGCGTGACCCACCTTGCGCGGCTCGGCCCCCTGATAGGTGACCTCTTTCTTCATTTCCGTGGTGGCAAAGAAGATAGAACGCAGGGCAGCAGACTCGACCGTCATAACCAGCTCGCCGAAGTGGCGGGACTCGGCGGCGAGGCCAGCCTGCATCCCCTCCTCCACACCGATGCGCACCACGTCCAGGATCCGCTCCGGCGCGGGGTAGTTACCACGCGTCTTGCTCATCACCCCTTTGCGTGCCTGATCGAACAGCACCTTGCGGCCAAGCTTGTTGGTCTCCAGCAGCTTGCCCTGCAGATCCCGCTTCAACTCGTGGCGGGGCTTGCCCTTCTTGGCCAACTTGATGGCGGCATCCAGCAGGATCGAAGGCGGTACCACATCGTCCACCAGCCCCAACTTTTTGGCCTGCTTGGCGCGCACCTGCTTGCCGGTCAGCATCAGATCAAGCGCCTTGGCCACCCCGATAAGGCGCGGCAGGCGCTGGGTACCACCGGATCCTGGCAGCAGACCAAGTTGTACCTCGGGCAGACCCAGCACGGTTTTGCCGTGATCGGTCACAACTCTGCCATGACAGGCCAGCGCCAGCTCCAACCCGCCGCCGAGGCAAGGGCCGTGAATAGCGGCGATCACCGGGATGGTCAATGACTCGATCTCGGCAAAGATAACCTGCCCTTCCCGCGACAGGGTCTCGGCATCCTTGGCACTGGCGCAGGCGGCCAGCATGGTGATGTCGGCTCCGGCGATGAAGGAATCCTTCTTGCCGGAGGTGATCACCAGACCGATCAAATCCTTGTTGCGTTTCACCTCGGCCAGCACGGTGCGGATCTCCTCCACAAAGGCGGCTTTCAGGGTATTCATGCTCTCGCCCGGCACATCCATGGTGAGAATGCCAATGCCATCATGGCGAACATCCAGGGAAAAAGTCTTAGCGCTCATTATTCAACCTCCAACACCATAGCCACGCCCAATCCACCCGCCGCACAGGCGGTGTTGAGTCCCAATCCCCCACCACGACGACGCAGCTCATGCAGGGTCTGGGTGATCATCCGCGCACCGGTCGCGGCAAAGGGGTGGCCATAGGCCAGCGAACCACCGAGGACGTTGAACTTCTCCATGTCCACCTCGCCGATGGCCTGATCGCGGCCCAGCTTGTCACGGGCAAACTCGTGGCTTGCAAACATCTTGAGGTTGGCCAAGGTCTGGGCGGCAAAGGCTTCGTGCATGTCGATCAAGGTGAGATCGCTGAGCGTGATGCCGGCTCTGTCCAGCGCCAGCGGCGTGGCATAGGAGGGGCCCATCAGCATGTCCTGCCACACATCGATGGCCGAAAAAGCGAAGCTGCGGATATAGCCAAGCGGCTCGAGACCCAGCTCTTTGGCTCGCCCTTCCCGCATCAGCAGCACGGCAGCGGCGCCGTCGGTAAGCGGGGTGGCATTGGCGGCAGTCACTGTGCCATGAATCCGATCAAAGACCGGCTTGAGCTTGGCGTAGCTCGCCAGATCGGAGCTTTCACGGATATTGTTGTCCCGCTCGAGCGGCGACTTGTAGGGCGGTACATGGGTGGTAAACACCTCGCCGCTGAGCTTGCCCTCGGCCCATGCTTGCGCAGCCAGGGTATGGGAGCGGTGCGCCAGCGCATCTTGCGCTTCGCGGCTGATCTGGTGGCTCTTGGCCATCTGCTCGGCGGTCTGCCCCATGGAGAGGCCGGTGGAATATTCCGCCACCGCAGGCGGCACCGGCAGCAGATCCTTGACCCGCAGCTGACGCAGAATATTGAAACGCTGCTGCAGATTGCGTGCCTTGTTGAGATCCACCAGAGCGCGAGCCAGCTTCTTACTCACTCCGATAGGCAGCACGGAAGAGGAGTCAGCACCACCGGCAATAGCGATATCTACCGTACCGGCCATGATGGATTCGGTGACGTTGGCCACCGCCTGAAAACTGGTGGCGCAGGCACGAGAGACGCTATAGGCATCGGTGTTGACGCTCATGCCGGTGCCGAGCACGATTTCACGGGCAATGTTGGGGGCTTCCGGCATCTGAACCACCTGGCCAAACACCAGCTGGTCAATAAGCTTGGGGTCGAGATCGGTGCGGGCGAGCATCTCGCTCACCACCAGCTTGCCGAGATCCACCGCAGGGACGCCATGATAGGCGGTCGCCTGCTTGGCGAATGGGGTGCGCAGCCCCGCCACGACGGCAATCCGTTCGCCCTGGCGAGTCGTCAGTTTCAATGGCTGTTTCATCCTGGCTCCTTGGGTTTATAAGGGAGAGGTCTGACCTCACTGCGCCACATCTTAACAATCCAATCACAAGTTTCATACAGCTGATTGAAACTAAATTCAGCAAGGCTGGCGCCCTTCACTCGCCCTTGTGGCTCAAGTGGAGTATAAAAAGATCAACTTCCATAAAAACAACGGGTTTATCGCATGGCAGCGGCGGAGTTCAAACAACTGAGGGACTATCTTGCCAGTCAAATTCTGGGTCAGGATGAGCTCATCGAAGGGCTGTTGATCGCCCTGTTATGTGAAGGACATGTATTAATCGAAGGCGCTCCCGGCCTTGCCAAAACCCGTGCCGTCAAGGCGCTTGCTGGCGCTGTCGAGGGGCGTTTTGCTCGCATCCAGTTCACCCCTGACCTGCTCCCGGCAGATCTGACCGGCAGCGAGGTGTTTCACCCGCAGGATGCCAGTTTTGTATTCCAGCCCGGCCCCCTGTTCAATCATCTGATACTGGCGGACGAGATCAACCGGGCGCCGGCCAAGGTGCAATCTGCGCTGCTGGAGGCGATGGCAGAACACCAAATTACCGTGGGCAAAAAGAGTTGGCGCCTGCCGCCGCTCTTTATGGTGGCCGCCACCCAGAACCCCATCGAGCAGGAGGGAACCTATCCCCTGCCGGAAGCACAGCTCGACCGTTTTTTGCTCAAGCTGATAGTCGATTATCCGAGCCCGGCCATGGAGCTCGCCATCTTGCAGCTCAATGCCGGTGGCGAACAGCTTGGCGCAGCGCCAGTGACCCTGAGCCAGAGCGCCTTGCAAGGTGCTCGCAGCGAAGTGCTGGCGGTCAGCATGCAGAGCAGGCTTGAACACTATCTGGTAGAGCTGGTCTGCGCTACCCGCCCCGGTAGCGGCCTCTGCCCTGCCATTGAACCGCTGCTCGCGGTGGGGGCAAGCCCGAGAGCCACGCTTGCACTGGCCCGTACAGCCCGTGCCCGCGCCTGGCTGGCGGGACGGGATTTCGTGCTGCCGGAAGATATCCAGCTGCAAGCCTATCCGGTGCTCCGTCACCGCCTTATCCCAAGCTATCAGGCCCTAGCGGACAATCTGGATAACGACACCCTGATCGCCCAGCTGCTGGATCAGGTGCCATGTCCCTAGCGCCGGACCTCCATCCCGATATCGCCCTGTCGCTGCCACAGCTGCTCAAGATCCGCTACTGGGCCAAGGCAAAGATGTCCCCCCGCGCGGGCAGAAGCAGCACCGAGCGTGGCAAACCGGGGCGCACTCCCGGGCTCACCTTTCGCGAGCTGCGCGCCTATCAGGCGGGTGATGAGGTTCGTCATATCGACTGGCGGGTGACGGCGCGCCTTGGGCGCCCTTACACCCGTCTATATCGTGAAGAGCAGGATCAGGCGCACTGGCTGCTGCTCGATCTCTCCCCCGCCATGTATTTCGGCTCCACCATGCAGCTCAAGGCTCGCCTTGGCTGCGAGCTGGCGGCCGCCCTTATCTGGCGACATGAGAAACAGCACAACACCCTGATTTGCCATGGGATTTTCCCCCATCGCCAGAGCCAGCGGGGCAACGTGCTGCCGCTGCTCGAATCCCTTTGCCATCACTACCGGCAGGGGCTGGCCCGCCAGCCACTTTCCCAGACACTGGCCGATACTCTCGGACAAACGGCACTCCCCCATGGCGCCAGATTGACCGTCATTACCGATCACCGCCCCTGTGAATCAGCGCTCTGCCAGCGGCTGCAGCAACTTTCGCGGCGTCACGATATTCACTACTGGCAGATCCGTGATCCGCTGGAAGCCGTGCTGCCACCAAGCGGTTTGCTGCCGGTAGCCATCAACCGGGCTTCAGCCCCCTATCAGGGTTGGCTCGATGGACAGCACAGCGGTTTTTCCCATCGCTACCAGCAGGCGGCCGAGCAGCAACTGCAACTGGGCAGGCAACAGCTGCTGCCGCTGGTACAGCGCCTCTACCTGCTCGATAACGGCCAGACGCTGCAACAACAGTGGCAGGAGGGGTTATGTCATCAGGGATAGCGCCACTCCTGACCAGCAGTCCGGCATCAGAGGCCATTACCGCGCCCCTGAACGCCCTGCTGAAGGACAGGATCCGGGACATTCATCCAGGCCCCGAGGTTGGCGAGCAACTCCTCGATCCCCGTTTACAAGCTCTGCTATGGCTCCTGATCCTCGTTTTGCTACTGGTGCTGATCATCAGATTGGCAATGCGAGTACGGCAATACAGGCGCTGGTGCAGGCAGCTGGAGGGCGATCCACAACTGCTGGTCAACCGCATCCAGGATCACCTGCGCCAGGAGGCGCTGCATCGCTGGCCCGAGTCTCGCCTGCTGCAGGGAGAGGAGTGGCTCGCGTTTCTGGATCGTCAGGGTAATACCCGCTTCAGCCAGTTTGCCCACCACTGGAGCAGCTGGCTTTATGGCAATCAGTCACCCGACCACGAACAGAGCGAGCAGCTTAAACAGAACTATTACCGCTGGGGACGTACCTATTTTCTGTACAAGCCACGACAGGCGAGCAAGAGCCGAACAAGGGGAAACCGATGACCCTTGCCTGGCCCTGGTTTGCGCTCGCGCTGGTACTACCATTGCTGGTGCGCTTCGGCCTGCCGCCCCTGCGCCACGGTTATCTTGCCCACCCCGGCTTTCCCCTGCTGCGCGCCCATGCAGGTATGTCTTTATGGCGAGCCGGGCTTATCTGGTGCGCCCTGATTGCGGCGCTCTGCCGTCCCCAGTGGTGGGAAGAGCCGGTGGTGCGCTATCAGGGGAGCCGTGATCTGCTGCTGGCGGTCGATCTCTCGGACAGCATGCGCACCCCGGATATGCTCGATAGCGGCGAGCAGCTGGCGCGCCTGACGGCGGTTCGCCAGCAAATCAAGAGATTGATCGCCCAGCGCGCCGGCGATCGGATCGCGCTGGTCGTCTTTGCCGATCACGCCTACCTGCTCTCTCCCCTGACTCAGGAGATCCCGGCACTGCTGACATTGAGCGACGAACTCGATTTTGATCTGGTTGGCCGTACCACCGCCCTCGGTGAAGCGCTCCTGCTGGCACGCCAGCATGCCGAGCGGGGTCGTCCGACGGCGCTGCTGCTGGTAACCGATGGGCGCAATACCGCAGGCAGTGCCGATCCGGAGCAAGAGGCCAAACTCGCTGCAGCGCAGGGGATACGTATCTACACCCTGGGGGTCGGAGCCGACCCCGATACCTTTGTGCAGCCTTTCAATGACGCTGGCGCAGATCAGAGCGATCCCAGCAGCGAGCTTGATGAGCCCCTGCTCAAGCAGCTGGCCCAAATTGGCAATGGGCGCTATTTTCGCGCCCGCAGCCAGAACGATCTGGAGGCGATCAACGAGGCCATCAACCAGCTGGAACCCATTGCCCATCCCGTCGCCCACTATCAACCGGTGACAGACCTTTATCCCTGGCCGCTGGCGCTGGCCTGTGCGTTGTTACTGCTGCCCGCAGGCCATGGTGGGGTAGATAACCGATTTACCCGTGCCCTGCTGCTGAGAGTGAGACGATGGATCTGATCCTGCTCAGGCCGCTATGGCTACTGATGCTTATCCCCTGGCTCTGGCAGGGATGGCGGCGTCGTCGCCAGCCCCCCATGCTGGCTCCGGCCATGCGCGCCTACCTGTTGGCAGAAGCTAAACCGGCTAGTCCTTGGCTCTGGCTGGCGACGCTGCCGGTCATTCTGGCACTCAGCGGCCCCGCCCTGCGCAGTGAGTGGCAAGCGCAACCGGCCGCGCCGCTCGATATCTGGATCCTGGATCTCTCCCGCTCAATGCAGGCCACCGACCTAAAACCCGATCGTGCTACTCGGGTCAGGCTGCAACTTCAGCAACTGCTTGGCACTGCCAACAACGTCCGGATTGCGCTCGTTCTCTACGCTGGCGACGCCTATCTCGCCATGCCCCCCACCCGGGATCATCAAGCCATCGCCCTGCTGCTGCCCGATCTGCGCCCCGACATCATGCCGTTGCAAGGCAGTAACCCCGCGCGGGCCATCGCCCTTGCCATGAAACAGATTGCCCCCGGTGAGCAGGCTCGTCTGCTGCTCATCACCGACGGCCTGAGTAACAAACAGATGGATGAGATTGCCGCGCAGTGGCCCTGTCAGGAGAGCCTTTTCTGTCACAACAGCAATAGCCCACGACTCGATATTCTCCTTGCCAGCAGTGCAGAACCAGCGGCCATGCCACCCATTCCGGCCAATGAACTGGGTTTTGCCACACGCACCCCAGCCCAGCTGGCCGCGCCACAGAGCGAAGCCATGGCAACCCTGGCGCGCAAGCTGGGTGGCGAACTGCAGTGGCTGGGTAGCGAGCCTCCCCGTTTTGCCCCGCTGCCGACCACTACGGTGGCGCTCGCCCCGGCGCCGCGCGATCTCGGCCCCTGGCTGCTGTTGCCGCTACTGCCCCTAGCGCTGCTTGCCCGAGTGGGAACCCAACTGCTCATTGCAATAACCATCGGCTGGTCACTGCTGGCGCCAGCCCCGACGCAAGCCTCCCCCCTCCCGCCATCACCAGACGAGCAGGCGATGCAAGCCTATCTGAGGGGAGAGTACCGGCTGGCAGCCAGCACATTCAGCAACCCGGTATGGCGCGGCAACGCCTGGTATCGGGCTGGCGATTATCGGCAAGCCGTCTCGGCCTACGAGCAGGAAACAAGCGCGACCGCCCACTACAACCTAGGCAATGCGCTGGTCCAATTGGGAGAACTGGCCGCAGCCAAAGAGGCCTATCTGGCCACACTGGCCCTTGAACCAAACCATGAGGATGCCCTCTACAACCTATCGCTACTGCAAGGTGGTGAGTCGACAGCCCATGCAGAGGCGACGCTCAGCAACGCATCCAGCAAGCCAGAACAGACACCGGTCGATGCGGTCCCCCTGCCCCCTGCGCCGCCAGTGCTTTTGCTGGAACAGCGGCTGCGCAAAGAGGCGCTGCGCCGTGAGCTCATAAAGGTAGAAGAGCCATGGTGAAGCAGCACACGCTCTGCTGGCTACTGCTTGTGATGTTGAGTCTCCCAAGCTGGGCACAGCCACGGGCCGAATTGCTACCCGGTGCCACCCCGGCAGACTGGTTGCTGGTGATCGAGGCGGATGGCGTACGTCAGGGCAATGAGCTAGAGATCACGCCGCTGCTACGCCAGTTCGCCGTGGGCAGAGTCACCATGAGTCGGGTATCCACCCCGGTGCAGCAGTTGACCCGCTGGCAGATCCCGCTGCACCTGACCAGCCAGCCAGATGATCCTGCCGGCGTGGTGATAGTTCCGCTCAAGCTTGGCAACGAGTGGACACCCGAACTGACACTCAAAGCCCCAGCACCACAACCAACTCTGCCTGCCCCCCCCCCCCCCCCCCT